>MNEA01000130.1 GCA_001917435.1 Acidobacteria bacterium 13_2_20CM_2_57_6
CATCCTCGCCCCCACATATGCAGCGACGATCCTCCCCATTCTGGTGCTTGCCTTAATTGGGGAATTGTCGCTTTGCCTGTGGCTCATTGTGAAGGGCGTGAACGTCCCGCAGTGGAACGAGAAAGCACGTCTGGCGAGTTAGCGGAGCGTAGCCAGCCATCGGGGCGCGCGACTCGACTGGGAGTTCGCTGTTTCAACCCCCATTCTCGACTATTCTATATAACACACTTAACAACAGTTATGATGTGCTGTCCTACCTTCGTCAAGAGGAACAAAAGTTCCGCGCCTGCTATTTTCGCAAGAGGAAATCGAGAGTGGCACTTACGGGAGAGAGCGGAAAAGGCCAATATTGCACAGTTTCGGTGCAATCTAAGCCCCTTTAGAATCAACACTTCCAAAAGTGTATCAAAACAAACGACTTTAACCTTTAGAATGAACGCTTGATGAAAAAAGGCCGGGGGGAGGGGGAATTATTCCCTAACTAGCCAACATTCTCAGGAGGCTTTCGCCGCTTAAGCAGCACTCGCGAAAGCACATAGCTTACCGTCACCAGCGAAATCACGAAACCCGTCACCTGCAGCTTGTGGTGCATCAAGTACGGCATCGCGTCCGCGCCATACCGTATCGCAAGGTATCCAATTCCGAAGTATCGGAACAGCCGCGCAATCGTAATCGCCGACGTGTAACTGAGCAGCGGCACCTCAAACACGCCTGCCGCAAACACGAAAATTTTGAACGGCGTCGGCGGCGGCAGCAGCGCCGCAATCAGCATTCCCACGAAACCGTTCTGTTCCACCCAGTGCCGAATAGCGTGCGCGTGTTCTCCTGCCTTGCGGTGGAACAGCGCTTCCCCGCCTTTTCGCGCGATGAAATACAGCACTACGCAGCCCAGCACCGATCCCAGAACTGCCATGAACGCATACAACGGCATTCGCGCCGGATGCTGAATGGACAACTCGATCAGCAGCAGGTCGTTGATGATCGGAAACGTCAGCACGGAAGAATCCAGAAACGAAATTAGAAAGAGCCCCGGCGCTCCCAGTCCGCCCGCGAACGCCACGATTTTCTGCTTCCATCCGTTCAGACTCGTGGCCAAGAGGAATTCCTCCAATCCCTGTGCAGCAACTTGTTTGGAAATGGCATGGGTGCAGATGTCAGATACTCGCGGGAAGCTATTGCGCGAAAGCCGCGCGATCGAAATGATTCATGAAGACCTGCATAAGCGCCGTGCGGTGGAGATTAGGCAGCTTGGGAATTTCTCCGATGACCCGCACGTGGCCGAACCGTTCGATGGTTTCGCGGTTCTCCCGGTTCTGATCGCCAATCAGCACTACGCCATGCACCGGCAGTTCCGCAGCATGCAGCGCGGCCAGCGTCAGCAGCGTGTGATTCACCGTGCCCAGAGCGCTGCGCGCCGCAACAATCACGGGCAATTTGAATTTCACCATAAGGTCGAGGACAAACTGCTTCTGGTTAATCGGTACCAGCACGCCTCCGGCGCCCTCGACGATCAGCCAGTCGTTGATCAAGCTGTTGGGCATGCTGATTCGCCCGAGATCGATTTCTACTCCTGCCCAGCGCGCCGCGAGATCGGGAGAAACCGGCGGCACAAATTTGTACACTTCATCGAGCGTCCGGTCCGTGCCAATCCCCGCAAGCCTCATGACCGTCACGCGGTCTGAGCCCTCGAGAGTGCCCGTCTGGATCGGCTTCCAGTAAACGGCATCAAGCGCCGCGCAAAGCAGTGCCGAGAGGACCGTTTTGCCTACTCCGGCATCCGTGCCCGTGATGAAAAAATGATGCCTCATGCGCGACCCACCATCGCCCGCGCGGCCGCGCGCCTGGAGACAGGGACGTTGGCTGGATTTCCCTCGTGGCGCAAGCTGCTGCTTGCGGCAGCGATTCGCGCCGCCCCTGACAACTGTTCGCTACGCATGGACCCCCGTCTGTATAGGGTTATATGGCCTTCAAACGAATCTGGCATGTTACCATCGCTTTGCATCCGCGTCTCGCCGCAGTATCTGACGCGATACGGGGTTGTTGCCTTTTCTCTCAGAGCAGCGGGTTTGACCGGCCATCGGTAAAATGTTATAAATCGGCGTTTTGTGCAGCCCTTGCGCCTCGTCTTAGGGGCGCTTCGCCGGCCACTCTAGGGGTAATCTCGGACCGGCGCGGTGGCTTCTTCCTGGTGGAATGAGAACAATTCGCGCTTCGCTCGCGCCTTGGGGCGCTCGGCCGAAAAAGTGTGCCGGAAGCGGCTGTCTCTGGAATCTGATGCCTTGTGAACGCCCTTTGAATAAATGATCTACGGAGGATCGTGAATGCTTACCTGGCTTGCAAATGCCTGGTCATTGAGCTGTAAATTCGCCATGTTTGGAGTGGCTGCCGCCGCGCTCATATTGGTCGGGGCCCCCTCGGCCCTGGCCGGCGAAGCCGGTGGCGAAGCCAGCCTTAAGCTTCCCGACCTTTCCCAGGTCTCTTTTCTCGGAATCGACGGTCACAAGCTTCTGCTTTTCGGAATCGTCATCTGCATTTTTGGTTTGAGTTTCGGATTAGCCATTTATTCGCGCTTGAAAAACCTGCCCGTTCACAAGTCCATGCGGGATATCTCCGAGTTGATTTACGAGACCTGCAAAACCTATCTCATTACGCAGGGAAAATTCCTGTTGATTTTGTGGGTGTTTATCGCGGTCGTGATCGTTATGTACTTTGGCTGGCTTGCCCCGGTGCAGCCGGTTGCGGTCACTCTGCCGATTATTTTGATTTTCAGTTTGGTCGGGATTGCGGGCAGTTACGGCGTGGCGTGGTTCGGCATTCGTGTCAATACGTTTGCCAATTCGCGCACGGCGTTCGCTTCCCTGCGCGGCAAACCCTATCCGATTTACAGCACGCCGCTGCAAGCCGGCATGAGCATCGGCATGATGCTGATCAGCGTCGAGCTGATGATGATGCTCTTCATTCTGCTGTTCGTTCCGGGCGATTTCGCCGGTCCGTGCTTCATCGGATTCGCCATTGGCGAATCGCTTGGCGCTGCCGCGCTGCGCATCGCCGGCGGCATCTTTACTAAGATCGCGGATATCGGCTCCGACCTCATGAAGATCGTGTTCAAAATCAAGGAAGACGACGCGCGCAATCCCGGTGTCATTGCCGACTGCACGGGAGACAACGCCGGCGACTCCGTTGGCCCCAGCGCTGACGGGTTTGAAACTTACGGCGTGACTGGCGTTGCGCTGATCACTTTTATTCTCCTCGCGGTGAAAAATCCCACCGTGCAAGTGCAATTACTGGTTTGGATTTTCGTAATGCGCATCGTCATGCTCATCGCCAGCGCCGCCGCCTACTTCATTAACGGCTTCATTGCCAGCGCGAAGTACGGCAAAGCCGATCATATGAATTACGAAGCGCCGCTCACTTCGCTGGTGTGGATCACCTCGGCCGTTTCGATTGCTCTTACCTACGTCGTCTCGTCGGTGATCATCCCGAACCTTGGCGGCGACACTTCGCAGTGGTGGAAGCTGGCCACCATCATCTCGTGTGGCACGCTCGCGGGCGCCATCATCCCTGAGTTGGTGAAGGTCTTCACCTCCACCGAATCGCGCCACGTGAAAGAAGTCGTTACTTCCGCGGAAGAGGGCGGCGCATCCCTGGGGATTCTTTCCGGCTTCGTGGCGGGCAACTTTTCGTCCTACTACATCGGTCTGGCGATGGTACTGCTCATGTCGCTCGGATTCTTGATTAGCACCCTGGGGCTCGACAACCAAATGCTCGCACCAGCGGTGTTTGCCTTCGGTCTAGTGGCCTTCGGCTTCCTCGGCATGGGCCCGGTAACTATCGCTGTCGACTCGTACGGACCGGTCACCGACAACGCGCAATCCGTCTATGAGCTTTCCTTGATTGAACAGATTCCTGGCATCAAAGGAGAACTCAAGAAGGACTACAACATCGACGTCAATTTTGAGCGTGCCAAGGAAATGCTCGAAGCCAACGATGGCGCCGGCAACACGTTCAAGGCTACTGCTAAGCCGGTGCTCATCGGCACGGCGGTCGTCGGCGCAACCACGATGATCTTTTCGATCATCATGGCGCTCACCAAAGGCTTGAGCGAGAACGTCAACAATCTTTCGCTGCTCCACGCGCCTTTCGTGCTGGGCCTGGTCACCGGTGGCGCCATGATTTACTGGTTCACTGGCGCTAGCACGCAAGCGGTAACCACCGGCGCTTACCGCGCGGTTGAATTCATCAAAGCCAATATCAAGCTCGAAGGAGCCGCTGCCGCCAGCATCGCGGACAGCAAGAAAGTCGTCGAGATTTGCACCAAGTACGCGCAGAAAGGCATGCTGAACATTTTCATCGCGGTATTTTTCGCCACACTGGCTTTCGCTTTCGTCGAACCCTTCTTCTTCATCGGCTATCTTTTCTCCATCGCCATTTTTGGCTTGTATCAGGCCATTTTCATGGCTAACGCCGGAGGCGCCTGGGACAACGCCAAGAAGATCGTTGAGGTCGAGCTCAAGCAGAAAGGCACGCCGCTCCACGACGCTACTGTCGTTGGCGACACCGTCGGCGATCCTTTCAAGGACACCTCTTCCGTCGCACTCAATCCAATCATCAAGTTCACGACGCTCTTCGGCTTGCTCGCCGTCGAGCTCGCCGTGCAACTGACCGCGGCACAGCACAGCACAACACTGACCCACATCCTCGCGGCGGCTTTTTTCTTGGTCTCCTTTTTTTTCGTCTACCGTTCCTTCTACGGCATGCGCATCCGGGAAGACGCAGCGCACTGAAGACTGTTCCCAGTATTTGGTTCTCAGTTTTTCAGCGAGAAGAAAAAACGGGGGGCTATCAAGCCGCTCCATTCCATCTCAATCTGCGGTAGAATTTTGCTCCTCTGTGATGAGGTTCAAACAATGAAGAAGATTCTCTTCGCTGCAATTTGCATTCTGCTGCTGGGAGTTGTGCCGGTCATCTATAACGCGCAAGTCGACACCAAATGGAAGGTTCACGATCCCGATCGGCCGGCGCCGCCGGCGATTGATCCCGGCACGGCGAGCACGCAGGATTCGTCGGGACGCCCGCCTTCGGACGCTGTGGTGCTATTTGATGGCAAGGATCTTTCCAAATGGGCGCACAAAGACGGCAGCGCAGCCAAATGGAAAGTGGAGAACGGTTATTTCGAAGTGGTGCCAAAGACGGGAGAAATCCATACGCTTGAAGCCTTTGGCGATTGCCAGTTGCACGTGGAATTTGCCGAACCCGCGCCGCCGAAAGGCGAGAGCCAGGACCGTGGAAATAGCGGCGTCTTCTTGCAAGGGCTCTACGAGACTCAAGTCCTGGACTCCTACCAAAGCAAGACCTACCCGGACGGCCAGGCAGCGGCGATTTATGGCCAATACCCTCCGCTGGTGAACGCTTCGCGCCCGCCGGGCCAGTGGCAGACGTACGATATCGTCTTTCACGGTCCCCGTTTTGCGAAAGACGGCAAACTGCTCCGCCCCGCCCGCGAAACCGTTTTTCACAACGGCGTGCTGGTGCAGGACAACGTGGAACTGAGCGGCCCGACGGCTCACGGCAAACGGCCGCCGTATGAGCCGCAGCCGGAAAAACTGCCGCTGGCGCTTCAGGATCATAACCACCCGGTGCGCTACCGCAACATCTGGATTCGCGAGCTGAAGCCCGGGGAGTGAAACGGCAGAGCTGACAGTTCACAGCCAACAGTTCGGAGAAAACCGGATGTGAGTTGTCGCAACACAGGATTCGCTATTTGAAGCCGGCCGAGTGACGAAATCTTCAGTTTTTCGCTAGTGTAGTTACCGGATTCACCGCAGCGCCTGCGAGCAGAGCTGTCGCCGGATTTCTAGCGCAAATAATTGGTGACGACGCGGGCATAGTCCGCAATGGCAATCTCGGGATCTTCCAGGTCGGGATGCCACACTTTTTCCCACTCGAAACAATAGAAGCCTTTGTAACCGATGGAGCGCAACGCTTCAATCTGCTCCTTGATGGGAACATTTCCTCGGCCGGTCAACACGTACTTCCGATCGCCGCTTTTGCCGACCGAATCCTTCAAGTGTGTGTGCCGGATCCACGGCCCCAGCTGTCCCACGGTGAACTTCGGGTCCTCGTTTGACGCCGCAAACGTATGGTGAGCGTCCCACAAAAGTGCGACCGACTTGGAATCGGCACGATGCAGCACGTCAGCCAGAGTGGCCGAAGACGTGAAGTCATCATGCGACTCGATGATCACGGTAACTTTGCGCGGGCCCGCATAATCGCCTAATTCGCGCAGCCCGGCAGCGACACGCGCCTTCATTTGCTCGCTCGGAACCACGGGATGCCCGGAGTCAGGGCTGCAACCGAACACGCGCACGTAGGGCGCATCGAGCGTAGTGGCCAGGTCGATGAATCGGCGGCCATCCGCCAAGACTTTGGAGCGCTTCTCTGGATCGGATTCATGCAAGCTGGCGGAGCTGCTGACGCAGGCGACGCGCAGGCCGTGAAACAGGATTTCGTGTTTCGTTTGCGCGATGCGTTCCGCAGCAAATGCCGGGTGCGAAGGCAAGTCCAGATTACCTTCCAGGCCGCGAAATTCGACGGCAGCGAAGCCATGCTGCTCCGCGAAGGTCAGGATTTTCTGCAAGTCCCAGGCAGGACAACCCAAAGTGGAAAACGCAATCGGCAGACGCGCCGTTTCCCCGGCGGGAACAAATGCGACAGCCATCGCCGCTCCGGTGAGCTTCTTTGCAAATTCTCGTCGCGTTGTTCTCATGGAGCCTCGCCTCCAGCAGTCGCTGGCGCAAGACTACCTGTGCGCTGGAAGAGTGTCAAAGATACGAATGAGGTACCGAAGGAGATGAGGATGCTCAAGAACTTTCGCATCGCTCATCAAAGCTATCGTTTCTGCTCTAGGCCTTAATCAGGCCCAGGAACTTGCGGGAATTGTTGTCGAAGCCGGGGAATACAGGATTTAAGTCTCGCACGCCGATGTGCCGGACGAGAATTTCGCCGACAACCGAGCGGAAGTCCGTAGTTAATGCGAGGTCGCGGCCTTCATTGAGCTGGTGATCATTCAGACCGGGCCATTTGCCGTAAACCGCGCCGCCTTTCACGTCGCCGCCCATCACAAACATGCAATTCGCGTGGCCGTGATCGGTGCCGCGATTGCCGTTTTCCTTGGCGGTGCGGCCGAACTCGCTCATGGTCACGAAGACGACATTCTCCATGCGGTCGCCCATGTCCTGATGACCCAGCCGCCGCAATCCACAAATAGAACTTCGACGCCGATGTCCGCTTTGAGCAGTTGCCAGATCTGCTGCAAACTATGGCCGAGCCGGCTCGTGGGATATTGCGCGCCGTTTTCCGGCTGATACTTCGCCGGGTCCGCTTTGCGCAGAAGATCGATGGCTTCAAATGTCTCCGTGCCGGTGCCGTGCAATGCGTGGTCCACGGTCTGCGAGTACATGGCTTCAAAGCCGCCTTCAACAATCTGGCCCGTTCCAGGCGCTTGCGCCATCACTTTGAATTGCTTTAGGTCCGGCAGCGCAATCGCCGGCGCTGCGCCGTGCAACATGCGCGGGAGGTTAGGGCCCATCGCCACGGCGCGGAAAGGCGAAGCGTCTTCTTCCGGAACGGCTTCCAGAGCGCGGTTCAGCCAGCCGTCTTCCGTCGATTTCAGCCCCGGCGTGCCCGATTCCATGAAGTCCTGTGCGTCAAAATGCGAGCGCGTCGCATCGGGTGAACCCGCGGCGTGGACAATGGCGAGCTGGTTCTTGTGAAAGAGCGGTTCAAGCGGCGCGAGGCTCGGATGTAAACCGAAAAATCCGTCCAGGTCGACCGCCGCGTCCGCACCGCCGCGTTTCGGTTGCGGAATCGCGATCGTGGACCGCATGCGGTAGTAATTGGATTCGCCGAAAGGCACGACGATGTTCAAGCCGTCCGCCGCGCCGCGCTGAAACAGCACGACAAGCTGCTTCTTGTTTGGCATGGGCGTCGCCGCCACGGCACGCTGCAAAAATGCGGGCATCGCGCTGAGGCCGACCATGGCCACGCCGCCCTGCTTCAAAAAATACCGCCGCGAAAATTTCAGACCGGGTACGCCTTCACAGCATCGGTAACTCATGGCGACCTTTCCAGCCTAGTGCCTTTGAAATTCCGGCGCTCCCAGAACCAGTCCGGCAACGACGCCGAGATCCACTTGCTTGTGCGCATCGTCGAGCTTCGCCTGCAAAACTTGCGGGTTATCGAGTTGTTTTTCAAGCGTTTCAACCGTGGTTGGGCCTGCCTGCCCGCCAAGAAAAACTTGCACCGCGCGGTCCAGCGCCGCCTTCGGATCCGCGGATGAATCCACGCCGAGCAGCGACGCGACGTCCGTACGCGCACCGCGCATTTTGTTCCCGGCAAGCGCCAGCGAATAATTCAAGCGGTTCAGCAACGCCCCGGTGTTTACCCACGCGTCGGCCTTATCCGAGTAACCCGTCGGCGGCTGGCACTGATAGAGGGGCGCGCCGATTCGCCCCACCCACTGCACCAGCGGCAGAGGCGTGTCCACGTCCGTGCCTAGCGCGCGTACTGCGGAAACCACCAGCTCAAACGGCGTCTTGATTTTTGCTCGATACGATTCTCGCGACCAGAATTCCGGCGACCAGATCATGATGTGGAGGACTGACTTGATGTCGCCATCGCTCGACTGGAAAGTTTCCACCATGCGATTGATCAGCGCCGGCGGCGGATTGTCCGAAACAAACCGGCGCGCCAGTTTCGTGGAAATAAACCTTGCGGTGCTCGGATGATGCACAAGCAGGTCGATCACCTGCTCGCCATCCTTCATCCCGCCCGCATGAATCTTTTTCCCTAGCACGTACTTCGCGTCGGGATCGTGCAGCCGGTCATCAAACTTGAAATCCGCGTATTGCCTGGGCTTCTCAATCGTCCAGCCCGTGAAGCAGCGCGCCACTTCCGTGACATCTTTCTGGGTATAACCGCCATCCACACCGAGCGTGTGCAATTCCATCAGCTCGCGCCCGTAATTTTCATTCAGCCCGCGCTCGTTTTTCTTCGCTTGCGGATTGCCCACTGGACGCGGCGGCGCCGGCCAGCCGAATCTTCCGCGGCGCCACTGTTGGCGCGCTGCGCGCTCGGCCGCCTGCCGCTGCGCCGCCCGCGGATCGGCGCTCAGAAAATTGTCAAGGTAAAAAAGCATCGCCGGACTCTTGGCTGTGGCCGTCACCAAATCCTTGAATTTTCCGAAGGCATGCGGCTGGATGACGTCGCGTTCATACGAAGTGATGTAGTAGCGGTCCTCGCCTTTGCCCGCGAACACGTTGAAGTGGTTAAACCAGAAATCATCCATCACCTGCTGAAGCTGCCGCTCGCTGTAAATAGCACGCGTTACCTTGGCCATGCCCAGTTCGGCCACCACGCGCTGTGGCCTCTTGCTGTCGTCGGCAATCGCGCGTGGAACATTGTTGGGGTCGGCGCCACCCAAAACGTCGCGCTTGCCCACACCTTTCGTCGCAGGATTCCCTTCGGGTTGCTCCTGCTTCATGAGCGCGGGCGCATCGCTCATTTCCTGCTTTGCGTTCGCGGTATTTTGTTGAACCGCTTCTCCGTCGCCTCCGCCGGCGACTGGTCCCTGCGTTCCCTGCACATCCCGAGCAACCTTTTCCGCGGCTGCATCGCTTCGGCGCTGTTCTTGCTGCGCTTGTGCTTGCGCGCGCTTCTCGGCTTGCTTCTCCGCTGGTTTGGGTTGCGGATATTCATCAATCAGTTTCGCCGTGGACATCCGCAGCGTCGGATAGTCCGCAAGGCGCGCATCCAACGCGCGGTCATCGATGGAATTTGGATTGAGTTGCTGCTCGACCCATTTGGCCAGCCCCATCTGGCGGATGCGCTCAACCTCGCCTGGACGCGGGCCGTAGGCCAGGCGGTTCAGCGCGTGCAGAATCGCTTCGTCGGGGCTGAGTTCTGTAATCGGCAAGCCTTTGAGCGCAGGATCGTTCTTGGGTTTCTTGTCCTTCGCCGACGCAGGATTCGCCGCGCTGGCAGGCAATTCGATACCGAGCGACAAAACGCAAGCGAAAGAGAGAATGACGGCGAGGAATGACCTTGGGGTCGCGGAAATCGTTGGGATTCGTTGATTCACTTGCGAGGCGGGGGACTCTTGCAGCCTCATAGCACTCTCCTGCCGGGCGCCATAATGGATGAACTGCGGCTCATCAATAGAATAACCCTGGTCCGGCGAAGAAGTTGCGCAACTCCAGAAGCTATGTCGAATCCCTATCACGGTGGAAACTACAGTCAGCAAAGGGCTTAGAGGTGTGGGCCGGACGCGTGGGAACAAGGCCCCGCAGTACAAGTTCGACCGTCCGATTTTCAGGATCTGGTTAAGTCCGTTACTCGACGATGTCAAAGTCCACGGACCGGTCGGGAGCATGGTTTTTCGCGCTGTCGACGGCCTGCATTACCAGGCGGTAAGAGCCCGGCTTCAGGTCATCCACCTTCACCTTCAGTCCGATGGGAACCACGGGATTTCCCTTTTGAACGTAATCATCCGCGCGCATGACGTCAGTGAAAAATACCTGCTTGTTAGCAGAGCGCTCGAAAATTCGATAGCCCATGGCAACAATCGGCGGGGTTGCCGAGGTCAGCAGCGGCTCATAGATCTCCGTGTAAAGAACGACGTTGTCCGTATGCTTGAAGCGATTGCTTCCAGAAGGAACGATTTGCGTGCCCTTGACCACCAGGGGCGTGCGGTCTTCCAGCAGAACCGAATCCAAGCCGGTGGGAATGTCGTTCAGCCTTTGCGCGGAATTCGTCAGCGCCACACCACTGAGGCTGAAATGTTTTCCATCATAGGGATCGATGGCGAGCGGCGACTCGAATTTGCCGAAAGCATCGCCGCCGGCACTGAGGACTACCGTCAACCGGTAAGTGCCCGGCGTAGCATCGAACTGGTTTTCATAGCGATACGGCAACTTGGTGAATTCTTTCCACTCGTCTTTCTCCAAGTCCAGGTTGACTGTATCGCTGAATCGCGCACCGACGGTCCCATCTGGCCGGTAGGCAATTCCCAGCACGTTCAAGTTCGCATGATACTTTCCCTTGTCCTTATTGAACTGAAATGTGTCCGCTGGAATCTCCATCGCCAGATTGACGCGGACCGTTTCTGGCGCGGTATAGAAATACGGCGCCTGCAACACGCCATGAATCGAGCCCGTTTGAGAACCCGCGGCGTGCGACTCGAGTTGTTTTTCCAGCGGCTTGCCTTCGAGGAGGTTCGTGGATCGCGTGTTGCAATAGCCGCTGCGCGAGCGCGCAATCAGCCCCCCGCGGTTCAGCTTCACCTTAAGCGTGTGGCAGCTTCCTTCCGGACTGTCACCGGGCACGTAACCCAGGATATAAAACTCATTCTGTTCTCGCCCGATGCGTTCAAGTCCGCCCAGCAAGTCGTTGGTATTGAAGATAGTGAATCCACCCGTGCTTTCCGCCAGCGCAGCAAGGATCTGCTGATTGGTCGAAGCGGAAGGTGGGAATTGCGGCACGATCGTGCGCGGCTGATTGTAAGGCGAATTGTTGTAATTGGAGGTTGGGTTGTAACCTCCACCGCGCGTGCCGCCGCTCGTGCCGCCGGTACCTCCCTTTCCTCCCCCGCCCGTGCCGCCGCCCGTGCCACCCTTGCCGCCACCACCAGTACCCCCTGTCCCTCCACCGCCGGTGCCACCTCGGCCACCGCCGCCGGTGCCGCCCCCACCCGTACCTCCGGTCCCGCCACGGCCTCCGCCTCCTCCGGTCCCGCCACCGCCACCGGTTCCACCACCACCGCCCGGCCTTTGCGGATCAGGCATGGCCATCGCCGGATAGGCTGCGAGTATCAAGCGCACGCGCGGCGAAATCTTTCGTGCCGGAGCACGATTTGAAACGGCATGTATCCTACCGGCCGAAACTCTCCTGCTGGCGCTCCCGCCCGGAGCGGTCGCCACCAAACCGCGGGCATCCAGCGCGTAGACCGCCACGTTCGATTTGTTGCAAGCATCAATGGTGGCCGTTAGCTCCGATTGGTTTTCCTGCGTCAGCGGGAAACCACCGGAAAACAGCACCACCATTTTACGCCCAGGGATGGAGCGAAGATTTTTCGCCAGGCTGCGCACAGCCAACAGCATGCTGCGGGCCCCAAAATCCGCGGCGGCATTACCCAATGACGAAAAACCCGCGGACGCTACCGTAACGGGCACGTCCGGCGGGGGTGCGTTTGGATCGACCGACGAAGTCTTGACACCCGACACGGCCGCTTGAAGCACGTCTGCATTTGCCGTGAAATTCTGCACGATGCGGAGCGATCCCCCAAAATCCACCACGGCCATCAAGCGGTCGGGACCCGCATTCGCTTCGATAAACTTCTTGGCGGCACTGCGCGCCTGGATCTGGTCCGGCGCCGCCATGGTGGAGTTATCAAAAAACAAAATCAGGTACCGGCGTTGGCCGTTCGCCTGGCTGGCTGCATCGGCGCCGGTAGAAAAGGTGGAAACTTGTTGTTCCTTGTTGTCCTCAAATACCTTGAAATCATTTTGCGTCAGGTCGCGAATATAGTTGCCCTTCTTGTCCGTCACCACGGAATCCACGAGCACCAATTTTGATTCCCTCTTGATGACGACGGCTGGCTGCTGCTGCTCCGGAGAAGCGGCCTGGGGTTGTTGCGCCGGAGGAGCGGGTTGCTTCTGCGCCCGTGAAGGACCAGGAACCGCGCACATCGCTCCAGCAAACCACGCGGCTAACCGAATTGTTCGCCTGAAGGTCGTCAGAGTATTCATAAATCCCCCACCACAATTACCGAATTTCAAAAAGGAATGACCACTGCCCCGTTACGCGCGGCCATCTGCGCACCTACTGCGTCTCTCACAACCAGACGCACGAGGTAGGTGCCCGGCCTCACGTCAAAACTGGTTTTCACCGTGAACCCCGAACGACTCAACCGGGTGTACGTCGTATCGAGCAACTTCATGTCCACAATTTTTGAAAGGCCGGTAACAAAATTTCCGTTCTCATCAAATATCCCCGTGAGAATTGTCAACTGATCGTTGTTGCGCCCTTGCACTTTCTGGAAGTGAATGCTCTTTAAGTCAAAGTGCGTTAAGACCGCGAGGCGCGCCTGAGCTTCATCTTTCTTGAAAAATTGGGTTTGCAGTTCGACGGGCAGATCGCGGATTTCTTCCTGGGAGAACAACGCCTCCTGCATCTCCTGCTTTGTCGCTTCAGCGGGATCGGCCACCGTCTTTGGCGCGAAGTAACCGTGCCGCGCCTGGATGCCGTATTTTTCCTTGCTCGTGAGCGTGACTTTCAAAGCGTGAAAGCGTCCGTCGATTTTCAGGTTCTGCGGCGAAAATCCGAGCAAGTAGGAGATCCCCGGGGCCGCGCCGGCCTCACGCATGGCTTCATCCACATCGTTGCGGTTGTGATAGAAATTGCCGCCCGTTCCATCGGCGAGCTGCGCCAAAACGTCCTCTTGCGCCAACTGCGCGGCCACACGATACGTGGTCTTATACCCGGCAGTCCGGAAGGTGTCGTGCGGCGGGTCGGCAATGTCTCCGCCCACATCCGGGGGGTACAGGCCGCGCGCGTCAATCGTGTTGATCACAATGTTGCTACGAACCGCGCGATCGACCATGTTGGAAGCTTCTAGTTGCAGCGTCGTTGATAGGAAGCCGGGCGAAACCAGAACGAGCACGCGCTGGCCGGGCATGTTTGCCAAACGCCTTACGACATCCTCGAGATGCCGATACGCGTACTGGGTCTCGTTGTCGCCTTGCGACACTGCGCGATCAGCAGCGGCTTGGGCCAGGCTCTGTGCCGCGGCCATCATGCGTGTGTCTCCGTTGAACGCGCATTGGAGCGCGTCTTCAGTAGCGACGGCGAGCGCCTGAACGTCCGACTTGTTGACGATCAGGTCGGCCTGGTAGTAGCCCACGTCCGGGCAATCATGAAATCCTTGGCCCGTCACAGGACGCGGCAGAATTCCGAGCAGCGCTTTCGACAGTTTCTCGTGATCATCAGTAAAATCCTGCGTCAATTGCCCGGAGGTGGTGTTCAGGGAAACGCGATCGCTCGCTACCAAGGCTCCAAAGAACCGCGTCGCCGAGTCGCGAACGAACACTGCGTCGCTCATCGAGAGGTGCACGTCGTCAAACACCATGGACACAAAACGCTGTGGCAGAACGACTGCTTTGCCGCCCGCTGCATCGGCGCTTGACGAAGAATCCTGTGCCGTCGTGGTGGAAGCCACCGCGGAGGCCGTGCGCGTTTCCGGCGTCTCTATACTGAAAGAAGAGATGCTCTGTAATCTCCGGTTGTCGTAAAGCTGAAAATCCTCTTTCTTAAGGTTCGAGACGACCTTGCCTTGCGAGTCGCGAACTACTACACGCACCAGTACCAGATTTACGCGCACCTTAAAAGTGGTCGGCGTTTCCTGACTCGATACTTCTTCATTCTGGCCAGTGGCAGGCGTTGGCAGGGGTGCGGTCGTCGAATCCGGCTTTGCAGGTGCATCCTGCGGTGGCGAGGGAGGAGCGGGCGTCTGAGCAGAAAGGAGCGTGCCACAAATCGATAGGCAGCAACCGAATATCACCAGAATGATGCGGCGGAACCCCGGGCGTAGCACTGAATGAAACATCCCTGCCCTTCAGAATCTGCATCCTGAGGCGTCCGGGAGCCGGAATGGGACGAAACCAGGGGACGCTTGTGTGCTAACAGAGATTTGACTATACGCTCGGCTCAATTTTTGTGTCAATCAGATTGCTGCCCGCGGAGTGGCTCAGTCTGCGGTTAGCCCGTTACTCGGGCACATTGAATCTCGATAGCCTATTTTTCGGCTAGAGCGTCGGGGAAACGCGATAGGGCCCGACCCGGGACCGATTGCGGGCAGGGCTTTCTGAGCGTCGCAGCCATTGGACCCCAGCAGATTTCGAGGGCTACTTGCGGAGGCTGGATTGATTGCCTCTGCGAGCTTCCGTGAGAATCGATTGAGATGGTAACGCACCGCCAGCTGGCATTGCGTGCATATGATGTGAAGCCATCGTGCTAGCGCTCATCACCGAGCTGAAGAAGAGGAAGAAGTTGGAGCCGACTTCGATGGCTCGGCCGGCTGCCTCGGCATCGTCCATGGCGTGAGACGATGTGATGCCGGAACTGCCATCGGCTAATGGCCAGTCGCTCTGATTTAGGATGAGCACGGGCCGTACTTCCCACCAAATCGGCAAGCTGTTTACGCGGGAATTATCGATGACGTGGCTGTGATTCGGTGTTGGCACGAAAATGGGTGCGGTTGGAGGCCCGGGGATTTTCCCGAGAGCCACAAGCGTCTGAGATAAATCCACGGAAGAAGCGTGCATGGTGCACGTGCCTGGCACAGGATTATTCGGGTCGGGGCACTGTGTGGTAATGGCGGGATTGACCTTCGTCTTCCAGGCCTCGGGAACAAAACCAAAGAGCTTGATTAACTGCTGGCCTAGAGGGATGCCGCAAAGTTCACCGGGCCTTCCGCCATTCGGGCAGAGCATGGTGTCCGCTGGATTCTGGTCATTGTCGACGGAGAACATAGGAACGAACACGTAGAGATGGGCGGTGTGCTTGATACTGCCGCCCGTGGGATCGGCGGAAGGTTCTGTGACCACCTGACAGCGTGCGATCCATTGGAGGATCATGCCACTCTCGCAGATAGCGCTCGAGATGCAATCGCTAGCGACGAACTGCGTCCGATTATTCTCTGCACCGTGGTTCCTGTGAGATTCTGGGCACATTGTCGGGAAACCGTAAGTAATCCTCGGCCCGGATTCGTTTGGTGGTCAGGTTGTCAACGCCTTTATATTCCGCAGGACTGTCGGGTACTGACGCAACACCGCTGCTCGAAATCCGGCTAAGCTCCAGACATCCTGGGCCTCTTCGTGGCGGAGCAGATAACGGTCGCCGTCGTCGACAAGTACGCGAAAATAAGTCGCTCCCGGAGGGTACCAGCGATCTTCAATCGCGACAATTTCCCGGGCTCCGTCGCGGAGTTTCAGCCTTAGGGGACGCTCGTCTGCCTTGTACCCGGAATAGCACTCGACTTGGACAACTTGTTCATGCATGAATCTGCGCCTCTTTGCGGCTCTCCGCCAGTTCCGCGTTCCAGGCGGCGCCCAGGAAAATAATCACTGCAGAAAGCTGCATCCAGATGATCAGTCCGATTACTGCCGCAAGGCCTCCATACACCACGCTGTACGGAACGCGGCGCACGTAAATTCCAAACAGCACGTCCACCAGCCACCACAGCAGCGTGGCCACCATCGCTCCTGGCAGGACCTTGCGCATGCTGTCTTCCCGAGGCCGGGCCACGCGATAAATTACCGTCAGGGCCAGCATCGCCAGCACCATTGCAGCGGCAGGGAAAAAGAAATTCCACCATCCTTGCAGAATTGTGTGCTTGCCGACTTCGTGAGCAATCCACTGCCGCAGCGGCTTACCCAGGACGCCGAGGATGGCCGCCCCGAGCAGCGGAGCAATCGTCACTAGCAATAACATTAAGCCTCGAACCTGCCGGTGCAGGAACCCGAGTTCGTCGGTGTCACCGTAAATCGTGTGGATCCCCTGCATCACTAGCTTCATGACTTGCGAGCCTGCCAGTAGTGTCCCGGTCCATCCGACGGCCGCGACTTTCCACGCTTCCGGTCCGCGCTTCACCAAAAATTCCGAAACAATCGCTTGGCTCCCGGGCGGCAAAAACTGGGTGAGATCCGCGATCAGATCAAACAGACTCGTCCTGCCGCCAATCCGACTCGTCGCCAATGCCACGGCAATCAAGAGTGCTGGGAAAAATGCCAGAAATAAATTGAAGGCAATCGCCTGTGAAATCACACTGCATCGCGGAAATACGCGCGTGAACATTCCGTACGCCCGGCGAAGGAGCCGCGCAGCTAAATTCATAGCCGGCATTATACCCGCCGGGCTGCCGGACCGTGCGTTTCAGACCGCCGACTTCGCGCTCATCTGCCGCACCGGTCCGTGGCCGGGATAAATGCGGGTGGCACCGCGGTCCCGCAGCAGTCGCCAGCTCGCGGCTACAACTCCCGCCTTGTCCTCTCCAGCCAGTGCCGGAGGAGTGAGGTCCCCTGTGAAGGCGGCGCCTTCGTCGAGCAGCAGCGTCACGCTGTCATCGGAATGTCCCGGCGTGTGCAGGATTTCACCCACAATGCCAATCTGGCCGAGCACCGTGCGGCTCTCGGCGAAGGAGATCGTCACATTGTCGTGCATCGCGATGTCCAGGTACTGATCCCGGGGCTTGGTCCAGGTTTTCATCAACGGGATGGAGCTGACTTGCACCTCAAGCACAAGCAAAGGAACGCCCGCATTCTTGAGTTCCTGCGCAAGTCCAGCATGGTCAATATGGTAATGAGTGGCCAGCCCGTATCGAATCTCTTCGAGGGGAACACCCATGCGCTTGAGATTCGCGCGCATCGTTCCCATGGTGCCCGGATAACCGAGATCCACGAGCAGCCGCGATCTGCCGGCCCTGATAACCCAGTAGTTCGTCGAGCGGTACCCCACGTTTACGATGGTTGTCTGCGTTGATTGGGACATAAATGCATTCGCGCCGCTCGTAAAGACTCTTCCGCCACGGTCAGCGACCACCCCGGCGTGCTTCCCACTGACTTTGTCAAGCTGGCTTTTCCATGTGAATCACAGGAAGCGATTCGCCGTTCACCAACGGGATCGATATGGGCTTCACGGCGACATAGCCTTTTGCGCCGAAGAGCTTCGCCCCCGTCAGGGTTGCCCCCATCTCGAAGCGAGTAAATCCGGCGGACCTCGCCGCATCCTCGCAGGCCTTCAGGATCATGCTGCCGACTCCGCGCCGAGCCCAGTCTGGATGGATGAAAAACGCGCGAATCTTCGCGGCATCGCGAAGAGGGTCCAGAAGCGCATCCTCGCGCCCGGTCCAGTGGTCACTCCCGTAAAGCGTCTTGCGCTTGCTCCAGCCGCCGCAACCGATGATTGTCCATCCGGTCTGCGAGTTTTTTCCGCCAGCGCTTTCGAATGCGCCAGACTCGGCCTCTGCCACGATGTACGTTCCGTCAGCGATGAGCTGGCTATCAACGCCAAAAACGGTCTTGAGCGCGCCTTCGATCTGCTCCTGTGTGTAGTCCTGCGCTTGCAACCCACGCACAGACGCTTCGATCAATTTGTGGAGAATGGGAACATCTTCAGGAATAGCGAGCCGGAGACAAATCTTCGTTTGCGTCATCATTCGAAAGCGCAACCTGTGGGAGAATTCTATCGCGGAGTATTACTGCGGAGCGAGCCTCAACTGTCAAATACGATTTTCAGCGCGAATGCTGAAGCCCGCGCAACCGGCTCAGCAAGACGGCCAGCTTAGGCCGGCCTGTTCACCCAGCGCGGTGAATTTAAGACCTAATCCAACGCTGGACCTCGAATGCCTCACGACCGCGTCGGCCCGGATCTGTCCTTCTTGCACTAGAAAATGCAACCTGGCCTGGACCCCTTCTTCCCTCGACTCGGGGGTCTCGATGAACAAACCCCCCATGCTCATGTCCCGCACGCGCGAGACGTCTTCCCGCCCGTGGCAGCGCCAATACACCCAGACATCGCTAGGCGCCGGGACGCGGGACGTCAATCTCCTGGATGGGAAGGTTGCGGGCCGCGAGGAGGTCTTTCCGGGCACCATGATCTGAAGGGTTGATCGCCCAATTCAGCTTAGACAGACGATATGACAGTAGTGTCAAAGTTTCCTGAATCGTTTCACCTAGCGAACCCGGGGAAGAGCCGATGCCGCTTTTGGCGCACTATCGACCAAAGATAACTGGACTGTGTAGAATGCGTTTAACCCTGAAACGAGCGCATCCCATCGCCCGGTGTTCGCAGGGTTCTTGCTGACGGAAATAACGCATGCCTGCCTCCTACAAGATCGACAAGGAACTTCGGCTAGTGACCACTATAGGATCGGGTCGGCTTAGGTTGGACGACGCGCTGGCGCATCAGGAAAGCCTCCGCAAGGATCCGGATTTCGATCCCAGTTTCTCCCAACTCATGGACCTCACCCAAGTGACACAATACGACATCGATTCGAACGACATTCATAAACTCACCCATAGAGGCGTGTTCTCACCAACTTCCCGCGGTGCCATCCTCGTGGAGGGCGACCTAGGATACGGCTTCGGACGCATGTTTGAGATACTTCGTGAAAACGCAGGTGAAAGCGAATCCGCGTTTTCCGCCATCGCGATGAAGCTCTGGATTGGGTTCTTTCGGAGGATATCACTGCCTGATCAGACTGTCGGAGTGAATCGCAGGGCCCCAGTGGTCCTCGTGCCGGTATCGCACGCTGGGTTCTGTTTCTCTCTACAATCTCTCGCCTAGCGAAACCCCGTTGATTATTCGTGCAGCACCACGCTTAGCAAGGAACTATTGACGTGAAGCCCGCCGTTGTAACGAATGAAGCCCAATTTCCGGAATTTATTCATAAAAAAATTCACCCGCGAACGCGTGGTGCCAATCATCTCCGCCAACATCTCCTGGGAAACTTCGGGGCGCACCCTTTGCGGCTCGGACTTCCGGCCATAGCGACTGAGCAGCAGGAGAGTTCGCGCCAGCCGCTTCTCGCTGGAGTTAAAAAGCTGATCGATCAAATCCTCCTCAATGCGGATGTTGCGAGAAAGAATGTAAGACATGAAACGGTCTGAAAGCGAATGTTCCGCATGGAGCACGCGCATCATCTCGTTTTTTTCAATGACCAATATGGACGTGGGGGCAATCGCCGTGGCGGTACCCATGCGAATTTCCTGACCTGCCAGGCATCCCTCTCCGAAGAAATCGGCGGGCCCTAGAATCGCCACGACTGCCTCTTTGCCAACTTCATTGACAACAGATAGCTTTACGCCCCCTTCCTGGATATACATCACGCTTGTGGCAGGATCCCCTTGGGAGTAGATCTTCTGCAACTTTCGATACACCACAACCTTTCTGGACACGCCGGCGGAATCGAGAAACGCCTGGGCATCAAAGGGCTGCTTTCCCGTGGGTCTTCGTTTGGATTTTTTCTTGGTTGAACTCGCGATTGCCTTCATAAAACACCGCTTAAGGGCATTTTATCAAAATCAAATGGCATAAAACAGCATTTTGTCTGGTCGATAAATGCAAGGTAAGACCGGGTCTGTGCGGGTCGCAGCCGTAATTTCGTCTAGCCACTATTTCAAAGCTCGCCCTCGAATTGATTCGGATTCTTTACTTTTCACGATTGGACGGTTTTCTTGCCTCTGTCAATCGCACCGACGAGGGCAGATTGGCATACTTTCTTTGTGCGGATTTAGCCACGCGTGGCCTGGCCATTTCTTTCCGAAAGGCGGCAAGCGTCGCTCGGCGCGACCCTTTCAAACTTCTTTTCCTGGACATCTTATGCATGATCGCGCAGACACGGAAACCTTTCTGTTCCATTTGGAACAGGGTAGCCCATCGTTGATGCGTTTTGGATTGCAGAAAGAAGTCTACCGCGCGCGAGCGGTGCTGGTGGAACGCACGGCCAAGCTCTTTAGCTGCTTCATGGAGTAGAGCGCCGAATCGGCCTCGCGCAAGAGCTTCTCGATTGTCTCGCCATTTTGAGGAAATACGGCAACACCTGCGCTGACGGAAATGGTCGGCCCGTTGCCATCGTTGGCAACTCTTTCGCAGATACGTCGTGCGACCAGGTTGGCTTCGTCCGCGTTAGTTTCCGGCAAGACCACGGCGAACTCGTCTCCGCCGAAGCGAGCCGGCGTATCGATGCCTCGGCAGCAGGAGACCAAAACGTCGGCCAACCGGCAGAGCGCCTGGCTGCCGACCATGTGGCCGTGGCGGTCATTGATTCGCTTCAGACCGTCCATATCAAAGAACAGCAATGCAAATTGACGGTTCGTGCGGTTGCTTCGCTTGATTTCCGAATCAAGCACGTCGACAAGGTGGCGATAGTTAGCCAGCCCGGTCAGCGAATCGCTGGCTGCCAGCCGCCGCAGGTGATCTTCTACTTCTCGCTGGCGCGTGACGTCTTCGGCGATAATTTCATAGGCTTCCAGTTCGCCCTTCTCGCTGAGCACTTCCCGCCCGCTGAGCCGGACCTTCAAATTCGTTTGGTCCTTACGCCTCCATTCCATTTCGATGGGGTCGACCTGGGAATTTGTACCGGAATGCCCAAGCAACTGTGCTCGTCTTGGGGGGTCTTGAATGATTTCGCGGACGAGACCAAGAACCAGGACTTCTCCTTTTGACTCATAGCCGAGCATCCTGATCATCGCTTCGTTTACTTCCAGAAACGAGCCATCGAGTCCGCAGCGGCAAATTCCGTAGCTAAGATTCCCTGCCAAGGCACGGTAACGTGCTTCCGATCGTCGCAAATCTTTTTCGGCGCGGTCGCGTTGATCACGCAACGCTTTCTCATCGAGAGCTCGATGCACGGCCACAGGCAGGTGGCTAATCCTATCCATTTCAACGCAATCGGAAACACCCTTTAGGATGAACTTCGCGGCTGTTTCGCGCTTCAAGCCGTAGACTAAAAAGATGACGGGGATGTCCTTCTTCATCTCGCGAAGAATGTCTAGTGCTTGCGTTTCTTGCCAATTAGGGCTGGGGTGCTCGGCCACTACAAGGTCAAAGGGCTTAGCGCGGAGCCGTTCGGCGAACTGCTCGGGAGTCACAGCTATATCTGAGCTGACCGTGAATCGGACCTTTTTGAGTTCATACAGGCAGTGCTCGATCTCCGCCGGGAAACGATGGACAAAGAGTATTCGCACAAGATTTCTACTGAGACCAAGCGCGTCGAAGGCCGCGGCTCGTTCCACTTGCTCAAGGTCCGGTCTTGATTTCAACGACATGGCAAGCGATGCGATAGGCCGGGGCGGCAGCCCCGTTCAACCCCGAACTGCTCCCCGGCCCAGTCATGGTTACCTCAGGGTTAGGCTATGAACTGCGTCCGCTAATGTCTGTTCAATTTTGCACACGGAGTAACGGATCGGTGCTTCGTACAGCACATGTTCACCGGTTTCAGTTGAATGCTGAGAGATGGTTGAGGAACACAAGATGAACTTCGCCGTCCAACAATTAGTCCGGTAGTTTGGATTTTTCTCTCAAAACCCTCTTGACAGCAGCTACGCATGTACGTAAAAGAGAAACTCCGGCTGGAGACGGAATATCCTCAGCGACCAGCCCATGCAGGTACCGCCCCGCCAGAAAAACCTCAGGAGGTTCTTATGACCAATCTAGTTCCACGAGACAGCTTGTTTCAGGATCTGTTCGATTTCCGAAGGGATTTTGACCAGATCTTCAACCGCTTCTTGAGTTGGCCCTCGACTCAAGAGGAGCGCACGCTCGTCACGGGATTCGCGCCCGCTGTCGAATCCTTTATCGATAAAGATGACAAGAAATTCCACTGCCATGTGATGCTGCCGGGCGTGGAACCCAAGGATGTCAACATCCAGGTACAGGGCAACACTCTGACGATTAGCGGCGAACGCCGCGACGTCCGCGAAACCAAGGAGGCAGATTACCACCACAGAGAGATTACCTACGGCTCGTTCCAGCGCAGCCTCTACCTCCCCGAAGGCGTCGACAAGGACAGGCTGTCCGCCGAGTATCGCAATGGCATGCTGGAAATCACCGCGCCCATTTCCGCAGCCGCGCTGCCAAAGAAAATCGAGATCAAGGCGCTGCCCTTGTCCAAACACGCCACGGCCTGAGAACTCGCTTGATTCCGTCCCCTCGGCATGAAACGGCAACGGCTCAGGCTGGCGCATGAAATGAACCTCCAACTTCGGGGCCCGCTCCCAGCCCGGGGCTCCATTTCACTCCCTCTGTTAGTAGTGGCGAATCTCCAATCTCACGTCACTTCGTTAGCTCCACCTGCCAGTCAGCTGCCGTGAACTGCATTCGCCGGTGGCTTGCCGCCGCCGTAGCCGCATCGTACACTCGAATTCAGATGGCCGCATAAGTAGCCGCCACCTTGAAACAGAGGATTCCTCCGTGACCACGCCAGCACATTTCGTACCGGCATCCCCGCTCTCTCGTAGCACGCGCAGCGAAGAAGCCGTCGCCAAGCACAAAAAATATTTGTGGCCCTCGGTGACCAACTATTTCCAGCAGCCGCTGGTGGCTGACCGCGGCGAGATGCAGCATCTCTGGGACGTCGAAGGCAACAAGTACCTGGATTTCTTCGGCGGCATCCTGACGGTCTCCGTGGGGCACTGCAATCCGAAAATCTCCGGCAAAGTGAGCGCGCAGGTCAACCGCCTGCAGCACACTTCGACGCTCTACCCCACCGAACACATCGTGGCGCTGGCGGAGAAAATCGCGCAGATCACTCCGGGGAATTTGCAGCAGAGCTTTTTCACCAATTCCGGCACCGAGGCCAACGAAGCCGCTATTCTGCTCGCGCGCATGTCCACGGGCAGCTTCGACGTAGTGGCACTGCGCCACGCCTATTCCGGCGGCTCGGCACTCGCCAAAGCCGTCACCGCGCACGCGCCTTATCGCAAGGGCGGCGTCATCAGCGTGGGGATTTCGCATGCCGTGAATCCTTATTGCTATCGCTGCCCGCTGCATTTGAAATATCCCGATTGCGAAGTAGCCTGCGCTGAAGACGTGGAAAACCTCATTCAAACCGGCACCAGCGGCAACATCGCGGCGTTTATCGCCGAACCGATTCAAGGCGTCGGAGGTTTCATCACTCCTCCGAAGGAATATTTCAAGATCGTTTTCAAAACCGTGAAAAAGTATGGTGCGCTGTTTATCGCCGATGAAGTGCAAACCGGCTGGGGCCGCACTGGCAAAAAATGGTTCGGCATTGAGCAGTGGGAGGTCATTCCGGACATGATTACCAGCGCGAAAGGCATGGCCAATGGAGCGCCTGTCGGCTTGACTGTGACCACGCCGGAAATCGCCGGCAGCTTCCAGGGCGCGAACATCGCGACATTTGGCGGCAACCCGGTGACCTGCGTAGCAGCCAAAGCCACCATCGAGTTGATCGAAGAAGAAAATCTGCTGGAGAACGCCGACGTGGTCGGAAAATATTTTCGCGCCAAACTGGAAGAATTGCAGGCAAAGCACGCTGTCATCGGCGACGTGCGCGGCATGGGACTGATGCAAGCGCTTGAACTGGTAAAAGACCGCAAGACCAAAGAGCCCGCCCCCGAAGCAACCACACAAGTGATGGAGAGCGCGCGCCAGAACGGCCTGCTCATCGGCAAAGGCGGCCTCTACGGCAACACTCTCCGTCTAGCCCCCATGCTGAACACCACCAAGCCCGATGTCGACGAAGCCATCAAGCTCCTCGACAAGTCGTTCAGTGAGGTCCGGAATTGAAAATCAGGAGTTTGCTCGTAGCGCTCGCAATTTTCTCTTTGGCAATTGGTTCTTTTCCTCCCCTGGCTCGCTCGCAATGGTCCGAAAAGAAACCTCTTTGGAAGTCCGTGCAATTCGCGATTGTGAAATTCAATGACGAAGCGCCGAAGTCCTGGAACATTTATCACACCGAGAAAAAAGGCTTGCTGCTGGTTCACCTATGGAAGCGGTATCTGCTTATCGATACCAAGGAACAAGAAGCCTACGAAATCGATCCGCAAACAGTGAAGCCGCGCGGCAATGACGTGGAGTGGTCACCGGCCGACAAGCCCGACCAGCCGCTCGAAACTCCGGAATGGAAAACGCGCGACGTCGGCAGCATGCAACTCGTGAGATTCCGCCTGGGCAAGGATGGCCACGTCCTGGAATTGCAAATCCCCATTCTCATCAATGGCAAGCCGGCCTACTGACCAGAACTAACGACTGAAAACTTTTTATCGGCGATACACCCCGTAATACCACGGGATGCCGAGCGCGCCCGGCTCCACGCCCACCACCACTGAATCGCCGGCGCGAAAGCGGTCGTAGTCATCGAAGTCCACCGCCAGCCGTTCGATTCTCTGCCCATCGCGCCAGGAACGAACGAACAGCCGCCGCGTCCCGCGGACGATTCCCGGCATATTGTAGCGACTGTCCACAATGGTGGGGTGATAGGTCACGTTTTTCTGCGAGTCCAGCTTGCCATTCACCAGCAGTGTAGCGGCGAGAATCCAGGGCAGCGGAATGAATCCCGCGTACACGCGCTTGAGCACTTCGAGTTCCAGGTGATTTCGCGCCCGGCGTTCGAGGATCACCGCGATGGCCAGCGCGACAAAGAAAAGCACTCCAAAGAACACCAGCATCAGGTCCAAATCGAGCGGCGGATAAATCTGGCTGACGTAGGGGAACGCCAGCGACCCAGCCAAAAATATCGCCGTGCGCTTGAGCAGGCGCCGCCGAAACATGACCTCGGCCGCAGCTGAGGTCAAGCCGCAGGAGGGACACTGATCCGCAATTCTCTCCGAACCGCAATCAACGCAACGTGTCATTACTCTTAGTATAAAACGGGATTAGGTGCCGGGGGTGGAGAGCGAAGAGAGCAGGTCGTGGAAAATCTTTTGACTTTCGGATTCGGAGACGGCCACGGACACTCCCATGCCCTTCCCCGGTTCGATCCGCTTCACGAAACAGTCGAGTTTCACGGGCCGATCGAGAGTCAGTCGCGCGGTAAAGCCGGCGCCCACCCAGAGCGGATCGGCGGCTTCGATAAACATTCCGCTGGCGCTGATGTCGCGCGTGCTTCCGCGAAGCATCGCCGAGCCCCATTCGATCTCGAGGTCCGCACGGAACGAGTAGCGCGGCGCCCAGCGGCGTTCGAGCCGCCTGGCGGGATGATCCCCAATGCCCATGAATCTGGTGCAACCCCTTGACAGGGATTACGTACTGCGGCGCTCGGGCGAAATCGCCGCCTCTCTCCTGCGAGCATACGCCTTCTTCCGTCACAACACATACGACGCCGGCGGCGTATCTTTTGTTCCCGGCAATCTGAGCTTCGATGCAGGGCAAGTCGTCCAGGTGACATGTTCTGCAAAATAGAAAGGCGGATCCTCAGTCTTGCTTTGACCCTTGAGGATCACCCGGGGGCGAGCCCCCGCTTGCCGCCTTCTCCCCGGTGCGCATGCGGCGCTGTACTTCCGCCTGCAGGTACTTGCGCAGGCTTTCCGGAACGATGCCGGGCGAGGCCAATTCGCGCAGATCGGAGACGGTGAGTTGCGGCAGGTAGGAAAGAATCGTCGCCAGCGGCGCCGCGGGGTGACGGATGAGTGCGAGCCGGACATTGTAGCTGATCGACCACTTGCGATGCTGAATGATGGCCGGAATCACAGAGACGGGAAGTTTTTCGCGCGACAACGCCTTCAGGATTTGTGCCTCCGTCATGTACGGATTGTCTAGAACAACGGAAATCACTTGAGCATGGCCTTCCGCGAGCAGTGCGCCGGCCACGCGCGCTGGCCCGCGGCGCGCCAGCGTGATTTTCTGCCCCAGCGGAAGCTGCGGCAGCCGCGCAATCAGTTGCTCTTCGGCGTTGCGCTTCAGCTCGGCGGAAACGCCGGGCAGAATCGCAACCTGCACGAGGTCCATCAGATAAAGATCGCGAAGCAGGCGCAGGCTGACCAGCCGCGGCGTCCGCGGATGAAACGCCAACGCCCGCTTGACCCGGTAGCTCTTCAGCAGCGCCTTCCTTCGCGCGATTTCTTCGAGAATTTCTCCCGGCAAATCTTTTCGCTCGAGCAGCAGGCAGACTTGCGTTTCGTCCAGCGCTGGATTCTCGAGCAGCGCGAGCAGCACTTCCGCCGAAGGATGGTGCACCAGCCCAGCAAGCTCTTCGCCAGTGGCTATGAGCGCTCGCTCCCGATCTTTGTTCTTGAGGTCCGGCATGACTTAACTCTCTTCAAGCACAAGGGGGTTCATCAGCGCTTCTCGCGCCAGTTGTGCCGCAGCCTCAGCCACGGACCGCGGCAGCAGACCGATTCTTGCCTTGGGAGCGATTTCTCGCATCAGGCTGTCGAACTGGCAATTGAGGAAGGGGCTGCCGTCAAACACTCCTCCGGTTTTCGCAAGAAAAAAATCCGCTTCTCTCAACTTCAGTTTCTCGATGACCTCGCGCGCCTGATCTCGCAAATCCTGCGCCCCGGCCGTCAGGAGCGCTCGCGCCGCGGCGTCGCCGCTTTCCGCTTCCTTTGCTACAACCCGAAATATTTTTGGAAAAACGTCGCCCGGCCGGGCACGCGCCTGATCAAATAACTCGTCGAACTTGCATTGCAAAGATTCCAGAACCTTCGCCCCAAGGGGAAATCTTTCCCTATTCAAATTTTTCTGCAAAATCACCGCGGTTGCCTTTCTTCCGATGTCGTAAGCGCTCCCCGGGTCCCCAATCAACGGCCCAAACCCGCCGGCGCGCGCCAATTCCGCTGGCTCTGTTCTTCCAAGAACCGCCGAACCCGTTCCTGCAATCACGACAACGCTGGGAATCTCTCCCGTGGCCGCCAAGGAAAGAACGAGGTCGCTGGTAATGCAGATCTTCGCATTCGGAAACCTCGGCTGTAGGCCCGACTGCACAGCTAAGTGCATGGCAGGCTCTCCCGCTCCCGAGACGCCGGCAACAAGATACGCTATATCCTGCTCGGACCTTTCCGCTGCTCGCAGTGCTTCTCTTGCCGCTGCCGAAAGCGCAGTGAGTGACGCCTCTACGCCAAAAGTCGTGGGATTGGATGATCCAGAACGCGCACGCGCAAGTATCACGCCAGTCTCGTCCATAAGGACGCTGTCCGTCTTCGTCCCCCCGCCGTCAAATCCCAAAACATAGCGCATCAGAAAAGCATATGCGAGAACGCCCGGCAATCGTAGCGCCGAGTGCGGCGCAAGTGCGCAAACCAGAAAAGTTCAGCACGTGTTGCAGTTCCGTGCCCGTTCCGCAGAGTTTTCTTGACGCGGCTACACCTCGCCACTATCCTCGACGCACTTTTTCGCGGCGTCCAAGTGACGCGCCGGAAAAGATACTCGATGCGCATCCATCCTCTCGACCTTGCCATTGTCATTGCCTACTTGCTCGGCGTTACGGCGCTGGGCATGCGTTTTCGCCGCGGCCAGCAAAGCGCGACGGACTATTTTCTGGGCGGGCGCACCGCGCCCTGGTGGGCGCTGGCGTTTTCGATCGTTGCCACAGAAACTTCCACTCTCACGATCATCGGCACCCCCGCCATCGCCTACGGCGGAAATCTCACTTTTCTTCAACTCGTCTTCGGCTACCTGATCGGCCGCGTGCTCATCGTATTGCTGCTGTTGCCCGGATATTTTCGCGGCGAATTCTTCACCGCCTATGCGCTGATCGAAAAACGTTTTGGTGAACGCATGCGCGCTGTCGCGGCCAGCACTTTCCTGATCACGCGGGCGATTGCCGAAGGCGTGCGCGTCTCGGCCATCGCGCTGGTCATAAGCGTCGTCCTCGGAACGTCGGAAAAGCTCGCGGTCGTCATTGTCATCGCGCTCACCGTGCTCTACACCTTCGAAGGCGGAATGAAAGCCGTGATTTGGACCGACGTGGCCCAGCTTCTCGTTTATCTCACCGGAAGCGCAGTGACATTTTTTGTTTTGCTGCACCGTATCCCCGGCGGATGGACCGAAGTCTCGCAAGTGGCAGCCGGCGCCGGTCACAAACTCCAATTTCTCGATTTTTCCTGGGATCTCGACACCAAATACACTTTCTGGTCCGGACTCATCGGCGGCGCTTTTCTCACCATGGCCACCCACGGCACGGACCAGATCATCGTGCAGCGTCTCCTCGCCGCGAAAAGTGAGCGCGACAGCCGCCGCGCCCTGCTCGCCAGCGGGGTTATCGTGCTTGTTCAATTCACCGTGTTTCTGCTGATTGGTGTGCTCCTCTATGTGTTCGCGCAGCACTCCCCGCTGTTGGCGCCCGGCGAGCGCACCGACCGCATCCTCCCGCTTTTTCTCGTGCGCGAAATGCCCGTAGGACTTGCCGGCCTGCTTCTCGCTTCCATCGTGGCCGTGGCCATGTCCAATGCCAGCGGTTCGTTGAATTCTCTGGCCGCTTCGAGCGTGCTTGATTTTGCAAAACTCCGCGGACACAGCGCCGATCCCGCCCGGTTCCTGCGCCTCTCTCGCGGCATGACGCTCTTCTGGGGGCTGGTGCTCATGGGATTCGGTCTCGTGAAGTGGGGCCCGCTGCTCGAAGCCGGACTGACTGTCGCCTCTCTTCCTTTCGGCAGCTTGCTGGGTCTCTTTTTGCTGGGCACGCTGGATCGCGGCGCGAACGCGCGCGGCGCTCTGGCCGGAATGATTGTTGGCTTGGCCGCAATTCTGTGCATATTTCGATTTACGAGCGTGGCGTTTACGTGGTTCTTTATGATTGGGTCCATCGTCACATTTGTCGTCGGCTCAATCGCTAGCCGAATCTCACCGCCGCAGAAGCACGCTGTTTCAGGCCCCGGTGCATGAACGCGAGGGAAAATTGAGCGAAAAGCGTCTGGACTTGGTGCGCGGGCTGGGAGCGTGGGCCTCCGCGGCCATCGTCGTCGGCACCATGATCGGCACGGGAATTTTCCTCAAACCTGCGGAAATGGCGCGCGAAGGCCGCAGCGTCTCGGTCGTTTTCGCGGCCTGGATTGTCGGCGCGATTCTTTCCATCTTCGGCGCATTTTCCTTCGCCGAGCTGGGCTCGATGATTCCGGAAGCTGGCGGCGAATACGCCTATCTCCGCCGCGGCTTCGGTCCTGTTTACGGTTTCATCTTTGGATGGATGCATTCCATCGTCGGACGCCCCAGTTCGCTCGCTTCGATTTCCGCCGGCATGATGCGCTTCCTCAGCTTTCTCCTGCCGGTCATCGCCGTGCCTCTCTGCACTGTGCACATCTCCATTCCCGGTCTTACTGGCTGGATCAAGCCTTACGATTTCGTCTTCACCTGGGCTCAGCCGCTCGCTGTCGTCTGGCTCCTCATCATGACCGGCATCAATTATCTGGGTGTGCGCCTCGGCGGAGCCGTCCAGGTTTTCTTGACCACCATCAAGATCACTTCCGTTGTCATCGTGATTGGCGTGGCATTTTTCGCGCCCGCGAGCGCTCAGACCGGCGGACCGCAACCGTTCTGGCCAGCCGCGGGAATGGGCGCTGGCGCAATTTTCAGCGCGTTTCTCGCGGCGCTGGCAGCGGCTCTATGGGCATATGACGGTTGGGAAGACCTAAATCTCGTCGGCTCCGAAGTAGAAAATCCACAGAAGAATTTCCCGCGCGCGCTGGTCGGTGGAGTCGGATTTGTCGCCGTGATTTACTTGCTTTTTACCTGGGCTTGCTTGAATGTGCTGCCGTTTGAGACGGTAGCCGCATCGCAGCACATCGCTTCCGACGTCGTTGCGCACATCAAAGGAGCCACCGCCGCCAGCTGGATCACTTTCGCGATGGTCATCTCGGCCCTGGGCTCGATGAATTCTTCCGTCCTCAGCGGAGCGCGCGTGGGCTACGCCATGGCCCGCGACGGAATTTTTTTCAAGATCGTCGGAGGCATCCATCCGAAATTCCGCACTCCCAGCCGCTCGCTGATTTTTCAAGGGGTGCTGGCAAGTTTGATGGCGCTGACGGGAACGTTCGAAGAATTGACCAACCTTTTTATTTTTGCTGCGTGGATTTTCTACGCTTCCGCCGTCGTTGCGCTGTTTCGCATGCGCAAGACCGAGCCCGATTTGCCGCGCCCCTATCGCTGCTGGGGCTATCCGTGGGTGCCGGGCATTTTTGTCGCGGGCGCGCTGGCCCTGACCATTAATATTTGGATCGACCGTCCCGGCCGCTCCTCCATCGGCCTCCTCTTGATTCTCGCCGGGCTTCCCTTCTATCGTCGCTGGAGCCGGTGGCACTCAGTTCATGGTGACGTCGAGAGAGTTTGAGCGGCGCGAAAGAAGTTGTACAAGAAGTCCTCCGGAAAAGAGCGCCACGCCGGGAACCAAAACCCATCCAAACATCATGGTGAGAAAGGCCGTGGCCACAATATGGTGCGCCAGAGTGTGGCTCATCAACAGGCCCGCAGGAATGGCAATCAAGAACACGACGCCGAATGGCAGAACGGGAAACACGCTCGATATAGCCAAGATCCTCGGAGAGCCCCCGGCGCGCTTCGATAGCAGTGCACCAATTGCGCCAGCCAAAGGTAACGTGAGCAGCCAGCTCGTATAAAACATGACCATAGGAGTCCCCTTGTCCAAATCAAGAGCCATTGGGCGCGGTCCAAACTTCTGGACCAGCTCAAGCAAGCCCATCGATAGCGCAAAGGTGAGCAATCCGGGGAGCCATAATTGCCTGACGCGATCGTTCATGATGTTCTCCTTCACGGTTCTGGCGATTTGAATCTTGCGGCGCAAATCCTGCCAATCGGCAACTTGTGCAAGCGTTTGCTGGATGGCTGCTTGTTCCGGTAGACCTCTTGCTCGCAGAGCTTTGTAAGTTTCTTCCAGGTGCGCCGCGAGTTCCGCATGCACTTCTTCCTTCTCGCCCGCGCCAAGCTTCAGGCCAGAGAGTCCTTTGCTAACGAGTTCTCGCCAATCAGGCATGCACCACCATAATTATTAGAATGCTATCTGCTGCGGATCTTTCTGCCGAGAGAAGAAAAACAGCACGGGTAGCGCACCGGCGAGAAGAGCCGCTCCGGGAACCAGCACCCAGCCAAGCAAAGCCATAACAAGAGACATGAGCCCTACGTTTTGACCGATGAAATCTCCGAACATTAGGTTGACAGGAACCAACAGAATCGATGCCAGAAATGGCAACACCGGAAAAACTGCGGAAGAGAGCATCAGCCTTCTAGAGCCGCCAGCGCGGTGGGAAAGATAAGCACCCATCGCGCCAACGAACGGTAGGAGTAGCAACCAAGGGATGTAAAGCTTCCCGAGAGGAAGGACTCCCCTCCATGATGCGACCCAGAGTTTGGGACCGTAGGTCTGGATGAGTACGAGCATTCCAGTAGACAAGGCAAAGGCCAGGATCCCAGGCAGCCATAACTGCTTAATGCGGTCTGTCATCGTTTCCTTTCCTTTCCGTGCCCAGTGAATTTTTCGGCGCAGATCGTTCCAATCCTCGGCCAGCGAAAGCGTGCGGCGAATCGCTGCGGACTCAGACATGCCTTCCCTGAGCAAAGCTTCGTAGGTTTCTTCCAAGTGCTCCGCGAGTTCTGCACGCACTTCTTCCTTCTCGGCAGCACCAAGCTTCAGGCCAGACAGCCCCTTGCTAACGATTTCTCTCCAATCAGGCATGGGCCACCTTGGTCAGCCTCTTCAGTGCGCCAAAAAGCTCCGCCCATTCCTTCCGCAGCGGTGACAGTTTCTTCTTCCCGGCAGGAGTGAGCCGGTAACAACGCTTGCGCCGTCCCGACTGGCTGGTTTCCCACGCGCCGCGAATCCAGCCGCGCTGCTCCATGCGGTAAAGCATGGGGTAGAGCGCGGCGAGCGTGAAGCGCAGCGCTCCTTTGGTTTGTTCTTCGATGCGCCGCGCCATTTCATAGCCGTGCAGCGGGCCTTCCTCCAGAACGCTGAGGATCGCCAGTTCCGCCGTGCCGCGCTTGATTCCAGTGCCAATCATAAGTCGCTCCCTTACATGTAAGGTTCTTATATATCAGACAAACGACGTTGTCAACCGTCCTCGTGGACAGGTGTCCAAAAACCAATGCGGAAGATGCCGGGGCTAAACGGAGGCCACGCGAGCGTGCGCGCCCGCATGGATTGGCAAGCTAGCAGCTTCGGCTTCGCGCGGGACTTCGATGGCCGAATGGAAAAGTTTCGCGAGCGCCTCAATGCCGGTAACCAGGCGCGGGCCGGACCGCGAAAAGTAACTGTTGGCTTCCAGCGCGTACACGCGGCCGTTTCGCACCGCGGGCATGGCATTCCACTGCTCGGGAAGCTCCATCGAAACATATTCGTTGCGCGCCTGCTGAGCGCCGTAGCCGCAAGGCGCGATCAGCAGAATTTCCGGCTCCGCCTCCACGATGTCTTGCAAATGAACGCGGGAAGAAGGGGTGCGCACTTTGCCCAGAACGTCTTCCCCGCCGGCCACTTGGATCATTGCCGGAACCCAATGTCCGCCCACGTAAAAGGGTTGCAGCCATTCGAGGAATGCCACGCGAGGGCGCTTCTCCGGCTGGGGCAACTGCTGTTGCAGCGCGCCAATACGCGCCCCAATCTCTTTCACCAGCGCTTCCGCTTGGGAGCCACGCCGGGATTCTTCTCCCACCCAAAGAATGTCGCGCCAGACGTCGCCCAAATCCTGGGGATTCAAGCAAAGAACTTCGGGGCGCCGCTCGAATCGCGCCAGCGCCGCGGCCAGATCGTCGGGGGAAGCCGCGCACACATGGCACAAATCCTGCGTTACAATCAGGTCCGGGGCCAGTGACTCCAGCGCTTCGGCATCCACAGCGTACAAACTTTCTCCGCGGTGTACATACTCGCTCACCAGCCGGTCAATTTCGGCTGGCGCAGCGCCATGCGGCAGCCGCGAATGAATCACCACGCGTTTCGTCTTGGCTTGAGGTGGGTAGTCGCACTCGTGGCTCACGCCCACGATTTCACGCTCCAGTCCCAGCGCAAAGAGAATCTCCGTAGCCGACGGCAGTAGCGACACGATTCGCATGGGAGGACTCTACCACTCTCATTCGCTCGTGAGAAGGCTCTGAGAAATAGATGTAGAAAGGATCCTACTTACGAGAGAAAACTACTTCGCCTCCGGCTTCCGGACTCGCGTCTTGAGTTCGGTCGCTACGACTAAACTCCCAGCCCATTCGCCGACGTTCTCTTCTTCGGGTGGGGGAACGAAGACGTAGAAGCAGGATGCCGTGGTGCGATCCAGGGGCAAACCGGCGCAAGTCTGAGAAATCCAAGTCCTTCTGTGCCGCGTCCCAAATCTCTTCATCCGCGCGGCCAATTAGACGCTCGTCATGTGGGGTGTGCACGTCGTGACCAAAGTTTTTCAGAAATGTGGCAGCCTGGAGGGGCAGATTTTCATCCAGCTTGATCTTCATCGAATGTGCGGAATCACTGGAACGGGCAAATCCTCTTCAGCGGATGCCGCGGCAAACGCAATGGCGACTTGCACATGCTCCATTTTCAGGCTCGGGAAATCGGCGAGAATTTCTTCGGGGGAATCTCCATCAGCGAGGCTGGCGAGTACAGTACGCAGAGTCACTCGCGTGCCCTTAAAGACAGGCTCCCCTCCACATATTCCGGGATCGCGAACGATGCGTGCCCCGTAGGTCCTCCGATTTCCCGTTCCGCCACCCATCTTGCTGTCCTTAACCCGAACGCATCATCATATTGTTTCATGCAGTTTCCAGAGCCCTGTGCCTATTAAAACGGCCAAGTCTCTCAACGCCAACTGGCCAAAATCGGACCTCCTCCATGCGCAAATTATTTGTACAGAAAATACTTGCGGCGGATTTGGTCGAAGGCCGTGAGAGACTCCGACCAACTCGCAACGATTTTCTCCGGCGGCACTCCGGACTGCAACTGCTGCATGGTATCCGCGTTTCCAACCAGCTCGATCATTTTCGAGATTTCAAACTGTTTCGGGTAAAGTTTCTCCAGAATGGCTGCGATTTCTAATCCCATGCGCATCGAGCGCACTTTGAAGCGATCCGTAATCTTGACGGAAACCCCACCGCAGCGTTGCCCGCTGTACAGTCCCGCAATCGGAATGAACGGCTGCCCGGCAAAACGCACGCCCGGAAGATTCCGAACATTCAGCGCCGCCGCCACTTCATCGCCATTCATCCACGGCGCTCCAAATTCCTCGAACGGAGTTTGCGTGCCGCGCCCTACGGAGACTCCCGCGCTTTGCAGAATTTCAATCCCTGGATAAAGAATTGATCCCTTGATCGTCCGGAGATTCGGCGAGGGCGGAATCCACTTGATGCCGGTGCTTTCAAAAAAATAGTTGCGATGCCAGTTCCTCATGGTGATGACGTGCAGGTCTACTCCGATATGATTTTCAACGTTGAAAAATTGCGCGAGCTCTCCGATGGTCAGCGCGTAGCGCACCGGCAGCGGATAGTACGCGACGAAGCTGGTCTTGTCCGCGTCGAGCACCGGGCCTTCGATAATTTCTCCGCCCAGCAGGTTCGGCCGGTCGAGCACGTAGAAAGCGATCTTTCGTTTCGCGGCCTCTTCCATGCAATACGCCATCGTCGCCGTGTAGGTGTAAAACCGCACGCCCGCGTCCTGAACGTCGAAGACAAGCGCGTCAATTCCTTGGAGCATTTCATCGGTAGGACGCCGCGTTTCGCCATAGAGACTGTAAATGGGAAGGCCCGTGGCGGGATCCTTGGTGGAAGCAACTTTTTCATCACTGCGCCCGGCGAGGCCGTGCTCCGGGCTGAATAATGCGACCAGCTGCACGGAAGGCGCATGCGACAAAAGTTCCGCCGTGCTCCTGCCCTGCGAATCGACACCGGTGTGATTGGTGATCAGCCCAACGTGCTTCCCGCGAAGCGGGGCGAATTTTTGTGCTGCCAGAACGTCCAGCCCGGTCTGGACCCGCGCGACTCGCCCCGAGCGCCTCGCCGCTGAAAACGACGGCGCGCCAATCGCCGCGAGCAGTGCCAATACAATAGTGAATCGCAAAACTTGGGACAGCACGCTCGCGAGCCTGTTCAAATGGTCCCCCTTTGCGGCAACCGTACAACCATACAATGATATTCTGGAACGCGCTGGCCGAAGCCGCGTTGAGAGCACCTTGTGCGTGTGCTATGAATTAATGCAGACTGCTGGCGGCCACTGGGGGATTCTAACCGATGGAAGGACGCCGCGTCCGTTTTTTGCTTCTGATTTCCATTTCGATCGTCTTTCTTATGGCCCATAACGCACGAAGTAAGACCAGCACTTCAGCAGAAAAACCCGCCGCCCAGAAAGGCGCAGTTCCCCCAAAGAGCGCGCCGAAAAAGTTGTCGCCCGCCGCGAAGGAGTGGGTGGAAACCACGCTGCGCAAAATGACCGTGGACGAGAAAATCGGGCAGCTTCTTTTCACCACGTATCATGGAAGCTTGACGGCCACGGACACGGCGGCCTACCAGCAAGTCATGCATGACGTGACCGACCTCCACGTCGGAGGTTTCATCAACATTACACATGGCTCGCCGCTCGGCGTCGTGAAGAGTCAGGCTTATCCAACGGCCGTGCTCAACAATCAGCTCCAGGCCAAATCGAAACTGCCGCTGCTGATTGGCGCGGATTTCGAGCGCGGGACGGCGATGCGATTGGATGAAGGCACGTCTTTTCCAACCGCTATGGCGCTCGCGGCTGGCGGAAATCTGAAAGACGCTTACACCATGGGCAAGATCACCGCGGTCGAAGCGCGCGCCGTCGGCATTCATTGGATCTATGCGCCGGACGCGGATGTAAACAATAATCCCGGCAATCCCATTATCAACACGCGGTCCTTCGGCGAAAATCCGGAGCGCGTTGCGCAATTTGTGAGTGAGTTCGTGCGCGGCGTGCGCGAGAATGGCGGACTGGCGACCGCCAAGCATTTTCCCGGACACGGCGACACCGCCGCGGACTCGCACATTGATTTGCCCGTGATTCGCGCCGATCGCGCGCGCCTGGATAGCCTCGAACTGATTCCCTTTCGCGCAGCGATTTCGGCGCAGGTCGACAGCATCATGACCGGGCACCTGAATGTTCCCGCTCTCGAGCCCGATCCGAACACTCCTGCAACGCTTTCGCACAATATCCTCACCGATTTGCTGCGCCAACAGCTTGGCTATCAGGGTCTCATCGTCACGGATGCGATGGACATGGGCGGGATCACCGTGCGTTACGCGCCCGGAGAAGCGGCGGTGCGCGCGGTTGCGGCGGGCGCGGATTGTTTGCTGATGCCGCCGGTGCCGGACGCTGCGTTCGAAGCGTTGCAGGCCGCGGTGAAGTCGGGACGAATTTCGAAAGAACGCCTCGATGCTGCCGTGCGGAGAATTTTGCAAGCGAAAGCGCGCCTCGGTCTGAACGCGAGCCGGCTTGTGGACGTGAACGCGATCAACAAAAAAATCGGCAGCGCCGTCTGGCAAAAAGAAGCGCAGGACATTTCCGATCGCGGCGTAACTCTTTTGCGCGATACGCCGCACCGTTTGCCGCTCGATGGAACCAAATCGTCGCGCGCGCTGCTGTTGGCCTTTTACGCCGATCCGGAGCCGTATCCTGGCGAAGACTTGGAACGCGAGTTGCGTTCGCGATTCGATTCCGTGGCGACGCTGCGCGCGGACACGCGTTTTGTGAATGCGTCCATTTTGAAATTGCCGCCGCCGGATTCCTACGACGTCGCGATTCTCGCTCTTTTTGTGCGCGTGAGTGACCGCAAAGGAAATGTCGATGTACCGGCAGAGCAAGCCGCCCTGGCGGAGCAAGTTTTCAAGACGGGCAAGCCGGTAATCACTTTGGGATTTGGGAGCCCGTACTTGATTGAACGGTTTCCGCAAGCGGAAACGTGGCTGGCCGCGTTTGGCATCAGCGACGTCGCTCAAATTTCCGCGGCGCGCGCGCTATTCGGAGAAATTCCCGTGCGCGGGAAATTGCCGGTGACGATTCCCGGCGTGAATCTCAAAGCAGGTTTTGGGATGGAGCTGCAAGCGAATCCGATGGCGCTGCAGCCGATGGATGCGCGGAGCGAAACGCAGCTGCAGCCGGCCTTCGATGTTCTCGAAAAAGCGATTGCGAACAAAGCGTTTCCGGGGGCGACGCTGGCAGTTGGTTATCGCGGAAAAGTTTCCGTTCACGCGTTCGGAAAATTGAGTTACGACGCGAAATCGGCGGCGACGGCGCCGGGTACGATGTACGACATTGCTTCGCTGACGAAAGTGGTGGCGACGACCACGCTGGTGGCGAAATTGGCGGAGGGTGACTTTGCCGTTCCGCTGGATCTCGACGCGAAAATCGAGCGCTATTTGCCGGAGTGGGCCAGCGGGCCGAACGCGGAGTGGCGGCACCGTGTCACCGTGCGGCATTTGCTGACGCACACATCGGGATTGCCGCCGTTCAAGGAATATTGGCGGACGTCGAAGAACAAGCAGGACACCTTGACGAAGATTTTTGCGGAACCGCTGGAGTACGAGCCAGGAACGAAAGAAGTGTATTCGGACCTAGGAATTATTTTGATGGCCGAAACTATCGAGCGGTTGACGGGAAGAACGCTCGACGATCTGGCGGGGACTTATATTTTTTCGCCGCTGGGGATGAACAACACGATGTACCAGCCTCCGAAAAAATCGTGGCCGCAGATCGCGCCGACGGAAATCGACAATAATTTGCGACACCGGCTGGTGCAGGGCGAAGTTCACGACGAAAATGCATTTGCCATCGGCGGAGTCTCGGGCCATGCCGGAGTCTTCAGCACGGCGCCGGACTTGGCGGCGTTCTGCCAGATGCTTCTGAACGGCGGCGTTTACGCGCATCAACGAATTTTGCGACGCGCGACGATCGCGCAATTCACGACGCCGCAACAGCTTTCCGGCGGCACGCGGACGCTGGGCTGGGCGGTGCCGACCGAGGGCGGTTCAAGCGGGCATTATTTTTCGGCGCAAAGCTTTGGGCATACCGGATTTACCGGTACTTCGATCTGGATCGATTCGGACCGGCAACTTTTTGTGGTGTTGCTTACGAACCGCGTACACCCCACGCGGGAGAATACCAAGATTCAGCAAGTGCGTCCGGCGCTGCACGATGCGGTGATGCAAGCGCTGGGACTGGCGACGGCGGCAGCGCCTTTGAGATGAAACTGCGTTGTCCGTGATCAGTGATCAGTAATCCGCGGTCAGTAATCGGTAATCGGCGATCGCCTCGGCTCTCCTCCCCCCGTCTTTTCTGTAAGTGTCCCTTTTGGCCTCCGGTCGGGTAGAGCGATGGCGCGTAGCGGGCTTCGAATGATGCCGACGTTTCCATCGCCCTCCCTAAAAGTAGGGTCGAGGACTGACGCCAAGCTCCTTAGATCCGATCTATCTGTTGCTCCCCGTTTCCTCTGGGAGTGCCTCACTAATCGAATCGTAAGCTGGTTTTCAGTCCCCGCCGCTTCAAACCGAGCATGCCCATTTCGAGCACTCGGCTTTCCTGCCTGCTTCCTGTCAAGGTTTATGTGACCTATCGGGCTGGAGCGACTTTCCGTTGTGGCTCGTAGTATCGTGTTCGATAGCCGTTAAATAGCCTGAGCACGTTTTGGAGCCACTCCCTACTCCATCGCTTCCAGCCGAACCCCTTGCCCTTCCGCGCACGCATCAGATGTCGCCGAATTTTCTTTTCCACCCAGTCTTGGATCATCGCGAAGCACCGTGCTGAGTGCCCTACCCTAAAGTAGTTTACCCATCCCTGTAAGATCGGATTGATCCGTTCGATCACCCGCCCTACCGGCTGGCTCTCGTTTCGCCGGAAGATCTCCCGTAGCTTCTCCAGTAGCGCTGTTCGCTTTTTCAGCTTGGGCGTGTACTGGGGTCGCCATCGTCCCTTTAAACTCCGGACACGTCGAAACTGGAATCCCAGGAATCCGAAACTTTCCTTCTTCTTCCTGAGGTCCACCATTCGGCTTTTCTCCTCGTTTATCTCCACTCTGAGTTTCTCGAATTCTTCCCGCAGTCGTTTCTTCAACGCCGCTACGATCCAGCTATGCCGCGCATGGGAATCCACCAACACCACCAGGTCATCCGCAAACCTTGCATATTGGATGGCCGTGTACTGTTGATAGCGTGTGGTTTCGATCGCCTTCTCCAGCATTTTATCTATCCCGGTGAGATAGACGTTGCTGATCAGCGGCGAAATCACACCGCCTTGCGGAACCCCTTTCTTCCCCGTCGCTTTCAGGATCATCTTGAGCAGCCTCATCACCGCATCATCCTGCACTCGCTTAGCCACCTTCTCTAACAGCAGAGAATGCTGCACGTTATCAAAGTAGGCTCGCAAATCCAGATCGATGATTTTGGTCTTCTCTTCAACGATTGCCTGTGCTACCCGGTTAATCGCTTCATGTGCCGTTCGTTTCGGTCGGTATCCGTACGATCCTGCTTGGAAGTCCGCTTCAAAGATCGGTTCCAGGATGAGCTTGAGTGCTCCCTGGACCACGCGATCACGGATGGAAGGAATCGAGAGAATTCTGACTTTTCCCCCGTCTTTGGGTATTTCCTTCTTCCGTAACCGCATGGGTCGATACGTGTTGTGGATCAGTTCGTCTCTGATCTGTTGCAGAAAGCTCTCCGCTCCACTCTCTTCGATGACTTCGAACGTGACCCCGTCGATTCCCGGTGCCCCGTCATTCTTCTTCGTCATCTCATAGGCTTCCTGAAGGGTTTCCATTTTGCAGACATGGACGTACAGTCCCCAGAAACGCTTGGTTGGTTCGGCCTTCGCCTTGTCGTATAGGCTCTTACTCAGGTCCTGCAAACTGCTGGGTGTCTTTGTCATATCACCCTTGCCTCCCATTTTGTTTGAGCCATTGCAAACAGCAGGGTTCCCTCTCTCCGCGGGCATTACCCCGCTTCATCGATACTATGAACCCCTCCTACTCCCTCTCGTCTTCCGCCACCTTCCCGGTATTCCCAGTTATATGGCTTCCTTGCTCCGCCGATTTCTCGTCGGGACGAGGAGGGTCTCTCCAGTTGCTTAGCGTGTCCTTGTCATCGTGCTGTCGCTTTAACCCCGCCAGAGTGAATCGCCGCGTCAGTCAGTCTGCGGACGATCCCTGTTGTCTTCGCTCTACGGAAGTGAGCTCGACCACTGGGGCTACCGCTTCTCGAGGCCAAATCTGCGTGCACTTTCGTTACGGCCCGATGACTTGCTCACCATCCTGAAAGATGGCTTTGTCGATAGGCTTCGGAAATTCGATTTCCCTCCTCCCCGCTATCCAAGCTACGAGGCTTCTGACTTTTGCCTCGGTGGGTCTGCCTCCCACTGAACACACCTGCTTTTTCCTGGTCGCACTTCCGTACGGTGAGTTTTCCCCAGTACAGTTTCAAGGTCGGTATGTCAGACGGGGCCTTCCCAATCGCCACGCACACATCGGCGCGTCGCTCGGTTTGCTTCCGTCCTTCGTGCTCTCCGCTTTCATCGTCGTGATCCTCGGACTGAGCCGAGGGACGTCGCGCGCT
>MNEA01000041.1 GCA_001917435.1 Acidobacteria bacterium 13_2_20CM_2_57_6
TGTTGGAGCTCGCCAATTCCCAGGAAGCCAAGGATGCCATCTTCCGCGCGAGGCCGGACGAGACAAACCTGCCGGTTCGGACTGATCGTGGCTACGTCGTTCTGTCCGTCAAATCGATACTGCCAGCCCACCAGGGATTACTGGAAGAGGTCCGCGACCGCGTGATCACCGACTTGAAACGCCAAAAGTCCACGGACTTGGCCAAGAGCAAAGCCGACGAGCTCATTAAGCGCGTCAAAGCAGGTGAAAAATTCGATGCCACTGCGCGTTCGCTTGGCCTGGAACCGAAAACAAGCGATCTCATAGCGCGCGACGGCTCCATACCCAGTGCGGCCAGCGGCAAGCAACTCAGCGCGGCCTTCAACCTGAAGGCTGGCGACGTGGCTGCTCCCCTGAGCCTGGGACAAAACTGGCTGGTCTACCGCATCGCTGAAAAATCTGAACCAAATCCGTCCGATTTCGACAAACAAAAGAAGCAACTGACCGAAGAACTGCTCCAATCCAAGCGTAGCCTAGCATTCGAGGCTTTCCAAAAGGCTTTGGACAATCGGTTGAAGGAAGAAGGCAAGCTCAAACTCATGCCTGACAAGCTAAAGAGCTTCGGTACCTTCGGCTAGTCTAACTATTACAAAATAAAAGACTTATTTGTGTTCAACGACGCACTTGCCTTTCCCAACGCGTCTCGTTAGGCTATTAGTGCTTTCCTTGAAGCCGAGTTCCACGCCGTACGCCGTTGTCAGGTCTCTCGAAAGTTGCGGCTAAAGGCGCCCGGAATTTGGAGCAGAAGCAATTATGGCCGCCCAGCGCCATCAATCCAAAGATCGGTGATACCAACATGGCAGCACGCACTTCTTCCGTTCGCAACGACTATCGCTGCACCATCGACCGCAATCAGTCTGGTAAATACTGTGTTCGTATCCAGGCGCGCTATCCCCGCCATACGTGGACGTTGGGTGTCTTCTTTCTCGCTTCATCCTTCGATCGAGCGATGAAACGGCTCGAAGACGCTCTCGATTTTCTCCAGCGTCAGGAAGAGAAGCTGTGGTTCTGGGGTGTGGATCGTGCCGAGGACATGGGTTTTTCGGCTGAGTTTCTGAAAGAAGCGGGGCTGTACTTGGACCGCCGCAACGAATTCCCGCGAAAGGCTACCAGCATTTCATTGGCGCCAGAGCGCGAAGTGCCCGCCTTCGTTCTGGGACCGATGCGCCGGGGTTTGGCGGAGTCCGTCGAATTGCCTCGAAGCACTGCAGCCGTCGGAGACTGAACTATAAGTCTTCTGTTTTGAGCTGTTTCGACGTTACCGGGGTCCGCGCCGCTTCAATCCGCTGCCTTGGTCGGTGTCGCCGGTGCAGGTTCGCGGATCAGCAGAGGGAACCGCGGAAAAGAAAAGCTTCCCGCCACGTCGTCGATTACGTTTACCTGGCAAAGGTACAGCCCCGGCTTCAACGCCTGCAGCGGCAAGTCCATCTGGAAAATGACCGCCCGGCGGTCCGGAGCTGTCACTTCCTTCGCGACAACGGGCTTTGATTCGTAAATCTTTGTTGCTCCCTGCAGGAACTCAATGTTCGTGAAAACCCGGATGCTGTCCTTCGACGGCTTGGCTGCCGGAGCATCCTTGGCCGTCCCGTTTTGGCCATTCGTGGCTGCGGACGCCGGACTCTTCCCCTTCGCCGCATCGTACACTTCATATTGCAAATAAAGATGCTGGTCCGGCGCGAAAACGTGTGTAATGTTCGGCACCAACTCCATCTGGTCCCGTACAAGTGGGTTCGCCACGGTCTTCTTGGCGGTGGCCGGAGCACGCAGGCTGCTCAGCACCACCGAGCTCATTTTTAGCGGTGTCTTGCGGAGGTCGGGGATCTGCACGTCCGTCTCGAAGGAGCCCATGCGTCCCGTCTGATTCTCGCGGATGACAAATTTTAGGTGGTAGCTGCCCGGGGCGAGCACGAAGCCCGTGTTGTACTGCACGTTCTTGCGGCGAACTTCCCGCGTGCTGTCCACCGCCAGCTTTACCGTGTCGCGCAACTGCCCGACCGGGAATTTCCCGCCTTCGCGAACCTCCCCGATAATATCGATTGTCGCGTTGTCCTTCTCTTTTTCCGTAACGAAGGGTATTTGCGAGCCCGGCACAACCAGCGAAACCGCCAGGTAATAGTGGGAATCATCCTTGCGGAAGAACGCCGTTCCCGCATAAAGAGGCACATCCACGCGAGGCAACTGCGCGCCTAGCTCGTCCTCGAGCTGCTGCTCGCGGTCGGTGCGGTTCAAGTGCTCGAAATCCCGTCCCGTGTAGTAGCCCGACCGAAAATCGAGCTTCAGGTCGGGCCGGTTGACGTGTACTTTCAATCGCCGGAATCTTCCATCCTTCAGCGGGTTGTTGCTGGTGAATCCTAGAACGTAATACGCCGAACTGTCCTTCTGAACCTGGGAAAATACCGCACCGAAATCATTGGAATCGAAAAATGCCTTGCCGCCGGTGTCCGAGGAGAGCGTCGCCAGCGTTTCTTGCGATGCGGCGTTGCCATTGAGATCGTTCAGCACCGCCGCTCCCGAATAGGCCGATTGCCCGTGCAAGCTGGCGGACTGCGCTTCTCCCCCAGGCGGAAACGCCTGCAAGCCCCGGATGTCCATCGAATAGATCGATACGTTGGCCTTCACCGCCGCCGCGGTTGCGGCGCGCAGAGCCGACTGGTTATCCGCGCCCGTCTGGGTAATTCCGTTGCTGAAGTAGATAAGGTTCTTTTTCTGCGGAAGTTTGCCCATCGCCTGCATCAGCGACTGCAGCGCCAGCAGTTTGCGGTCGGCGCTGAAGGTGTTGAAATCCGTGTCGTCCGCCGAAAAAGCCCCGCTCGTTTCTGCGGCGCCTTCCGCGCTTCCCGTATCGCCGTTTTCGAATCCCTGGCCTTGGCCGGAGTTGTAGGCGGTCAGAGCCGCCAGCAACTTGGTCTTCTCGTCCGTGAAATCCAGGTCCACGCGCATGTTAGTCGCGAGCGAGACAAGGGCCATCAAATCAGCCGGCTGCATCTTTGTGTTGACGAATTTCTTCGCGGCCTCGACCGACCGGTCAATCTGTTCCGGCTCCATGGCCGAAAAATCAAAGAAGAGCAAAATCATTCGCCGGTCGCGCGCGTCCAGCGACGGCGCAGCTTGCTTCCCGGAACGCAGCACGGTCCCGCCTGCCACTCCCGATACGGTCGCTTCCGCGGCGCCGGCAGTTGCCAGCTCGTTCACATTTTCGAAATCAAAAGTGGAAATCTCCTGCTTCTTCCCATCCTCAAAAAGCGTGAAGTCTCCCTTTTTCAGGTCGCGAACGAGGTTGCCATTCTTGTCGTGCGCCACTACATTCACCAGCACGAGTTCGCTGGTAACCTGAATGCGCGACTCAGCTTGTCCGGTCTGCTGAGCCGTCACTGGCGCCGCCCCTTGGAAGAGCAGGCCTGCTGAGCTGAAGATCGAGAATGTTTTTCTTGCAAACTGCATGTTGATAGTCCTTTAGAAGCGGAAGCGCGCGGTCATGGTTACGCGCCGCATGCTGCCCGCTCCGGTAACCTCGCCGTAGGTAAAGGAATTCACCACCGTATTGATGGAGGTGAATCGCACGATATTAAAAACATTGTTGGCGGTGATGCGCAGCTCCAGCGCGCGGGATTCCTTAACCGTGATCGTTTTGTTGAGCGACATGTTCATGGAAACTTGCCCCGGCCCCTCGATGACATTTCGTCCGGCATCGCCAAAGCCGGAGCCACTGGGGTTGACGCAGGTGGCGCTCGGCGCGCAAAACGCCACCGTATTGAACCACTTGAGCGTGGTCGGGTCGCTGATTGAAATCGATTGCCCCGCGACCGCGTTTGCGCGCAGCGAGCCGCTGACGCCGCGCCCGATGTCCACGCCTCCGCCGAGCACCCGTGGCGTGAAATACAATCCAGAGGCAATGGTGAAGTCGCCGCTCCACTGCCATCCTCCCAAAATGTGGTTCCCTGCGCCTTTGGGAGCAAAACGCCGGTTTTCGCCGAAAGGCAAATCGTAAATCCAGTTTCCTGCGAACTTGTGGCGCTGATCGAAGCTGGAAAGCCCGCGATCTGCTGAGATGTCAAACGGATCTTGCGCCACAACGCTTCCACCGCCTCCGATCGACGAAGCGTCATCGATGGACTTCGAAAACACATATTGGGCGCTCAGCCCCAGCCCTTTCGCCATGCGCTTGCGCACGCGCACGGAGGCCGCATGCAAAATCGAATTTCCTTCCGAGGATTCGTAAATGAATGGCTGGCCGCCAGAGACTAGCAGCGCGCGTTCCGTATCCAGCCGCGTTCCTTTCGCGCCGTTGTAGCCCGCGTTCATCACTACGCCACCGGGCAGTTCCCGCTGCACGTCAAGATTCCAAATCTGCACGTACCCCAGCCGATAGTTCGGGTTCACGGCGAAATTGTTGGTTACCGTGCTGCTCGAAGCCGTCGGGAATCCATTTGTTATCGTGAGCGGGCTCGCGCCGGTAAGGCCGTTGAGGTCCGTGGTATTCGTAGCTGTGTTCGCGAAGGGCGGTTGAAACGCAAAGTTCTGAATCATGGTGCCGTATTGCGCCAGGTTGTAGTTGACGCCGTACCCCGCCCTCACCACCATCTGCTTCTGCGGTTTCCACGCAATCCCAACACGCGGCGCAAAATTATTGTGGTCTGGCCGCACAAGCGACGCAGGGAACCCGGCTTGAGCGGGCAGCACTAGCGTTGCCGCCGTAAGACTCGGCGCGACATCCAAATTCGCGATGCGATTCGCCGCCTCCGTATAAGGCCCGTTGTACTCGTAGCGCAGCCCTAAATTGAACGACAGGTTGGAGCGAAACCGCCAATCGTCCTGCGTGTAAAAATCAAACGCCTTGGCGCGGAAATTGTAGGAATTCGCCCCAGACTGCAGCGAGGTTTGCTGCGGAAAACCAAGCAGGAAGTCCGCAAAGTCGTATCCCGTGTCGGTTACAGGTTGCGTGCTCCCGGTCGCGTACTGTGACGTTGCAAACCCCGTAAAAACGAAACTGCCCTCCGCATTCCTCGCAGAATGAAAGCTTTGCAGAATCAGGCGGTAGTCACCTCCGAAGCGCCAATTGTGTTTTCCGCGATTCCACGCAACAGTCTCCGAGATCGAGTAGGTCTGATCCAGTTCGCGCCTCGCCGTCGGGTCATTCAACCCGCCGAACGAAGTGAAGCTGATTCCCGGGAGTCCCCAGTCAAAGGGATCATTCGAAATCCCGCTGATCCCCGCACCACCCGGTCCGGAAACGTCCAGGACGTTCGAATAGAGGTTGGTCGTGGAAACATGATTGTGGTTGTAGTTCACGCGGAAAGTGTTTGTCACGCGGCCCTTACCGTAGGTCCACCCCGCGCTGGCGTTGAGCCCTTGCGTTCCCGTTCCCCCCGCGAGTGAGGGGAACGGATTCACGATATTGTTCGAACTGCGCGACCAGTTCAGTCCAAAATTGATGTTGTTCTGCGAGCGACGTCGGCCTCCGCCGCCTCCACCACCCCCGCTTATGACGAAAGGGCCGGAACCGGGTCCGCCGGCCGGCCCAAAATTGTGAATCAGCCGCAGCATCACCGTATCCGAATTGCTCTCCGCGGACGTCACGTAATGGAAGTTCTGCCCGGAAGCCGTCGGCGTCATGATGTTCGGCACGGGAATATAGTTCAAGAGCGCTTTCGCCGCCGGGGTGATCAGGGCTGGGTCGATTTCATTGGGTACCGTTTGCCCTTGGCTGTTTTGGAATTGATATTGCTGTCCGGTCTTAGGATCGAAAATCTGAACCGGCTTCCCATCATTGTAGGTCGCCGCGGAGAAATTGCCGTTTCGTTCATCCACCGTCGGCACCGTCGAAAACGCATCGTACGGGTTGCTGCCCCGCGATCCATTCCATCCGCCGAAAAAGAACCATTTTTTGCCACCATTAAAGATCTTCGGGATATTCAGCGGCCCGCCGACGTTGACTCCGAAACGCGCTTGGTTGTAATCCGCCTTAGGCGATTCAATGCCGGTAAGCGAGTACGGCCGAGCGTCCAATCCCGCGTTATCGTCGGAGAAATACACGATGCCATGCGGCTGATTGATATTGAAACCGCGCGGCATTCTGCCAATCACGACCATTCCGCCGGGCCCGCCGAAGCCGCCACCGCCGCCCCCGGGGAAGCCACCGCCGCCTTCGCGTTGCATCCGATCGCGAAACTCCTGGATCCGTTGTTGCAGCTCCTCTTCGTTTCCTCCGCCAAAGTCCTGCGTTCGTCCTTGTGCGCCGCTGATGCTTACGGACTCCGTCGGCCCTTCTGCTCCAGCTCCATTCAAGGGAAGGGTGGAAAGATCGCCGTTGCCTTGGCTTCCGCCGTTGCCACCCATTCCGCCGAAGCCGGAATTTCCACCGGCAAGCGCGGAGAGCGTGCTGTCCATCGCCAGACTTTGAAATCCGCGGCCTGCCGCAGCGACGGCCGCGAGGTTGCCGTTTGACTGTTCCTGCTGCCGGGAGGCCAAAATCAATTCGGCCTCCACTTTCGCGGACGAATTCTCTGGATTCAGCACTACTTCCTGAGTGAAGGCGGCGAACCCCATGAATTCGGCGCGTACCACATATCTCCCGCGTGTCATGCCGGATAACACAAATTTGCCTTCGGAATTCGTCGCCGCTGAGTATTTTTTCCCCGTCAACGTATTCGCGGCTGTAACGGTCACTCCCGGCAGCGGAGTTTTTCCGCTCTTCGCAGAACCACTGATCTCATACGCTGGAGCGCCGGCAGAAGTCCTTGTCGACTGTGGCGTCGGCGCCGTCTCAGGGGGCACCGGCTCCTGTGCGCGGACGCTCGACGCAAGGAGAATCACTGTGAAGTGCAGTATGAAGACGCCGCGGCCGATTGACTTCAAATCCTGGTCTCCCCGAGTGAGCTATTGCTGAGGCGGATTGCTCTTTGGTGCGGTCGCGGGCTTGTTTGCGTCTGCCCCGCTTCCGGGAGGCCCAACTCCAGCCATCTTGCGCATTTCCTCCATCTGCTTCCATTGCGCAGGAGAAAAGAGCATCAGGTTCTTTGGCACAAATACATTATTCTCCACGGCGCCCCGTACTATCACCTGGTCGCCCGGCTGAATGTCCGCCATCGTGATGCTTTCACGTCCCCTGCGAAGCGAGGTGTCCTCGTTCAACTCCAGCGTTTGCGTGACGTTATCCGGCCGCAACACGGTGAGCTTTGGTGCGTCCACTGATTTCACTTCGCCTACAACAAAATCTTTTCCGAGCTCAAATCCCGGTCCGCCACCTAACCCTCGGCCGCCTCCGGCACCGCCACCCGAGCGCCCACCGATCAACTGTGCCGTCACGCTGTGGTCCGCGTTTTCCTCCCCGCGCACGAAAACCATGTCGCCGACTTTGAAATCGGCCAGTTTTGCGCTTTGCCGGTCCTTGCGGTATTCCGTCTTATCCGTGAGCTTCACAGTAGCCGTTGTCCCGTCTGGCTTGGCTAATTCCAACGATCCTTTGTTGATCGTCGTAATCTTTCCCAGAAGCGGCCGTCCCGGCCCATCATTTGTTATCTGCCACTGGCCGACTGCGGGTGGAGCCCCCTGTTCCTGAGCGGGCGCAGCAGGTGCTGGCATTTGCGCTCGGCCGACAGTTGCCGCGAAAAAGAATATAAAACCTAGGCCCAACAATCGTTTTGTCTGCCTCATGACCGTCCTCATTCCAATCCTCTCATCCCTAAAGACGCAAGTCCCAAGGCCAAAGTAACGCCGCGGCACCTTCCTGACCAACGATACTTTCTTCTTTTACTAGATTCCTCAAGAACGGTACTAAAGTTCCCGCTCGAAACGACTCAATCACTTGCACTTGCGCTCAAATCAAGCGTCGGGAAGAATGGACCAGCCGTTTCGGCCAGAGGATACTTCAAAAATGAAACAACGAAGAGTTTGTAGATCGCTTTGTTCCGTGCGTTGCTCCTGGTTGCCAGCAGCGTGACACCCCGAGCGCAAGCGGCGCAGCAGGCTGGCGATCAGAGCCAAACTGACCCCAAAAAGGCAAAAAAAGGACACGAAAGCGGGTGCTGCGGATAAGACCGTTGCTCGCCTGGGAGACGGAGCCTCTCTTGCAGTCTTTCTTGCTATCTCTGCCAACGCCCGCCAAAATACTCTAAGGGTTATTTCTCACGGAGAATCACTTCGCCTTGGCCCACCAGCTGGTCGTTCAGCCACAAGCGATACTTGTACGCGGCCGCTTTGCTTCCGGCGCGCGGCGGTCCGCTGAGCAGCCGCATGCCAGCCGGCGCTTGAAAAACGTTCGATGAAAACGGGCAGCGGTTCACATCAAATTCGACACGCAAATTGCCTGCGTCGGAAATCCAGGATACCTGGTCGCCTTCATCGAGCACGACAACTTGGGGAATGAGTCCAACGAGTACGGGACGTTCAGCCATTTTTACGCGTGCCCCAATCCTGTTTCGAGGCCAGTGCTCCTGATTTTATCGGTGCACAGGGACGATAGCATACTCCTCCGAAAGAATTCTTGTGAGCATCGTCACAACACCACAAACACGCTGTCAAAGAAACTTAGTTTAGGATTCTGCACAACCAACCTGTACTCCCGGGCATCTCAATTGCAGGTAACCTGTACTACGCTGCGCTTGACCGTTCTCCCGCGCAACCGTACACTGAAAACGTTGCTTCGTGGCGCGAAGTTCCGGCTGGATCTCTGCGCTTGCGATAGATGCTTCGAAAAGCGTCCGCATTTGGACGCGGAGGATTTTGCCGGATGGCTTCTGCTTCTCGATATTTGTCGATACCGCTCCCGAATGGCTCGCGGATTTCCCTAATTCTTTCCTTGCCTTTTGCGCTCATTCATGTCGCCGCGCTGCTGATTTTCTTTATTCCCTTTCACTGGTATTACCTGGTGATCTGCCTGGTCCTGCTGGTCGTGCGCATGTTTTTCGTAACCGCCGGCTATCACCGCTACTTTTCGCATCGCTCGTTCAAGACGAGCCGCGTGTTTCAGTTCGTGATGGCGTTCATTGCCATGACCTCTTCGCAGAAGGGCGTGCTGTGGTGGGCAGCCCATCACCGGCACCATCACCGGCATTCCGACCAGGAACTGGATTTGCATTCGCCGACGCTTTTCGGCTTCTTCTGGTCGCACGTCGGCTGGATTATCTCCGATAAGTACAATGATACGCGGCTCGAATATATCGGCGACTTCGCCAAGTTCCCCGAGCTTCGCTGGCTGAACAAATACCACATGGTGCCGCCCATCTCCCTCGGCGTGGCGCTGTGGCTGATTGGCGGATGGCATCTTTTTGTGTGGGGCTTCTGCCTGAGCACCGTGCTCTTGTGGCACGACACGTTCACCATCAATTCACTCTCGCACCTCTTCGGTTCGCGCCGCTACGAGACTACGGACACCAGCCGCAACAATTGGCTGCTGGCCCTCCTCACCCTCGGCGAAGGCTGGCACAACAACCATCATCACTTCATGGCTTCGGCGCGCCAGGGCTTTTTCTGGTGGGAGATTGACGTCACCTATTACACGCTGAAAGTCATGTCCTGGCTCGGCATCGTCTGGGATCTGCGCAAAGTTCCCACTCATCTGCTCACCCAGCAAACCATCGCCGCCTAATCGCTCGACTATCCGAGAATTCTGGGACAGGCATTCCTACCTGTCGTATTTTTATTCCGCTGATTCGAGCGGACCGAAATTCGCAGGATCCTGTCCCGTTTAGAGATTTTTTTCATTGAGGCTGTGTACTTATAATGAGCGACATGCTGGTGGAACGCGACAAGCTGATGAAGGATCTCCACAGCCTCGTTTCCGGTGCGAGTGGTCGGGTTGCTGCTCTTCAAAAGGTCGCTGAACTTCTCAGGAGTGCTGGCAACTATCGCTGGGTCGGGCTTTATGATGTGGACCGTGCCGCGGGCATAGTGAAGAACGTCGTTTGGAGCGGCCCGGGTGCACCTGAGTTTCCGACGTTTCCGATCAGCAAGGGGCTGACTGGTGCGGTCATTTCCACCCGAGCGACCGTAAATGTCGGGAATGTCGCAGCCGATTCACGCTATCTCACGGCTTTTGGCACAACGAGGTCGGAGATCATTGTTCCCGTGCTCGACAGGACAAGCGAAACCGTGGTTGGCACGATTGACGTCGAAAGCGAAAAGCCGAACGCGTTTAGCGAAGAAGTACAGTCCTACCTCGAAGCCTGCTCTAGTGTGATTCGCCCGCTATGGCCCCGTTTGATTATGGCGTTGTAGTGAAAACGCTGCCGGTCGCGCATGTTCTCTCCGCGATATACTTCGCGCATGTCTCATGGCAATCGATTCCGCAGCATTGCTTTGTGCTGCTCTTGGGCCTTTTCCTGCGCCGCGACGACAATGGCGCAATCCACCCATTACTCAGTGAAGCTGGCGCCCGATTTCGAGCACCAACTATTGAAGGGTGACGAGACCATCGAAGTTCAGGCCGATGCGGGTGAAGTCGAGTGGCAGAAGCAGGCAGGCTTGCGCGTTATGAGCGCGAATGTTGCCGATGGAGACGTGACCGTGAACGAACAGGCGGTGCGCGTCCGCTTGCGTTCGGGTGGCAAGCACATTTTGCGGGTCAAGTACACTGCCACTGCCTGGCGGGGAATCCGATGGTTTGGGAGCGCGGTCCCTCGACGGGACTACTCACGGGATTCGGGATTCGCTACAGCCTTTTACTGCGAGGCGTGGATCGTCTGTAACACCAGTCCGGGGCAGCGCGCGACGCTCCGTCTGGAGATTGTCATTCCTTCTAGAGAGGGTGGCAACATGGGCTTCCGGGCGGTTGGGCCGGGTACGCGAGGCCGCGAGTGGCGCGCAAGAGACGGGGATCACTTTGTTTTTGAGCAAAGCGATCCGGTGCAAACGTATTTATTCAGCTTCGGCGTCGCACGGCTTGCCGTCGCAGTGAATGGAAAGTTTTCAATTTACGCACAGAAAATGGAAGCGAGTAAGGAGGCATTCGCCAAAACAGAGGATGCTTATGCGTTTTTGCGAAGCATCGCGTCGATCGACCCGATGAACTCGCATTACGCCCAGGTGTTCCTGCCGGGGCCCAGCATGGGACAAGAGGCCGCAGGCATGGCGCTCCTTTCGCAAGACAACATGGCCGATCTGGTCGACAAGGATGACGTCAAATTGATGGCGCATGAACTAGCGCATCAATGGTGGGGCGTGACCGTAGGAATCCAATCATGGTCCGATTTCTGGCTGAACGAAGGGTTTGCGGAGTTCATGTCCATTGCGTATATCGAGAGGCACCAGGGCCGCGCCGCCTACGACCAGCAAATCGCGGAATTGCGGGACCGCATGAAAAAATTGCGCGAAGAAGGGAAGGATCGGCCGCTGCATTGGGAAAAATGGAAGGACAGCCATGAAGCGCTGGGACAGATCCCGTACGTTAAAGGAGCCTTATTCTTGGCTCGACTGAGGACGGAGCTTGGCGACGAGATTTTCTGGCGAGGGATCGGTTTGTACACGTCCGCCAACGCGCGCCGGCTGGTAGACTCCAGGGATTTCGAGCGGGCTATGGAAAAGGCGAACGGCCGCGATCTGAAAGCGCTATTCGACGAAGCGGTCTATCGTTAAAGCTGGTCTGGGACCTATTGGAGTAGGGTTGTCGGCCGCAAGCGCATACTTGTCGGGGCATGGTTAACACTTATATGCCGCTCGGCGTCTTGGCTGGATGGACGCAGAACTCCGAAGATGCCAGGGAGGCCAGCCATGCCACGAAAGCCATTGCTCCTAGCGTTGTTCGCCTTGCTTGCCAGCTGTTTTGTCATCTCGTCACATCCTGCTGCTAAGGAAGCCCGTCCCGTCTATTCCGGCCCCACCGCACACGAATGGGGCACGTTTACCTCTATCGCCGGCAGGGATGGCAGTGCCGTCGAATGGCTACCACTCACGGGCTCCACGGACCTGCCCGGTTTCGTGGAACACTTTCGTTACAACGGCTTCAAGCTCGGTTTGCGCGGCACTGTGCGGATGGAAACTCCAGTCCTTTATTTCTATGATTCGCGCGAAGAAACCGTTTCGGTCAAGGTGTCCTTTGCCAAGGGGCTGATCACCGAGTGGTATCCTCACGCCGCGCACGTCGAGCCTGCCGCAAATATTTTTGACGGCACCCTCCTCCAGCCGCACCCGGACGGAAGTATTGCCTGGGATTCTGTAACCATTTCGCCAAACGTGACAGAGGAATTTCCACGCGAGAATTCAGGCAATCATTATTACGCTGCCCGGATGACCTCTTCTACGCCCCTTCGCGTGCAGTCGTCCGCCGGCGAGCAACAGGAGAAGTTCCTTTTCTATCGCGGCGTGTCCACGTTTTCCGTACCGCTTTCGGCGACGCTTATCCCTTCCGGCGAATTATATGTCGAAAATCACGGCCAGGAGGAGATTCCCAATACCATTCGTTTCGAGCGCCGTGGCGAAAAAGTAGGCTACCGAATCGGTGGAGCGTTGCAGAAAGAGGCGCTTCTCGATCCACCGGAACTCACTGGCACAATCGGTGATTTGGGCAGGGAACTGGAAGGAATGCTCGTTGCTCAGGGCCTCTACCAGGACGAAGCGCACGCCATGGTCGAAACCTGGCGCGGCTCTTGGTTCGAGGAAGGCAGCCGGTTGCTATACATCGTGCCGACGGCATTTGTTGATGGCGTGCTCCCGCTTTCGATCCATCCTGCTCCTACCCAAACCGAGCGCGTCTTTGTTGGACGGCTTGAAATCGTTACACCCGCGACGGAAAACGCGGTGGAGGGAGCGTTGGCCACCCACGACAGTGCGACACTGAAGATGTTCGGCCGGTTCCTGGAACCCATTCTCCAAGTAATGATTCAGAAAGAATCCAATCCTGCTAAGGCCCAGCGCTTCAACCAAGCACTCAATACTTACTACAGCAAAGAGATTGCCCGGAATATTCGCCGGGATTGATCTTCCGAACTTCCTGTGCGCGTCTTATACGGTGGACGCGATCGTCATTGGGGTCAAAATTTTCAGTGTCGCGGTTTCGAAACCGCTCCTATTTCCCAATCAGGCTCAGCTGACTGGCAATGCAGAGCCGTAGGCCGCCCTTCTTGATCCCGGTATCCGTGAAGCGGCGGTGGGGAACTAAGCTGGTTGGCGCTGCGGAATTCCTGGATCTTCCCGCTCAGATAAGAGGCCTCCGGCGCGCCGATGCAGCCAATTTGTCGGTTGCGCGAGCATGGGGATTGCGCGAAAATTGAGATTCCCGCCGCGGCAGGAAAAGTCCCCGAAAGCGCATTCGCGGGCGTTTCAAGATTCCTGAGCGAGAATCAAGCGCAAGAACAGAGAAGGGCAACGTCATGACGCAACACGTTGGCGAACTCAATCCTCCGGTGCGGTTGATGCTGACCCCTGGGCCCTCTTCCATCGACCCGCGCGTGTATGGCGCGATGGCCACGCCGCTGGTGGGGCACATGGACCCCTGGTTCAAGGGGTGCATGGACGAGACGCAAATCCTGCTCCGGCAAATTTTTCAGACGGAAAACCGCATCACCATGCCGCTATCGGCTTCCGGTTCAGGCGGGATTGAAGCGGCCGTGCTGAATTCGCTGGAAGAGGGCGATGAAGGTATCGTAGCGGTCAACGGCGTTTTTTCCGAACGCATGTTCGAAATTGCTACTCGCGCATCGTCAAGAGTCGTCAAGGTGGAAGCGCCGTACGGGAAACCAGTGGACGCCGAAGATGTTCGCCGTGCAGGCAAGGGCAAGAAAATCAAAATGATTGGCTTCGCTCACGGGGAGACTTCGACGGGCGTAATCACCGGCATCGATGCTTACCGCAAGGTCGCGGACGAATTTGGCGCGCTGTTGATTGTGGACACCGTAGCGTCGCTCGCGGCTGTGCCCATCGATGTGGACAAGCAGCGGATTGATATTTGCTTCAGCGGATCGCAAAAGGCCATCAGCGCCCCGCCGGGAATGTCGCCGATCACAGTGAGCCCCGCCGCTGAAGAAGTGTTTCGCAAGCGTAAGACCAAGGTGCAGAGCTGGTATTTTGACTTGACGACTGCGATGAACTATTGGGGCAGAGACCGGCTGTATCATCACACCCCGCCGATCTCGCTGATTTTTGCGCTGCGCGAAGCGATGCGCCTGGTGGTCGAAGAGGGCTTGGAGGCGCGCTGGGAGCGGCATCGCGTGAACCAGCTCGCGCTGATTGCCGGGCTTGAGGCGATGGGGCTGGATCTGCTCGTCAAGAACCCGGCCGACCGGTTGCCAACAGTCACGGCGGTGATGATTCCCGGGGGCATTGACGACGTGAAAATGCGCAATCAGTTGCTCGATGAGTTCAACATCGAAATCGCAGGCGGCTTCGGGTCGGTGAAGGGAAAAATCTGGCGCGTCGGGCTGATGGGTTACTGCAGTCAGAAGCCGTTCGTGCTGCTGTTTCTTGCCGCCCTAGAAAAGTGTTTGCTCGATCAGGGCTTCCGCGTGCCGAGTGGCGCGGGAGTTGGTGCGGCGATTCGAAGCTACTCGCAAGTGGAGACGGCTGCCGCTGTCAGCCGCTAGTCAACCGGTCCACGCACATTCCGTCGTGCTGGGCAAAGTATCTCAGGGTGAACATTTAGCTGAATAATCTGCGAAGGAGAGCGCGTGACGACACTCCCAGTGCTTGCGAATACCGGCGCGATGAGCCAATTTATCGGCGCCTTCGAAGTCACTTCCAAATTGAGCGGGGAAACGTATCAGTGCCGCTTCTCGCATATGTGGAACGGCATCGCCACCCGGCATGCAGACACGATTGACACGAAGTTTTTTGTCGATGGCCAAGCCCATGTGGTCGGATTGGCCCACACGGCATTCGTAAAATTCCGCGCGAAAGCCGGGCGCGATTTGACGGACCGCGAAGCGAGTTTCGTCGCCGCGGAATATCTGCGCGAACGCCTTGAAGAAGACGACTTGCGTCCTCTCTACGACGTCCCGGAAGCCGAAGTCCTCCGCCTGATCAGTCAAATCGGCGTCAAGTAGGAATCTTTGAAGGGCGGGATCCCGCTCCCGCTTATTCTCTTCATTTCCTCTCGCTTTTCTATTAAAGAGACAATCGATTTTAAGACCGCGGCTCTTCAAAACTAGTCGCCGGGCTCGGCGTGGAAAGCGTCGAGCGTCGGATGACGAATTCCGTCACGGCGAATGAAGTGGATCACCAGCAGCATGAGCAGCGCGCCGCAAACCATAACGGCCACCGCGATTTGCAGGCCCAGTTGCAAATCGTGAAGATCGGAGATTTTGCCGACCACTGCCGGACCAAGGCCGCCGATCAGTTGGGTTGCAAACATATACACGCCAACCGAAGTCGCGTGCGCGCGGCGTGGCATCATGTCGTGAAGGACAGCGGTGACCGGGCCGTGATACCAGGACATGAAAAAGCCTGCAACAAAAAGACCCACGAGCACCATTGATTTTTCATCTGACTGGATGGCCAGCAAGAGAAACGGAGCTGCAAGAAGGAAAGCGGCAGCCACAGCGATAATCCGCCCGTAAGCAAATATTCGATGCAAGCGATCCGCAATATACCCCCCGGCCAAAACTCCCAGCACCAGGGAGAAAAGCGTAATCAGCGAAAGCGAGACCGAAGCTTCGCGCAGGCTAAAATCTTTGTAGCTCTTCGCGAAATCCACTCCCCATGAAATGAGTGACACGGTGGAAAAAGTGATGCAGATTCCCGCGACGATCATCGCGACGAATGCGGGAACGCTGAGCAGTCGCCGGATGGGCACAACTTCGCATCGTGGTCCACGCGGCGGCTCCTCCATCCCCCACAGCGCGAGCCCCGGGAGAATGCCGGCAAAGGCCATCGCAAAAAGAACGTATTTCCATCCGTAATGCGCCCCGATGATGCCGCCAAGTGCGCCGCCGCACGCTCCGCCGAGCAACATTCCGGAGGCGAAAATCGCCTGTGAAAAGGCGCGGCGCTCCTGGGGGAAAGCGCCGGAAATCATGGATTGCGCGGCCGGAGCATATGCGGCTTCACCCAGGCCGACCATTGCTCGTGCGATAAGGAACAGAAAAAATGTCGATACCAGACCGCCGGCGAACGAAGCCGCACTCCAGAAAAAAATACCGATGCCAATGATGGCTTTGCGGCTGAAGCGATCCGCAAGGAATCCAAACGGAATGCTCCCGGCCGCAAGAACAGCCAGGAGCCCGGCCTGTAGCCAGCCCAGCTCGGCGTCCGTGGGGTGGAAATAATCCCGCAACAATGGGATCAGCGGAACGACCGCCTGGCGCGCGGCGAAGTTGACAAAATTGATCAAAGCAAGTACAGCAAGGAGACGAATCTGGTAGCTAGTGAGCGGGATGGACTTCGTAGACATTCAGAATGGGCTCGGTGATCCGCGTGTGACCTGGTGGAGCGTAAGCCGGAAGTTATCAGTCTTTGCCCGGCCTATCAACATTATATGACGACTCAGAATCTTGTTCCTCCCCCGAACGCCACGACCAGTGACCGGTTGACCACTGTTCTTTCGTATGGCGTGCTTCTCCTGCTCATTTACTTGGTTTTCCGGATTTACGAACCATTCCTGTCCTCACTAGGGTGGGCAGCGATCCTGGTGATTTTTTTCTACCCGATGCACGAGCGTCTGGCGCGAAAATTTGCCCCGAGGCGGAGCGCGGTTATCAGCACCCTGGCGGTGACCATTTTGCTCATTGTGCCGGCCATTTTGATAACCACGCTTTTCGTGCGCGAAGCAGTCTCGGTTTCTCGCGGCGTTCAGCATTCCATCGCGGGAGAGCAGGCGCCGACGATCGCGAAAAAGTGGGCGTGGATCGCGCAACACGTGCCCGGATTGGACCCTAACGCCGACGTCGCGGAGACCGTGGAGCAGGCAGTTCAGAAGGAGGCCGGTTTTCTCGCGGAGCGCCTCGGCACCATTCTTCGGAACATCGCGGAGTTTATCTTCGATCTCTTCGTGATGATCTTCGCGATGTTCTATTTCTTTCGCGACGGCGACCGGATTATCCGTGGAGTCCGCAGCATTCTCCCCTTCGATGCTGAGCACCGCGACACCATGATGAACCAGGCGCGCGACCTTATTTCCGCGAGCGTCACCACCAGCCTGATTATTGCGGCGATTCAGGGCATTCTTGGCGGTCTGGGATTCGCCATTGTGAAATTGCCGACGCCTCTTTTCTGGGGCGTGGCGATGGCTTTTTTTTCGCTTGTGCCCGTCGTGGGCTCTGGACTGATCTTCGTGCCGGCGTCATTGTGGCTCGGGTTCACGGGGCACTGGGGGCGCGCCATTCTGCTCTTGGCGATTTGCGCGGGAGTATCCACGATCGTCGACAACGTCCTGCGGCCGTTGTTGTTGGGCGGGCGAACCGAATTGAGCGGCTTGGTGATTTTTATCAGTGTGGTCGGCGGTGTCGGCTTGTTCGGAATGCTCGGCTTGGTGCTGGGGCCGATCCTGGTGGCTACCGCCGCGGGAGTCTTGACCGTATATATGGAGCGTCCAGAAAGCCCGCCCATAACCGCTCGATAACACGTGCCTTGTCTTCCGGGCCGGGGCGTGACTTGGTTGTGCTAGAGTAACGCGCTCGAAGGAATTTCATGACCACCAAAGCGGCCCCGAAACCGATGGAGCTTCCCGTAGCGAAACTGCGGTGGACGTGTGAGCTTTCGCGCATCCCGTTTGAAACCACTGCGCAAGCCGAGTTGCGAGAGGGCTTCATTGGGCAAGAACGCGCGCTGCGTGCGCTGAAGATGGGCGTGGAGCTTTCCGCCCCTGGTTACAACGTTTTTGTGTGCGGGTTGGCCGGAACCAGCCGCGGCGGAACCATCGCCCGCATGATCGAAGAGCTTCATCCTCCGACAAAAGAGTCGCTGGACCGCTGCTACGTCAATAATTTCAAATTGACGGACCGGCCTCGCCTGTTAGCGCTTCCTCGCGGCCAGGCCAACGCCTTCAAGAAGGACATGCAGGCAGGGATCGACTTTCTGCGCCGGCGGATTCCTCAGGTGTTCGAAGGCGAGCCGTTCCAGCGGCAAAAAGGACGCATCGTCGAGCGTTTCACCGTGCGTGAAAAAGAATTGATGGACGATTTTACGCGCCGCATCGCGCGCGAACAATTTGCGCTCGGCCACATGCAGGTGGGCGCCGTCGCGCTGCCGGAGATTTTCCCCGTGCTCGAAGGCCAAATGGTGCCGATCGAGGACATCGCCAAAATGGTGCACGAGGGAAAGCTCGAAAGCCCCGTCGCCGAAGACATCGAGCGAAAGTACGAGCAGTTCCGCCAGGAATTCACCGTCGTGTACCGGAAGACGCTGACGCTCTCGCGCGAACTGGCCAGCGAACTGAGTTACCTGGAGCAGGAAGCGGCCTCGGTGCTGGTCGACGGCGTCATCGAAGAGCTCAAGGAAAAATATCCCGGCAACAGTGTTGCGGAATACCTCGAAGAAGTTCGCCACCATCTCCTCGATAATCTCGATCCTTTCAAGGAGCGCGAAGGCGAAGGCGAGCACGACGAAGAAGCTCCGGACGGGTTGCCCAAACCGCAGGGAGGACCGGAGCGCGATCCTTTCCGCGTTTACGGCGTCAACGTCATTCTTGCGCACGACAACGACGACAAATCTCCGGTCATTTTTGAAACCACGCCCACCTACGCCAATCTTTTCGGGACCATCCAGCGCGCCTACGACGCGCGAGGCGGCTGGACCAGCGACTTCATGGACCTGCGCGCTGGTTCGCTGCTCCGCGCCGATGGCGGCTTTCTGATCATGTATTCGCTGGAAGCGCTTTCGGAAGTCGGCGTGTGGCGCGCGCTGAAGCGCACCCTGAACCACAATCGGCTGGAAATTCAGCCGCTCGAAATGTTTTACCCCTTCGGCGGCAGCGCGCAGAAGCCGGAGCCTATCGACATCAACGTGAAAGTGATTCTCATCGGCGATCGTTCCTTGTACGAATTGCTTTACGAGTATGAAGAAGACTTTCGCAAGATCTTCAAAGTGCGCGTGGAATTTGACGAAGAAATGGCCATGAGCGACGGCGTCATTGCGGAATATGCGGGGCGGCTGCGCGCGCTGTCCGAGAAAGAGGGTTTGTACCCCTTTGACCGGGGCGCCTTCGCCGCCGTGCTGGAATACGGCGTGCGTCAGGCCGGCCGAAGAAACAAGGTGACGGCGCGTTTCGTCGATATCGCCGACCTGGCGCGCGAGGCGCATTACAACGCGGCTGCGGCCGGAGAATCCGTGGTTCGCGCGGCGCACGTGCGCGGCGCCTTGTCTTCAAAAATGGAGCGCCACAACCTGATCGAAACGCGCATCCGCGAAATGATCCAGGAAGGTACCCTGCTCGTGGATGTGCAGGGCTCAAGTGTCGGCCAGGTGAACGGGCTGAGCGTCCTGGAAATCGGTGGCTATTCGTTTGGCAAGCCCGTGCGCATCACTGCGACAGCGGCCCTTGGAAAGGCGGGATTGATCAATATCGAGCGCGAAGCCAATCTCAGCGGGCGCTTCCATGACAAAGGTATGCACATCATCGCCGGTTATTTGCGTAGCAAGTTTGCTCAGGACAAGCCGCTCTCGCTCGCGGCGAGTATTTGCTTCGAGCAATCGTACTCGGGAGTCGATGGCGACAGCGCCAGCTCCACGGAGATCTATGCGCTCGCGTCGGCGCTCTCCGGCTTGCCGCTGCGCCAGGACATCGCGGTGACCGGATCCATCAACCAGCAAGGCGATATTCAGGCCATCGGCGGCGTAAACGAAAAAATCGAAGGATTCTTTGACGTCTGCCGCATCAAAGGCCTCACCGGAACGCAAGGCGTGATGATGCCCGATTCCAACGTGGAAGATTTGATGCTGCGAGAAGACATTCTGGAAGCCGTCGCGGCAGGTAAATTTCACATCTGGCCCGTTGCCAAGGTCGAACAGGGCATCGAGATACTTACTGGCATGACTGCAGGGCAGAGAAATGGTGACGGCAAGTTTGACGCAGGAACCGTCTTCGCCTTGATGGACGAGCGTCTCCGCGAAATGGCCAAGACCCTCAAGGAATTCGAATAGCCTTCCCTTAAATCAGGTAACTTGCCTCGGGCGAGTCAGGCCTTCAGATTTGCCGGGGCGCGTCTCGTCCCTCGGGCTCCCACAATTCAATCAGATTCCCTTCCGGGTCGTTCAAATGGGGCGAACCTGCCGTTCGGGCAGCGTTCTTGGTCGATCTCAACGGATATGCCCGCCGCGCGCAGTTGCGCCGCCATCGCGTCGAGGTTGCGCACCCGAAAATTGATCATCCAGTTTTTGCTGGCGTCGCCAAAGTATGTTGTCGTCTCGGGGAATGGCGCAAATGCCGTTGGCCCGGCTTCTTGCCGCCACCCCGGCTCATCATATTTTGATGGAACAACCGTAACGCCGAGATGATCGTCGTACCACTGGCCGAGGGCGGCAGGGTCTCGCGCACGAAAAAAGAAGCCTCCGATGCCGTTCACTCTTTCCATATCCGCCCCCCAAGACGCAGAGCTTATCACGGCTGTTCATTTACCATGGGTAGCGGCTGGGCGAAGAACCACTAGCGAGGCCCGGGCGCGAGGTAAGCCCGCCGGTGGTCCACGCGGCACCACATGCGCTTCACTTTGACTTGAATCGTGTGAAGTTGGCCGTCACTGGTAGGCGGACTGAAGGCGATGCTGTATTCGTGGCGGACGAGTTGGGCGATTTCGGAGTACGAGCGATCGAATTCCTTCTCATTCTTCGGAAGGTAAACGTGCCCGCCGCTGGCCTCTGAAAGCTGACGCAGCGCCTGATCGGCCTGAGCAAAGCCTTGCTTGACGAACGCGCGGTTCTCGCGCTCTTCAGGGGAGAGTTTCCTCCATCTAGGATACTTGCGGAAATCTCCAGACAGTGAAACTGCCAGTATGCGCACATCGGAAGTTCTGAGCCTTTGTTGAATCGCTTGCCATCTTTCCGGTGGCGAGGTATCGACGCCCGTGGAAAGCACAACCACTGTTTTCTTCCCGCGAAAGGACTCAAGCCAGTCGATCGTTGACGCGAGGCTCGATGTCAGGTTCAACGCACCAAAGCCAAGCGTGAAATTCAAATTTTGCAGCGCGAGCCGCACCGCGGGTTTATCGGGCGTGAAGTCGAGGAGCAACTCCGGCTCCTTTGAATAGCTGGCAATCGCAACGCGGTCGTTAACGGCTAGGCTTTTCAGCAGTGAGTCCGCGGAATGGAGATGATTTTTCCCCAGGAAAAGCACCGCGGGGCCGGACTCGATGAGAAAGAGTACCTGCGCAGGCTCCTCGATTGCTGCAAACCCGGTGAGTGGCTGCTCAGTCCCGTTGTCGAATACGTGGAAGTCTTCGCGATGCAATCCTTCCACGAAGTGGCCGCTGTGATCGGTCACGATCACTCCGACGTTCACGCGGTCCACGCTAACGTGAATCGTTTGCTTCGGCTGCTGTGGATTTTCCTGCGCGCCGGCAAGCGAACACCCGCAAAGCAGGGCGGGGAAGAGCAGTCCCGGCTGTAGGCGACGAAAAAAGTTCATCGCTCCGCTATTCGACCCACTGGTCCCAATGAATGCCCTTCGAATCCTTCCACGACACGCTCAGCGACCGATGCAGATGCCGCGAAATGACCTGCGGATTCATCTGCTGGAGCCATTCGTTCGCGTTTGCCATGGCCGTGCTCGGTGTCGAGGAATTCATGCTCTTCACCACGGAGCTTTTCTTGCTCTCAGCCACCCAGCGGTCCCGCGCCGCCGCCCAATCCACCCTCTGAAAATCAAAATAGCTCAGGCCAATCAGCTTCTCCGGAAATTGCTGTCGCCCGGCGGCAAATTGCGGCACGCTCGCGAGCCCCGCCCCGGTCGTTCCTCCGGTGCGCCGCTCTAGCGCTTCGCGCAACGTCTCCATCTTACTCGCTCCAAGGATCATGTCCGGCGTCACCGCAAGGTTGAAAAAATTCCACTGCGCCACGCCCTCGCTGGCTTTCTTCCCTCCAAGGGAAATCTTCACGAAAGTGACATCGCCTTCATTGCGCTCCGAAGTGATCTGATCGCTGAACACCGTCCGCATCAGCTTCAGCGTTTCCGGTTTCTTTCGTATGCCAAAAAAATAAACCTGCTTCGCCGTATCCAGCGATGGGCTCGTCTGCATCGACGCGAATTCTCCGCTAAGCAATCCAAGCGCGTCCGCAACGGGCATGCCCAGTTTCTGCTGCGCCATCGCGTCAATCAAATCGACGTTGCCCTGGTGAGTCTGCGGGAACGCCGCGCCGGCCACGCGCTTCAGCGTGTCGTAGATGCCCTGAAAATTCACTTGCGCGGACGTGTAAGAGACAGCGTTCACTGGCGCAAACGCCAATGAAGCGGGCGACTGCTGCCCGGTCGACCAAATGTCAAACAGCGTTCCGGACACGGCCTCGCCCAGAATCGCGGCCTGCACGTGCGTTTTCGCACCTTCGAATGTCACGTGCCCGCCGATCGAGTGCACCGCGTCCAGCCGCGCCGCGTCCAGCAATGGGCGTATCTGGAACATCCCCGCTTTCGAATCATTCGCAAGATTTTTCAAGTCGGGAATCCGCAGAAAAAATTCCAGTAAGCCACCGCTCAGATTCGCTTGCGCCTCCTGGTACGCCGCCGATTGCACCAGGGAGGCGCCACCCGAAATTTTCCCATCCAACCTGCTCAGCAAATCTTCCATCACAAGTTTTTCACCCGCGCTCACCGCGAATTTGCCGTGCTCCGCCCAATACGTCGCGCCGCCTTTGCCTTCCGCCTTCAGGACCTGCACGCCTGCGATCGCCACTTGCGAAAGCCGCGGCGCTTCCTTCTCCTCCGCGCGCATGCGCAGGACCGCTTTTGTCAGCAGCATTTCTTTTCCGGTTCGGTCATACACAAAAAACATTCCGTTCCATGCCGGCACTTTCGCTTCCGTCACCGCTGCCCCATTCGAAAGATTTCGCCTTGTCGGCTCGCTCCAATATCCCAGCGTGAACGAATTCTCCAATAGCCCCGCGAATTCCTGCACTTGCTCCGGCGTGAGTTTGGGCTGCGTGGACTTTTCGTCCGAAGACCCGAGCATGCCCGCCACCATCGCCGACCGCACCGGCGCAAAATCTGCGTCGTCCCACAGCGCCAGCAACGCGTTCGCTTTTCGCGCGTCAGGCGACGGAACGCCGCGCCAGATCAAGTAGAACAACGTGCGCGGCGACATTTGCGCGGGTTCCAGCGGAGCTTGTGCGCGTGCCACGTCCGCAACGCAGACCGCCATCAGCGCGGCAACAACCAGCGAAATTCGAATGGTCCATGCTTTCATCGGATTGCTCCAAGACGTTCGGTCAAAAAAAAGTCAACATTTAATGCTAGCGCGGCGGGCACACGGACAAAAAGCCCTGTCCCCCGGGGTGTTTCCAGAACGCGGAACAGGGGTTTTTTTGATCGAAAATCGAAAACGCTGTCTAGCTACTCAGGCTTCGCGGGAGTCCCGGACCCAGCCACGGGCGCTGCTGCAGCCGTCGGAGGAGCGGCGGCGCCGCCTTCCTTCGGAGTCGCCAGGTAGCCGGTAATCTGGTTTTTGCCCACGTCGAACACCACGATCTCGTACGGCGCCAAGCGCGCGCTACCCTTCACGTAGAACTGCACCGGCTCGCCGGACGTCTTGTCCTTTTTTTCGATGGTCTTGTCGTCGGCCACTACGGTCAGCGTGTACTTCGCTTTTTTCGGGTCGGTCTTGTTCAGCGACATTTGCACCGGCCCGACGCGCTGGGCCGACTTCGATTTTTGCAGCGTGAACTCGTAATAGTTGCGGTCGCCGCGCCGCCGCAATTCGTCGAGGTCGTCGCGGTTGTGCGCGATCAGCCCGCTCATCACGTTCATGTCGCCGAGGCTCCGTTCCAGCTTTCCTTTGGTTGCTTCCAAGTCGCCCTTCGTCGCTTCGATATCTTTCTTGGCAATGCCCACTTCGGAGGCCACTGCGCCGATTTTCTCGTCATTCTCTTTTTGCGCCTGCGTCAGCTGCGCGGTCAGCTTCTCGTCGGAGCTTTGCTGCTCTTTGCGGATCGATTCGGCGCGGCTCTTGGCCTGCGCCAGCTCGGACTGCGTCAAGCCGATTCTCTGCGTCGTGATTTCCATCTTGCTTTTCAAGTCCGCGATGCGTGTATTCGCCTGGTCGAGCTGCGCGGTCAGGATCTTGTTCTGTTTCTGCTGCTCCGACAGGTCCTGGCTGATCTTCGTCTGCGCGCTGTAGCCGGCGATGCCCAGCACGGCGATCCCGGCCATCATGAGAACCAGCAGAATCGTAATCCATCGCGGCGTGCCCGGGGACTCGTAGCCATACGATTCCTGCGCCGTCGGTACGTTTGGAGAAATGCTCATTCTCCCTCCTCTGAAGTGGATGCCACCCCTGCCACTAGTGTTGTCCTGAAATTATCCCCTGCCTTTGCCCATCTGTCCACCGCGCCACCGTTTTTGCAACTCGTCGCGGCGAGACGCCCGCAAAGAACTTGGGCAAAAAGAGAAATTCGGCCAGAGTGTTCATCTCCCGCCGGACTGGTAGCGAATCTTCAAACGCGCTCTTCTCGTTTCCCGCGCGTCATCCCGAGCGTCGAGAGGGATCTGCCCTACTTGCGTCCGCGCTTAGACTTCATGTTGATTTCGGGCCAACGGGCGAAGATCGAAGTGGTGAGGCCGCCGCGCGGAGTGAATTCGCCGCGGACGACGCACCATTCGGGGCGAACGGCTTCGACGATATCGCGCAGGATCTTGTTGACGGCGTTTTCGTAGAAGATGCCGAGGCTGCGGTAGGCGAGGAGATACATCTTCAGCGCTTTCAGCTCGATGCAATCTTTTTTCGGCATGTATTGGATGGTGATAGTGCCGAAGTCGGGAAGGCTGGTCTTGGGGCA
>MNEA01000047.1 GCA_001917435.1 Acidobacteria bacterium 13_2_20CM_2_57_6
TTCTTCAGGCGTGCCGAACTCGCCCATCACACCGTAAATGTGCGAACGGTGCTGCATCATTTCTTTTCCTCGGACGTATCCGCCACGAGTTCGCGCATCTCCGCGATGGAAATCGCGGGGAGAACGCGCACGAAGAGGAAGAGGAGTGTGACGAACATCCCGATGGTGCCGATAAACGTGGCCCAATCCCAGACCGTCGGGCTATAGCGCCCCCAGGCGGAAGGCACAAAGTCACGCGTCAGACTGATGACCACGATAACGAAACGCTCCAGCCACATGCCAACATTCACGACGATGGACATGATGAAAAGAACGGCGACGTTGTGGCGCAGCTTGTACGACCAGAGCAGTTGCGGGGTCAGGATATTGCAAAGAATCAGCGCATAGTAAAACGGCGCATACGGGCCGTGGAGGCGCTGTTGGACCAGGAAAACGTCAAATTTATTGCCGCTGTAAAGCGACAGGAAGAACTCGAAGAAATAGCCGTACGCGACGATAAGCCCCGTAGCAAGCATCACCTTGGCCATATTGTCCAGGTGGCGCATGGTGATGAAGTCTTCTAGGCCATACGCTTTGCGAAGCGGAATCGCGATGGTCAGAACCATAGCGAAGCCGGAATAGATGGCGCCGGCTACGAAATACGGAGGAAAGATCGTGGTATGCCAGCCCGGAACAATGGCGATGGCGAAGTCAAAGCTCACGACGGTGTGGACGGAAAGAACCAGCGGCGTAGCGAGGCCGGCGAGAAGCAGATACGCTGACTGGTAACGATGCCAGTGACGCGCCGAGCCACGCCAGCCCATCGACAGCATGCCGTAAATGATTTTCAGGGGCTTCTTGACAGCGCGATCTCTCAGTGTCGCCAAGTCCGGAATCAGGCCCACGAACCAGAACACCAGAGAGACCGTGCCATAAGTCGAAACCGCAAAGACGTCCCAGATCAGCGGGCTGCGGAACTGCGGCCAGAGTCCCATGGTGCTGGGATAAGGGAACATATAAAACGCCATCCATGGGCGGCCGGTGTGGATGAGCGGGAAAATGCCTGCGCAGGCTACAGCGAAAAGCGTCATAGCCTCCGCGAAGCGATTGATGGAGGTGCGCCATTTTTGGTTTAAGAGAAACAAAATCGCGGAAATGAGCGTGCCGGCGTGGCCGATACCGATCCACCACACAAAGTTGACAATCGCAAATCCCCAGCCGATGGGGATGTTGATGCCCCAGATGCCGACGCCCTTGATGATCAGCCAGCCGATCGCGATCGTCATCATGCCCATAAGGCTGAAGGCGATCAAAAATCCAATGTACCAGCCTAAGGAAGTCGGGCGGGTTAGAACGATCGAGCTGATCTTGTCGGTGACGGACCCGAAGGTATGCCCCGGTCCAATCACCGGAGTCAGCCGGCGGATTTCGGGAGAATCGACTGGGGGGTTCCAATCGCTCATGCCGACTCCAATTCAGGGTTCGGATTACGCACAGCCGCGAGGTAGGTAGTGCGGGGGCGCGCGTTGAGTTCTCCGAGCAATGAATAATTGCGCTGCTGGGCTTTCAGTTTCGCAACGCGGCTGTTCTTGTCATTGGCGTTGCCGAAGACGATGGCTTGGGTCGGGCAAGCCTGTTCGCATGCCGTGACGATTGCGCCGTCGGGAATTGGAGCGTTGGCTTTCTCCGATTCAATGCGCGCGTTGTTGATGCGCTGCACGCAATAGGTGCACTTTTCCATGACGCCGCGGCTGCGCACGGTGACTTCCGGATTGCGCAATAGCTTGAGCTGCGGCGTTTCCCAATCCTGGAAGCGCAGGAAGTTAAAGCGGCGCACTTTGTAGGGGCAGTTGTTCGAACAATAGCGCGTGCCGATGCAACGGTTGTAGGTCATGTCGTTCAGACCTTCAGCGCTGTGCACCGTGGCGCCAACCGGGCAGACCAGCTCGCAGGGAGCGTTCTCGCACTGCTGGCAAGGAACCGGCTGGAAATAAGTTGGCGGATTGTCAAGCGAATCGTCGTACCCCGACGCGTCGCCAACTGTCGGCTTAAGCTTTTCATAATAGCGGTCGATGCGGATCCAGTGCATTTCGCGGCCGCGCATCACTTGATCCTTGCCGACCACAGGAATGTTGTTTTCCGCCTGACAGGCGACTACGCAAGCGTTGCAGCCATTGCATTTGTTCAAATCGATGGTCATCGCCCACTTGTCGCGATCGTAGGGATATTCCGCTTCGCCCTTGTAGAGCGAAAGTTCCTTCGGGGGCAGTTGCGCAAGCTCATTGGCGAAATTCGGATTCTTGTGATACTCCGCGAGCGTTCCGGTCGCCAGAATTTGTCGGCCTTCCATATTGAAATGATATTGGGTGCAGGCCAGCGGATAATCCTCGCCGGTTTTCTTGATCGCGCTGCTGGGGGCGGAGGCCATCCAAAGCGCGCCGGAAGTTCGCACGGCATAAGCGTTGAAGCCCTTGTTCGTCCCCGTGTACCCAGCCTTCTTGCGGCCATATCCCAGCGGGAGGACTACGACGCCATCGGCCTGGCCCGGCAGGCTCCACGCGGCTGCGGTGACTTTACTGTTCGAAAGCGCAATGTCGATGACGTTCGAATAAACTTTGCCGTGCTCCCCGCCGCGCCATGCGATGTTGTGCGCCAATTCCAGTTTTTCCGCGGTCTTGGGGCTGATCAGTGCGGCGTTGTCCCACGTGAGCTTGGTGACTGGCTTTGGCAATTCCTGCAGCCAGCCGTTATTGGCGAAGCGCCCGTCGTAGACGCAAGGATCGGGGCGGAAAATGAATTCGATGTCCGTCGGAGAAGTGGTTTTCGCGGCGGGGAGGCTGGCCGCGCTGAATTTCAGAGTCGCGCTTATCGGCGCAAACGCTGAGCCAGCAACCAAGCCGTCGTTCAAGGTTTTGCGCCAGAACTTATCGAAATCGACGGAAGGATTCACGGCCTTCAGCCGGTCGCGCAGCGCATCGTAATCCGAGAGTCCGGGTTTGTCGCTAAAAGCGGCAAGAACTTCACGAGCGGAATGCGTGTGGTATAGCGGCGCGATCAGAGGCTGAATCACACTCAGCGTGCCGTCGAACGCGCGCGCATCGCCCCAGGTTTCGAGGTAATGTGACTCGGCAACATGCCAGTCGCAGAGCTCGGCGGTTTCGTCAAAATGAGAACCGACATAGATGGTGTTCTTGACGGGTTTACGATTTTTCTTTTCGTCGAATTTGATCTTGGAGGCAAAATCAAAATCGTGCGGTGCGGTATAAACAGGGTTGACGCCCAGAATTAGCAGTGTCTCAACCTTTCCATCGTAGATGTCGCTGCACAATTCGCGCAGCGATTCGAGATTGTTCTCTGGATGCGCCTCCACGGGCTCGGTGTAGTAGAGCGTTTTCCCCACGTTGCCAAGCGCCGCGTTGATCGCATGCGCCAGCGCGTGGACTGCCGCGGGCTGGTGTTCCCCTGCGACTACGAGACACCTGCCTTGATGTCTAAGAAGGTCTTTCGCCACGGCCTCCAGCCACTTTTCGCTCCCCGCTGGCGGGGCAGGATTCGCTAAAGCAGACTGTCCGGGTCTAACCGTAACATCAATAACTTTCCCTGCTAGCGCGCGCGCGAAAAGCTCGACATCCGAAGCTCGCAAAGGCAAACGGTGATCCGCGGTCGCGCCGGTGACACTGGGTGTCGGTTCGACCACGTACAACCGGTTCATCTCAGGGCGACTGCGATCTTCCTCGAAGAATTGATCCAAGTTGCGGCGGCGCGAAAATTCCCTCGCGTAGCGAATGTGTCCTGGGCCACTACCCAGGAAATCGGAGTCGAGCGAGAGGATGACTTCGGCCTTCTCCACGCGGTAGACGGTGTTGACGTAGCTTCCAAAGGCAAGTTTCGCGCCGTCGCGCGCGCCGTCGCCGACCGCGGGTTCCCACTGATGCCATTTGGCCTTGGGAAAAAGCGTCAGAAGCGACTGAATCTGCGCGGCGAGCGTTGGCGAAGTAACAATTCCGGTCAGGATGCGGAAGCCCGCTCCATTGTCGGCCTTCATCTCCGCTGCGAGTGCCTGCGCGCTTTCCACAAACAACGACCACGTCTGGATTTCGCCAAATTTGGTCACCGTCTGCGTGCGATCCGGATCGTAAAGATTCAGGATCGAAGCCTGCGCGAACACATTCGTGGCCCCAAGGCTCGAAGGATGATCGGGGTTGCCTTCGATCTTGGTCGGACGACCTTCGTGGCTTTCCACCAGCAAACCGATCGCGTCTGCGCCAAACGGCATCGCCGTGGCATAGAACTGTGGCTTCCCGAGGGTCATCCCATCGGGCTGCTTGACGTACGGCACGACGTACTGCTCAGGAGTGCGGCCGCACCCGGAAAGGCCCGCAAATGCCAGCGATGCCGCCATCAGCTTCAGGAAATCGCGCCGGTCGACGGCGTCGTCCCATTCTGAAGGCGCCTGTCGCGGAAATTCGCGATGCAGCAACTCTTCAAATTGCGGGTCGCCGACGAGTTCCTCGAGAGTGCGCCAGTACTGCTTGCCGGTTTTCGATTGAAGTTTAGCGCGTACTGCCGCCAAATCCAGCGGGCCTTCGCGCAGCTCGGTATCTCCGGCCGCTTCGTCATGAACGTGTTCGCCGCCGACGTGCCCGTGTTTTTCGTGTTCGCGCATATCGTCCATTAGCGGTGGCAGGTCGAGCAACTGGTTAGCTCGGCTGTGGTCCGAAGGTTATACGACTTTCTGAGCTCAGCACCGATTTCCGCCTGATTGCCGGGCGCCTTCCAGTCCATATTGAAAACTTGATCCCTCGGACGAAGAACTTGCTCGGGATTGCGATGGCAGTCCAGGCACCATTGCATCAGCAAGGTGTTGGCCTGGAATACCAGAGGCATCTGGTTGATTTGCCCATGGCACGTCGAGCAGCCGACGCCCTTATTGATATGAATGCTGTGATTGAAGTAGACGAAATCGGCGAGCCGGTGGATTTTCACCCACTGGATGGATTTGTCGCTGCGATAGCTTTCGCGGATCGGCTCGAGGTAAGACGCATTATTGAACAGCACCGAATGGCAATTCATGCACGTTTTCGTCGGCGGAATGCCGGCCACGGCGGAAGTTTCGACGCCGGTGTGGCAATAGCGGCAGTCAATGCCATCGTCGCCGACGTGATGTTTGTGGCTGAATTGCACCGGTTGCTCACGGGTGATGTTCTGCCTCGTCATATAGGGCGAACGCGCAACTGCGAGCACAGCCACGAGCGCAATTCCGACCAGAAAAAGGGCCGAAAAAACACTGAATCGCGCGATGAAATTTGTACTGCGATGAAAAATCTGGGCCATGTCTTTTCAGCACAATGCGAGGGAGCGCTCCGGAAAGGAGCTGCGGTCAGGGCGTCCCACGAGTTGACCGGACAGTGCAAACCCGGGTCGTGCTTGACGCGATAGTGTCCAACAAAACTTTCGGGAATGCAACCTCCGCGCCCGCTTGTTTCAAACAATTTTCTGCAACTTCTCCTGCAGATTCCGCGACAGCTTCAAAACTTTCGAACAGTGTTCCCGTTTCGTTGTTTCGACTGGAAGGCTGAACAACGTCAAAGGAACGCATCTCCATTCGATCGTCCTGCTTTCCCCTGCACTCAACCGTCGTCACGGAGTCTGATGCTTGAACGAATGGAGAAGTTGAAACAATTTTTCAGTGCATTTTTGATCTGGACATTGCCAAGGGCAGAGTCAGTCGTGGTATCTTAGAGGTACCTTCCGGCGCTCTTTTTTGCGGCGGAGCCTACTCTATTCCGCGCGCTCCCGCCGGCCGGGGTCCGTGGCACGCCGCTGGGGCGTGGTCCAACTGGTAGGACACCTCACTGTTAATGAGGATGGTGAAGGTTCGAATCCTTCCGCCCCAGCCAATTTTCTAAATTGCGAGTTCACTCTGGCGACGTTAGTCTTTGGCGATCGGCAAGCCCGCTTCCAGCCAGCCTTTCCATCCGCCGTCCATCGATTCCACGTTGTTGTAACCCATTTTCTGCAGATTGTCCGCCACCAGCGCGGAACGGAATCCGCCGCCACAATACAGAATGAGTTTCGTGTTCGTATCCGGGACGCGCTGCTCGATGTCGCGCTCGATCACTCCTTTGCCCATATGAACGGCCCCGGGAAGATGTCCCTTCGCCCATTCGTTGTCTTCGCGCACGTCCACGAGGATAAATTTTTCACCCGCGTCGGCCCGCCGCTTCACGTCCGCCACCTTGGTTTCCTTGATCTTTTTCTTAGCGTCGTTGACCAGCTTCAGGAATTGCGGCGCGTGCGCCATTTCAATACTCCTCCTGGCGATTGAATCTTAAGTGAGAATAACATATGCGGCAGCGCGTCCAGCGCCAAACACGACGGTTTCAATCTTTTCTCGGTGGAAGGGAACAGGCCATGGCTAGGGCTGCTGCGCTCTAGGGGCTTTCTGTTTTCGGTTTATCCCCGGCATCTTTCTTGGCAAATGAGCGCACCAGGTTCACGAAATTCCAGCGTAGTCTTTCCTTTGTTCGATCGCCTTCGCCCGGCATTTTTCCTTTGCCGTTGCTGATGATCCAAAAAAGTTCGCCGTCGGTCACTTTTTCAAGCGTATTAGCGTCGCGCCAATCGCGGAGATCGAGCTTCATGTCCGCGGCCAGGTCCCCTTTGCCATCACCCATTTTCCCATGGCACATTGCGCAGTTGTAGCCGTAGAGCTTGCGCGCTTCCGCCAATCCCTCCGGAGTCGCTGGAACCGGGTTCTTCTTGGCCGCGTCTTCCGGCGTGATTTTTTGCTCCGCGGTTCCCGGCTTCTCCTGGGCGAAATGTGGATTGGCGTATGAAATCCCGAAACTCGCGAGCAGAATCGCGCTCAGGAGCAGAACTGTCCTGCGCATAGTTTCCTCCTGACAGGATGGACCGGCCGAAGGAGTGAGTTCGGCTTGCTTGTGAGCGGATTCTACGCCCACGCGCCCTGGAAGAAAAGAGTGAAGAATGGAAAGGGCGGTTCGAATCGCCGCCCCTGCGAACTACGGTCTCGGCTGAGACTCCGAAGCAACTGGCTGGGTATTTCTCTTCGCGGGCATCGAGCAGCCGCGCTTCGCCGGCGCATCGCCAAATCCTGCGCGAAAGCGGCTCGATTCCCGGACGCGCGTGCGCAGCCCATCGATCACCGGCGGAATCGGATCGTGCGGAACTCCGCGTAGGAGAAAAATGACCAGCGCCGCTTCGCCCGGAGCGTCGGCGCTGGAACCGATGCCTACTCCCTGCACGCCGGCCTTCTTCATCCATTCCTCCGCATGCGCGGCGTGCACGATTTTCGCTCGCCCCACTTCCGCATCAGAAATTGGATAGACAAGCTGCGGCGGCGCAACAGTCTCCTCGAGCGTCGCACTCTCAAAGAGCAAAATGGCAGGCTCAAGCGAATTGTCGTAACTCGCACCCACGCCGACGGCTTGCATTTCAGGATATGCCATTAACTGCGCGAGATGGGCGTCCCGCACGGTGAGGGCCCTTTGTACCGCTTCCGGGGAAGCCGCCGTTCTCTGCACGGCCAAACGAGCCGCCGTCGCGGACTGAGGCCCGGGCAGGTTGCACGCGGCGACTGTATGCCCGTTGAGACTGTTGTCTCCGACGATGGCGGGCTTGGACTGAGGGTTCGCTGGATCCGCCAATCCATTCAGGACATCGGAAATTGGATTGCCTACGGTGTCTGATCCGCTTCCGGCATAAAGCAAGGCCACTGGATCGGCGGTGTCCTGTGTAACGATTAGAGAGCCGGAGTCGCCCTCCGCGCTAAAGCCATTGTTCGTAACGTCGACCTGGTTGGTGAAGGAAACATTGAAAGTGCTGCCCGTCCCGCATCCCTTCTGATACTGCACGCTAACATTCGTTTGTGTGGCAAAGATCGCAGAACAGGTCAATCCTGTCGACCGGCCACTCTTCGCAACGGTTCTGCCGACGGTCGGTGCAACACCGGAGCCGCCATGTGGCGGTCCGTTCGTCGGCGGGTTGCTGGCCGTGCCGCCTAATTGCAGGATCGTACCGGTTGTTTCAACGGCGCCTGAATTAATCAGCGCCAGCGCCGCGTCGATTTTCGGCGCCGGCCCAGTCTCCATATTGAAAAATTGAGAGAGCGTGGCAACCGTTGGCGGCGTCGCGCAATTATTGTCAATCAGGCCGGGTTGCACAATCGGATCGCCAACAGTGCCTGAATCGCTCATCGCAATGGCGTGGTTATTGCTGAGGATATATAAATTACTGCCGCGAGAAACCAGTGCCCCGAGCGTGCCCCCACAGCATAATTTTTGGCCGCTCACCATGGAGGAGTCTTTCGCATTTCCACCGGAGACTCCCAGCGGCGAACTCGCGCCTTGCGCATTTTGTTGCGGCGGCACGATCGTCACCAGCACGGAATCCATCGCCGTATTGTCTGCCTGCGAAATCGCCGTAACCACCACTTCGCTCGTCTGCCCGTCGTTGTTTCCGCTCGCAAGCACGGGAACCGAATTCGGCGCTTTGAACAGTCCGGTTGTCGAAATTGCTCCGGTTTGCGGACCTCCTCCGGTCACGCCATTCACTTGCCAGGATACCGCCGTGTTCAGATTGCCGGTGACCGTGGCAATAAATTGCGTCGAGCCAAACGTAGGAACCTGGGTCGAACCCGCGGTTATCGATACGCTGGTAGCCGGTCCGGCCTGAAGGGTCACCGCTGCCGTCCCTGACTTCGTCGGGTCCGCTCCGGACACAGCTTTAATGGTTATGTTCGGCGGGCTCGGAACCGTCGTCGGCGCAACGTACGCGCCTCCGTTTGAAATAAATCCATGCGTCGAATCGCCGCTTTTGGGCGTGGCCTCTGCAATCTCCCAAAACACGTTTTGGTCCATCGTCCCATTCACCGTCGCCGTGAACGTCTGTGACCCACCCTTGTTCAACGAAACAGTGGCGGGCGCAACGATCACACTGTTAGTCGTAGGCGGAGGAGTCCCGCTGCTTCCATTGCTCGTGCCACTACAGGAAATCAAATATGGACAAATCGCAAGGCTGGCGACCAGGGAGAGAGAACAGCGCATAGGGAGCCTCGTTCCGAGGGCGGGGCCTCTTACGCTAGCAGAATCAATTTGGACCGGGCGGGGATTCCAATTGTAAAGTCAAAGGTTTGACGGCCGCAAGCGTTACAAGGATGCCCGCAAGTTTTCTTCTTGAACTTGTAACCGACGACGGCCTAGTCTCGAATCAATCCAAGTCGCGCCAGTTGGGCCCAGCGCCGATTTCCACAGCGATGGGCACGATCAGTTTATGGACACCTTCCATCTCTTCCCGCACTAGCTTTTCCAGCTTCGAGCGCTCTTTTGTAGGAGCCTCGAAGAGCAGTTCGTCGTGCACCTGAAGGATCATTTTCGCTTCAAGCTTTTCCTTCGCCAGCCGCTTGTCGATATTGATCATCGCCAGTTTGATCAGATCGGCAGCCGTTCCCTGCAACGGCGAGTTAAGCGCCGTGCGCTCGGCGAAGTTTCGAAGCTGCATCTGGGGTGAATTGATTTCGGGGATTGGCCGGATTCTTCCGAACAAAGTTTTCGCGACGCTGGTCTTGCGCGTCTCGGCAATAACATTGTCCAGGTACTCCTTCACTCCCCGATAGCGTGTGAAATAGGCGTTGATGAATTTCGCGGCTTCCTTTTGCTCGATGCCCAGTTGTTGCGCGAGGCCGAATGGCGAAAGGCCATAGATGATGCCGAAGTTGATGGCTTTGGCGGCGCGGCGGTGCTCCGCATTTTGCGCCATCGGCCCCACGCCGAAAACTTCTTGAGCTGTCCGCGCGTGAATATCTTCCCCGTTGCGGAAAGCCTCGACAAGCACAGGGTCCTTCGAAAAATGCGCCATGATGCGCAGCTCGATCTGTGAATAATCCGCGGACAGCAATATCTTGCCCTTCTCGGCGACGAACGCGGCGCGAATCTCGCGGCCCAGCTCGGTGCGGATGGGAATGTTCTGCAAGTTGGGATCGCTTGAGCTCAACCGGCCTGTCGCCGTGCCGGTCTGAGAAAAGCTGGTGTGCAAACGTCCCGTTTCCCGATGAATCAGTTTCGGAAGCGCGTCCACATACGTCGATTTGAGCTTGGCAATTTCCCGGTACTCGATGATCTTTGCGGGAAGCGGATGCTGCGCGGACAATTCCTCTAGAACATCGGCGGCGGTCGACCGCGCTTTTGCTTTTCCGCGCCGGGCGTTGGGCTGCAGATTCAGCTTGTCAAAAAGAATTTCCGCAAGCTGCGTCGGCGAATTGACGTTGAATTCCGAGCCTGCCAGCTTCCAGATCTCCTTTTCCAATCGGCGGACTTCTTTTTCCATCGACCGCGACATCTTCTCGAGTTCTTTGGGGTCCACGCGAATGCCCGTTCGCTCCATCTCCGAGATCACCGGAGCGAGCGGCAAGTCTATTTTCTCGTACACCGTTTCCAGCCCCTGCTCCAGGACTTGTGAGTGCAGTGCCGGTGCTAACCGCTGTAGATAGTCAGCGCGCTCGCCCGGCCCGCCGCCCATCATGGCGTTAAATTGCCGCATCACTACATCCGCGAAATTGTGGTTCGCCGTCGTGGGCCGCAACAAGTAGGAATAAAGTTGCGTCGCATGCCCGATACCCGGCGCCCGGCCCGTAAGGAGCTGGAAGAGTTTTGGGTCGTGAACAATTTTCTGTCGCTTCGAGTCCTTCAAAAGTGGCGCAAGGGCCTTCAGCGCCTCGCCCGCCTCGTCCATCCAAACGGCCCGCCCTTCTCCTGTCTTCGAAGAAACCTCCATCGATGCGATGCGCGTCCCGAATCCCTCCGAGTCGCGTTCGCCAGTTTCAAGATTCAGCCAGATCGCCAGCGGCTCTTTGGCGGGAAGTTCGGACAAGTATTCGCGGAACTCGGCTACGCCAGCAAGCTGCGCGTAGTCCGCCTCTACGGCTGGTTCGGAGCCCGCCGGCGCGGAAGGCGCCGCCGCATCTGTGCCCAGCTCTTTCAGCAGCGAGCTGAATCCCAGCTCGCGATAAAGCTCTGCGAGCGCCACGCCGTTTGGCGGGCGCAGTTCCAGATCCTGCAGCTTGACTTCAATCGGTGCGTCCTTGGCGATCGCTGCCAACTGTTTGGACATTAGCACCTGTTCGCGCTGTTGCTGCAAAGCTTCCCGGTATCGCTTGTTGGACACTTCGCCTGCATGATCGAGCGCGCTCTCGACACTTCCATATTTCTTGATCAACTCCGCCGCGCCTTTTTCGCCGATTCCCTTTGCTCCGGGAATGTTATCGATCGTGTCGCCCAGCAGCGCCATGTAGTCCACCACTTTTCCCGGCGGTACTCCCAGGAGCTCTTCGACCTTCTTCTCATCCACGATGATGTCGCCCTTGAGGCCGCCGGAGCCGGTGCGTAGCGTTCGCACATTTTTTCCGACGAGCTGCATCATGTCTTTATCATTGGACACGATCAGCACTTCCAGATTGTGATTCCCTGCTTTGACCGCCATCGTTCCGATCACATCGTCTGCTTCGTAGCCTGTGACCTCCAGCACCGGCAACCGCATCGCTTCGCACAATCTTCGGACGAAGGGCAGCTGTACGCGCATTTCGTCGGGCATGGGCTGCCGCTGCGCTTTGTATTTTTCGAACAGCTTGTCGCGGAAAGTCGCTCCGGGAGGATCAAACACAATTCCGATGTAGTCCGGCTGATAGTCCTTGATCAACCGCTTCAGGATGTTTCCAAATAGAAAAGGAATGTTGGTGGGAATTCCGCCGGGACCAGTAAGCCTCTGCGGCATGGGCGCAAAAAAAGCGCGGTAAACGTGGGCCATCGCATCGACGAGAAACAGTTTTTTCGGAGGAGCAGGCATGCGGGCGAGTATAGCAAACGCCAATTATGGAATGCCGGACCGCTCTCTGCCTTTGGTTGCGGCGATGAGTGACCACAAATGAAAGGCCGCATAGGAAAGAATTCCTATGCGGCCTTTCAACCCAAGAACTAGATCTTACTGCTTGTTCGGCTTGTTGGGTTCAGACTTCGGCTCTGATTTTGGCTCCGGCTTATTCGCCGAAGTCTGCTTGGACGCGCCTTGTCCGCCGCCCTGCGAAACGAGCAGCATCCGCGTGCCGCTGTCCAGATGCACGTTCTTTCCTGACGAAGTAACCACCGAACCCTGGGTAGCATTCGAAGCTGCGGCGTTCAAGTTCAGCCCGTTCAGCCCGAACACCCCTTGGCTGTTGGAAGTAAGCTGACCTGCGGCGTTCAAGCCGCCGACGGCTCCCTTCGAAGCACCCGCGATGCTCCCGCCTGCGTTCGCTGCGGAGTTGACCGCACCGCCGGCAACTCCACCTGCACTAGCCGCGGTGTTCGTCACCGCGCCAACCGCGCCGCCGGCAGCGGATGTGACTCCACCAAGCGCGCCGCGTCCGCCGGCCATTCCCGATCCGGCCGCCGAAGCGCCCATACCGCCCATCGTGTCGATGTCCGATCCAGCGGCTGAAGCCCCGGTTTGCGCCGCCGCAATCGCCTGGATCCCGACGCTCAACGGAATCTCCTCGCCCCTTTTCAGAATCGCCCTATCAAACACGATCCCCAACGCTGATTCTGATTCACCCTTGGCGCGCGCCGAAGCTTGCGTGACGTGGCCGACTACCTTCGCACCCTTGGGAATCACGGTTTTTCCTTCGGACTTTACAGCTTCCGTGGTGCGTGCGTTTACCGGATCACCCGGCTTGCACTTTTTCGAGTCAACTGGCGAACTCAGCGCGGCGTTGAACGCCGTGCCGGCCGCCAGCGAACTATTCACTTGCCCGTTCTGCGCCGACGCCGAAGTGGACACCGATGCGTTGCCTGATGCTTGCGCCTGCGTCTGGCCGGCTTGCACCGACGCCTGGCTGCTACTTTGCGCGCCAGCCTGTGCTCCGGTTTGCGGCTGGGCCGCCGCGCTCATGCAGAAAAATGCCCCCACAACAAATGCCATCCCTGCGCGATTCATGGTCGTAAGACCTCCTTAAACGTGCGTTGGCGATGAGCTGGATTCCTAGCTTCAGTCATAAGGGTATTCATGGAACCGATCTGATAGAGGCAAGGTTGATGCCGATAGCTAAAGAGCTTATTTTCTGCTAGTTACACGGCTGTTTGAGCATTCTGACTCCCGGAAAAAGGAGCAGTACTAAGCAGGTAGACGTGACAAGTCACAGCACGGGGACGTCAGGAAACAATGCCCAGCGGCTTCGCCACTTCCGCCAAGATGTCCGCCGCACGCAGGAGCTGATCGCGCTTGTGAGTCGCGCTCACCATGGCGCGAAGCCGCGCCTTCCCTTCCGCCACCGTAGGGTACCCCACGGCGGGAGCAAACACGCCCGCTTCAAACAATTTCTTCGAAAATTCAAACGCCTTGGCCGCATCTCCCACGTGAATCGGAATAATCGGCGTCTCGCTCACCTTGAATTGAAACCCGCGCTTCTTCAATTCCCGCTTGAACATTTTCGTGTTGGCCCAAAGTTTCTTCACCAGCTTTTCGCCTTCCGGCGAATCGAGAAGCGCAAACGCCGCCTGGCATGCTGCCGCCGTAGCCGGCGGGTGCGAAGTCGAAAAAAGGAACGGCCGCGCCCGCAGATACAGAAAATCGATCAGATCGCGCGAGCCGCAAACGTACCCGCCCATTGCACCAATGGCCTTGCTCAGCGTTCCCACTTGGATGTGGACGCGCCCGTGGCACTGGTGATGGTCCACCGTCCCGCGCCCGCCGCGGCCCAGCACTCCCGAAGCATGTGCGTCGTCCACCATCATGATGCAGTTGTATTTCTCCGCCAGGTCGCACAGCTGCGGCAGCGGCGCGATGTCACCGTCCATCGAAAACACGCCATCCGTTAGGATGAGCTTCTTCCCCGGAAAATTTGCGTTCTCCTGCAGGATCCGCTCGCAATCCTGCACGTCCTTGTGCTTGAAAACCTTAATCGTCGCTTTCGAAAGCCGCGCGCCATCGATAATCGACGCGTGATTCAACTCGTCCGAAACGATCAGATCATCCTTGCCAAGCACCGCCGAAACCGTTCCCGCGTTGGCCGTGAATCCCGACTGAAACACCACGCAGGCTTCCACGTTCTTGAACGCCGCGATTTGCTCCTCCAGTTCTATGTGAATTTTCATGGTGCCGGCGATAGTTCGAACCGCTCCTGCTCCCACACCATATCTTTTCACTGCGTCCAGCGCGGCCTTGCGCAGCGCTTTGTGCGTCGTGAGGCCCAGGTAATTATTGGAAGCGAGGTTGATCACTTCTTTCCCGTCGAAGATACAGACGGGCTTCTGCTCCCCTTCCAGCACCCGCAGCCTCGGCGCAACTCCCTTCCCGCGCAATTCCTTCAGTTCCTCGGTGACGTACTGCAGAGGATTCTGCTTCGATGTAATCGTTGCGGTATCAGACATATCGGCACTCCTGATTTGGACTCGGCCGGGAGGAACAACCATTCTGCGTCACTGGGCGGTTCGCAGCAAAACAATTCGGATGTGCGAAAGGCGATTCGCCTAGCGCGGCATTCCATTCGGGTACAACAAAATCTTACCAGCCAGGCCGCCCTGCAGCAACGCGAATGCACTCTCAAATCTGTCTAGCGAGGCGCGCTCCCCAAATAACGGATCCAGATTCAGCCGGCCGGCCTTCAGCAACGAAGTCATCTGCACCCAGGTTTCATACATCCGCCGCCCGTAAATGCCCTGCACCGTCGCGCCCTTGAAAATCACGTCGTTCACCAGATCGAGCGGTACGCTTTCCGTCGGAATCCCCAGCAACGAAGCGCGCCCTCCCGCCCGGAGAGCTTTGAATCCTTGCTGAATCGCCGTTGCATTCCCGGACATTTCCAGCAGCGCGTCTACGCCGGTGCCGTTCGTCTCCGCCAGAATTTTTGCCACCGCATCTTCCTTCGCCGGATTCAGCACCATGTCGGCGCCCATTTCCTTCGCCATCGCGCGACGCTTTTCATTCGTCTCTGTAGCAAAAACCGTCGAGCTTCCGCAGGCTTTCGCAACCGCGATAGCCATCAACCCGATCGGCCCACATCCCGTCACCAAAACGGTCTGTCCCGCAATCGGTCCGGCCAGCACCGTGTGCACGGCATTCCCCAGCGGATCGAGTATCGCTCCGTAATGTTCCGGGATCGACGCGTCCAGCCTCCAGATATTCGACGCCGGAATGTTCACAAATTCCGCGAACGCCCCGTCCTGATCGATCCCAATGATGCGCAAGTTCTGGCAAATGTGCGCCTGCCCCAGCCGGCACTGGTGGCAATGTCCGCAATTCACGTGCATTTCTGCGCTGACAAAATCCCCCGCCACGACCGCGCGCACTTCATCGCCCACGCGCTCGACCGTGCCGCAGAACTCGTGTCCTAGCGTCACTGGCGGCTTGATGCGTCCTTGCGACCAGCGGTCCCACCCATAAATGTGCAAGTCCGTCCCGCAAATGGAAGCCGTCTTCACGCGTACCAGTACTTCAGTCGGCCCGATCAAAGGCACCGCGACCGTATCCATTTGCAGGCCTTTCGCCGCTCGCACCTTCCGCAGCGCCTTCATCGTCGCCACCATCTACTCAGACTCCCGCCCTTCTAGGGGCCGCTCTTTCGACCAGTTCGTTCTCATACGACCCGTCAGTGTATGCCCTCGACTCGCATGCGCAAACTTCCATGCTAGCATATCCGCTCCGCGTGAGACTTTCATAACCCGTCCTCCGAATTACTTCTGCTACTCTCTCTTTGTCGCTCTCACTAGCGTCAAATCCTATGTCCACTTCGCGCAGCCTCACGGCGCGGCTTATCCTCCGCAGCCTCATCGCTGTCATCTTCGTCGCTGCGCTTCTTTTCCTTCCTGCCGGTTCATCACCCTTTGGGTCATGAAAGAGAACAGTTTCGCCTCACGCACCGTACAAATCGAAGAGGGGCAGCGAGTCATCTCCACAGGACCGTACGGGCTCGTCCGCCATCCCATGTATTTTGGCGCTGTTCTCATGTTGTTCTTCCTGACTCCGGCGCTTGGCTCCTGGTGGGCGCTGCCGGGCTTTCTCCTCGTCATCCCTTTGATCGTCCTCCGCCTCCTCAAAGAAGAAAAAATGCTCTGTCGCGACCTCCCCGGCTATTCCGACTACTGCCTCCGCACTCGCTACCGCCTCCTCCCCCTCCTTTGGTAACTTCCGCAGTGCCGCAAGTACCGTAGGTGCGTCAAAATTGAGCCTAGGGGTCGGACCTTTAGGTCCGACATACGTCGTGCCCTTCCTCGCGGTTTTCGCGCCGTTTGCGTTCCGGTTCCCACCGGGAAGCCGCTTAGGAATTGGTTTCAGCGTGCCGGCTGCCGCATACGCGGGTTGAGCGTTTGGGAGTTTGACTTTTCCTTCTTCTGTTTGGTGACAAAGCCACTCTTGGTTGTGCGCCGAAGACGAGGCCAAACGTTACCGGTCTACTTTCCCGCTTTACACGGAAACGCGCCTGCCAGCGCGATCGACGCTATGTAACGCGTTGGGCGGTGCGCTTTCCCAGGATTGTCAGCGAGGTATTTCCTAAGGACGCGAACGATTTGGATCGTCGTAACTCCACGCGGCAGGCAGGCCATCCGGTCCCTTCTCGGGACATTCAGCAGCTCCCCATACACCAGGAAGCCATCGGCAAAGCCTGCCACCCAGCCGAGGCAAGTAGCGTCTCGTTGGATGCGAGCAGCGTCTTTGTTCCCTTCACTGTCTACGCCGGCGCAGACTTCCAGAAAGTCGCGGCCAGATCTGCTGATGTCCGGTTGCTCCGCTGCGCTCTTGGGGCCAGGGTTGGCACGCGAACCAACGAAGAAAAGTCCAAGCAGTACAGAAACAAGAAGTACGCGCACGGCAGCCTCCCCTCAACCGCGCGATTCTATGTCTGATTTACGATGCTGTCAGCATTGTGAGACTTCGACTTCGTCTCGTTATTTCACCTGCTCCACCACGCCAATCTTTTCCAGCGCCTTTAAATACTCCACGACTATCTCCAACGGCATTGGCCCATACTCCGCTGACACCGCATCGCGTATCTCCTGCGCATTCCTTTTCCCATCCGCAAAATTTAGCACTTCGTACGCGCACTCTTCCCCGCCGCCCCACAACCCCTCATAACTCAGCACCTTCGGCGTCGCCACTCCCGCCACCTTCGCATGCTCCGAAAAATAATCATACCCAAACACTGCCAGCGGTCCCCGCGGTTCTGCTTTGCGCGAATAAACCGCGAGACCGTCGTCGGTTGCTTTCGGCGCTCAGCTTTTCCCTGCTTCCCGTTCCTTAACTCCTTTCCTTGCCACACTTCCGAGATCACCACAGTTGTTGATCGGAGACCCCGGCTCGGCCGGGAGCCCCATACGCCTCGGCGCTATTTCACCTATCCCCTTTCCGTTCAACTTCTTGCGCACTCTTTTGCACACACGAAAAACGCAACCCCTTTTCTTTCAAGAGTTTCTGCACTCTTTGCAAAAAACCACCCGGGTGCGGTATCCCTATTTTGCTACCCCCTTGCCTCACGACGTCGAGAGAGGGCAGCGACTCGGTTTTCTTTACTTCCTTGCTTCTTTTCTTCGGTCCATTACAATCGCTGCGCTTCCATGCGGAGAAAAAATGAGCTTCCGCCAGCGATTCGACGAAATCCGCACCGGCTTCGAGCGCCCCTTCTGGGTCGCCAACATCACGGAAATTTTCGAGCGCCTTTCCTACTACGGCGCTTTCGCTTCTCTCGCCAACTATCTCCACGAAAAGCTGAATTTTCCTACACAGCAGACCGGCACGCTCGCTGGAATCTTTGGCGGTATGGTTTGGTTTCTCGCGATTTTTGGCGGCGCGATCGCGGACCGTCTCGGTTTCCGCCGCGCGCTCTCGCTGGCTTACTTGATTCTTGCTACGGCCTATTTTTTGCTCGGCTCCATCGACGCGCCGTGGCTTGTCCCCGTCCGAGCCGCGGTTCCGCCTGTGATTTTCGTTGGCTTCATTCTGATTTTGCCCGCGCTCGGCATTTCCATGGTCAAGCCTTGCGTGGTGGGAACTACCGCGCGCGCTTCCAAAGAAAACGTTCGCTCCATCGGCTACTCCATCTACTACACCATGGTGAACATTGGAGGTGCTTCCGGCCCGTACGTCGCTTCCTGGGCGCATCGCCATCTTGGCGTGGAAAATGTTTTTCGCGTTGCCGCTCTCAGCGTCTTCCTGATGTTCTTCGCCGTCCTGATTTTCTTTCGCGAACCCAAGCGCGCCAGCGACGCTCCGCCGCCCAGAGTTTCAGAAACGTTGAAAAATTTTCTGACCGTTCTCGGCAACCCGAAATTCATGCTCTTTTTGTTGATCTTCACCGGCTACTGGATTGTTTTCTGGCAGCAGTACATCACGCTCCCCGGCTACATTCACGGCTACATCAGGGCCGGCGCCGATGTCGAGCTCATCCTCATCACCGATGGGCTCTCCGTCATTTGCCTCACCGTGCTCATCAACTACCTGATTCGCAAGATGCCCGCATTCCAGTGCGTGATTCTCGGCACGCTCATCACTTCTCTCTCCTGGCTGATCCTGGCGTTTCACCCCACCGTCCTCGGGGCGGTCCTCGCCATTTTCGTCCTCGCGCTTGGCGAAATGATTCAAGCGCCGCGCTACTACGAGTACATCTCCCGCCTCGCGCCTCCGGGACAACAGGGCACCTACATGGGTTTTGCGTTTCTGCCCATTGGCATCGGCTCGCTGATCGGAGGATGGTTCGGCGGCCGCGTCATGCACCAATTGGGCGAAGTCGCGCACCAGCCGCAGTGCGTATGGTGGGTCATTTCCGCCGTAGGAGTTCTGACCGCTCTATTGCTGTGGATTTACGACCGCATCGTCAAACCAACCGGGCAGGAAGCAACTGGGTGAAGGGAATGAATCCCGAAAATCGGCGGAGATTTTTCTTAACTAAAAACTTAAAACTGACGCTAAAAACTCTTTTAGTTCACCATGCGGCGAAGTGAAGCTAGGGCCTGGCGTGCTACCGTATAACGCGGCTCGATTTCCAGGGCTTCCTGGAAGCAGCGCATCGCGTGGCTGTACATTTCTTTTCCGAGATACGCGCGGCCCAGGTTGTAATGCGGAAAGTGGCGCGGCTCGTAGCGGCGAGCTTCCGTGGCGCGTTCCAACCAGGGAATGGCTTCCTCGAAACGGCCCAGTTCGATCAGGTACGCGCCAATGTCGTTGTAAGGATTGCCGAATTCCGGATCGATTTCGATGGCGAGCCTGCACTCGGCAATGGCTTCTTCGATGCGCCCCTGGAAATGATACGTCCAGCCGAGAAACGTGTGCGCTTCGGCCGTGGGATGAAGCTCCAATGACGATTGATACAGCTCGACGGCGCGGTCGTAGTCGCCTTCCATCTGGGCCTGATAGGCGTCTTGCAGGACCTCCCAGGCCCGGGTGAGGGTTTCCATGCTCATGGGACATAGTTAGCACACGATTTTGCCCGGGTCAAAAGTACGAAAGTTCCGGAAGTGCAGGAGAGGCACCTGTACTTCGTGACGGGGTAAGAGTGGAATTTCTGGCCGCAATTGGAGAAAATAGCTGTGTTCGAGCGTGGCTTCATCACTCAGCGGTATCGACGATTTAGAAGAGGGGGCATCGTGAAGCGGAATTATCTGATTCTAGGGATCGCATCTCTGGCCGTGGCGGGGGCGCTTCTCGCGCAGGATCCGCCTGCCAAAACAACTCCCAAAAAATCCGCGAGTCACGGCGCGGCGGGCTCCGCGGCGCGTGGCAAGGAAGTGTTCGAAAAGAAATGCACCATGTGCCATTTCGCGGACAGTGACGCGAAAAAAATCGGCCCCGGCCTCAAAGGAATCTCCAAACGCGGAACGTTCACCGTGAACGGCAGTAAAGTCACGACGGAATCCCTGACGACGTGGATCGAAAACGGCGACGCCCAGATGCCCGGCATGAAGGACAATCTCGAGCCCGCGCAAATCAAAGACGTGGTCGCCTACGTGAAAACACTTTAGGAACTGCGTCGCCCCAGCGTCGCGTCTCTTACGTAAGAATCTGTAAAGGCATCGCAAAAGAGAAAAGCCCCCAAAGGCTTGATCACTCAAGCCGCCGGGGGCCCAAACTCAGGTAAAAACTGCGTCTAGCTCAGGATGGCGTCCTTAAACGCCTTTGACGGGCGCAAGCGAACCACAGTCTTCGCCTTGATCTTGATCGCCTCGCCGGTCTGGGGGTTGCGGCCCATGCGCGCCTTGCGGTGCGCTTTTACGACGCGGCCGATCC
>MNEA01000115.1 GCA_001917435.1 Acidobacteria bacterium 13_2_20CM_2_57_6
AGTTGCTGCGCCACCTCACAGATCGCGTTCCAACGCACCGTGGAATCCGAACTCATGGTCTGCCCTCTAATGAAGGCGATTTCTTCGTGGCCGAGATCGCGAAGATGTTCGAGCGCCAGCCTCGCGGCACGTGTGTGGTCCAGTATGATGTTGGTCAAGCCTTCGACGCGCTGATGCCCTGCCACCGCAACGGTGGGCAGAGCAAGCTTCTCCGTGAGCGACGTATCCGTGGTGATGAATCCTTCGACGCCGCGCGTCAGTAGCATTTGCGCGTAAGTTTGCAGGAGCTTGGGATCGTGCCGGTGGATCACGGTGAGGAAAAAATAGTTATTCTTGCGCAGATATTCTTCAATACCGCTGATCACCATCGAGCCGTAGGCGTCGCCAATTTCTTCGGCGATTACGCCAATGGTATAAGTTCTTTTCAATCGCAGAGTGCGTGCAAAAAAATTAGGCCGGTAGTTGAGCGTTTTCGCAGCCTCAATGATGCGATTCTTGGTGTGCTCGGGGATGGAACGCGCTGCGGCGGAGTTGTTCAGGGCGGCCGACACCGTCCCCGGGGTAAGCCCGAGATGCTGCGCGATGGTCTTGAGGGTGACTTTTCTTTCCTCCTCTTTCCGGTGGCGCACCGTATTCTTTTCCTTCGGCTTCATGGAATGGCACCTCGACGTGCTGTAGGACGAAAACAAATGCGCCTCTATCGGTCCCCACTCCACAATAGGCTTAGCGGACCATGGAACGACCAATGAGCGCTCGATTGGAGTCATGCTAACATGATCGATTCACGAAAGGGAAAGCCTAGTATAGACCACTACGGCAATGTGCATTACCAGTTGTCCTTGGCGTACCGAAAGCTCGGCCAAGCGGAACTGGCTGAGAAAGCATTAGTGCGTTCTCAGGATCTCCGTCGAAGCTCCCTGGAACATGACCAGGCCCTGATCATGGGGTCTCCTCATGCGGAACCTGACCCGTAGTGACCGTAAACAAACCCTCTTTGTCGCTAGTGGATGAACGAGTTCGCGTGATGCACCACCCCTAAGAGGCGCTCTTTTGTAAGCTCGCCGGCTTCTCGTTTTTCCGCGGCACGAACGCTTAATCCATTCCGGTATGATGGGACTCATGACAGGCAAGCCGCGTCGCACTCTTGCGCTACTGACTTCATTGCTGCTCTTCGGTCCGCTCCCCCTTCCGCTTCTGTTGGCACAAGGGCAGGGACCGCAGCGCGTTCCGGTGCCAATTCCCCCGCCGACGAAGCGCTCTGCTCAGGAGAAAAAAGACCGCGGCGCCCTTCCGCCCATCCCTACCTTCAGGGACGTCGCCAAAGAAGTTGGCCTCACCGCCGTTCACATCGCCGCTCCCGAAGCACACTACGTGATCGACTCGACCAGCGGCGGCGCCGGCCTATTCGATTGCGATGACGATGGCCGCCTCGACGTCGTCCTGATCAACGGTTCCACAGTGGAGCGCTTCCGTGCTGGAGGCGACCCTCTCGTCACTCTCTATCACCAGGAGCCCGACGGGACTTTCAAAGACATCACCAAGGAAGCGGGGCTGACGCACCGCGGCTGGGGTATGGGAGTAGCCGTCGCCGATTATGACAACGACGGCAAGCTGGACCTCTTCGTGACCGGCTTCGGCGGCAGCGCCCTCTATCACGGGCTCGGCAACTGCAAGTTCGAGGATGTCACCGAAAAAGCAGGAGTCGGCGGCAGCGGATTCATGACTGGCGAGGCTTGGGGCGACTACGACCGCGACGGCTTCGTCGATCTTTATGTCTCGCGCTACTCCCATCTGGACATGAACAACCTGCCGCAATTCGGCAGCAATAAGTTCTGCCGCTTCAAAGGCATCCTGGTGCAATGCGGTCCCTGGGGCCTGGAGGGGGAGAGCGACTTCCTCTATCACAATCGCGGCGACGGCACCTTTGAGGAAGTTTCCGTCAAGGCCGGCGTCCATGATGAGATCGGCTACTACGGCCTCGGCGTCATGTGGGTCGATTACGACGACGATGGCTGGCCGGACCTCCTGGTCGCCAACGATTCCGTTCCCAACTATCTCTACCACAACAACCACAACGGCACCCTTACGGACGTGGGGATGATTACCGGCGTAGCTCTCAGCGGCGAAGGAATGGAGCTCGGCAACATGGGAGTAGACTGGGGCGATTACGACCACAGCGGCCGCCTCAGTTTCTTCGTCACGCATTTTGAGGAGCAGCCCAACTCGCTCTATCGCAATATGGGCCAGCAAGGATTCGACGACGTGAGCTGGACTTCCGGCGTCGGACAGCCCAGCTACCCGTTTGTAGGCTGGGGCACCGCTTTTTTCGACATGGACAATGACACCTGGCTCGATCTTCTTGTCGCTAACGGCCACGTCTATCCACAGATCGATACGCTGGAAACCGGCCCCCGCTATCGCGAGCCGCTCCTGCTGCATCGCAATAATCGCGACGGCACTTTCGACGAGGTTTCCAAGCAGGCGGGCCTCCAGGAATTGCCCTTGAAGTCGCGGCGCGGCGCCGCCTTCGGTGACGTCTTCAATACTGGCAACATCGACGTCCTGCTTCTGAACGTGGGGGAGGCCCCGTCGCTCCTGAAGAACATGAATGCCAGCGGCTTCCATCGCGTGCTCTTCAAGCTCATCGGCACCAAGAGCAACCGCGCGGCGATCGGTGCGCGCGTAACCATTCGCGCGGCGGGCGTCAAGCAATTCAGTGAAGTCCGCGGTGGAGGAAGTTATCTCTCGCAAAGCGATCTGCGCCTCCACTTTGGGCTCGGCACGGCGAAGAAAATGGAATCCGTCGAGATTCGCTGGCCGAACGGCACGGTCGAAACGCTCCAGAACGTTAGTGCTGACTGTATTTATACGATCGTGGAAGGGGCCGGAATCCGCGATACCAAGGCCTTGCCACCGCCGGTGTCGGCTCCCGCACCAGCGGGCGCTCATTGATTCTCGTGGAGACGTGATCTTCGCCTTCATGGAGACTCTCCGCCCACTGGCCATTTCCACTGGAGAAACGTCGCTTACAACTTTCCCTGTGCTGACACTTCGCACGATGTATTGTTAATATGGCGCTCAACCCATGAAAAAGTTGCGGTTTTTGATTTCGCTGACCACGGACGACAACGATTACCAGATCGAACAGGCCAAGTCCGCCGAGCAGATGGCACGCCAATTGGGGGTGGATATCCAGATCGTTTACGCGGATAACGACGCCATCACGCAGAGCACGCAGATACTGAAAGCGATTCAGGCCGACGAGAATCAGCGGCCTGATGCAGTCGTTTTTGAACCTGTGGGTGGCACTGCTCTGCCTCAGGTCGCCCGGGCGGCCGTAGCCGCAGGTATCGGATGGGCGGTGCTGAATCGCGACGCCAACTACATCCCAGAGCTGCGCAGGTCGTCTTCCGCCCCCATTTTCGGCGTGAGCTCCGACCATCTCGAAATCGGCCGCATCCAGGGCCGTCAGTTTGCCGCGCTGCTGCCCAAGGGCGGCTCCATCCTTTATATTCAGGGACCGGCGGAAAATTCCGCCGCCAAGGAACGCACCACCGGGATGCAGGAAATGAAACCTTCGAATATTCATTTCACGTTGCTGAGGGCCCAGTGGACTGAGGAAAGCGCACAGCGATCCGTGCGCTCGTGGCTCAAATTAAGTACTTCGCAAAAAGCGACCATTGACCTGATTGGGGCGCAGGATGATTCGATGGCCATCGGCGCCAGAAAAGCGTTTGAAGAATTGCCGAACGAATCCGATCAGGAGCGCTGGCTGAAGCTGCCTTTTACCGGCTGCGATGGCCTGCCGAAAACTGGTGAGGCTTGGGTCCGCAGCGGGCTGCTGGCCGCGACCGTCTTTGTTCCTCCCAATACGGGCATGGCGATCGAAATGCTCCTCCAGGCCATTCAGAACCGCAAACCTCCTGTCGAGCGCGCACTGACCATCCCCGTTTCCATCCCAGCTCTGGACCAGTTGAAACCGCGCTGATTATCGACCGTCGGCTTTTTCCCATCGGCGTGAACCCTTTAGAAAAACGATTTTCGACGCTTGTTTACGCGTCACATTGACGTATAATGCGGCGGAATCATCGGTGCTCACTCACTATTGCGTTTGCCGAGGAGACGCATGAAGAGAAAACCAAAGATCTCCGCCATCGGCCGGCGAGAGTTTCTGGCTGCCACGAGTGGTTTGCTGGCCGCCGCCGTCCCTGGCGGTGGAATGATTGCCCATGCGTCAGATTCCGAGGACTCGCTACGAAACTTGCGAGTCCCCAAGCCGGCCGGTAGCTTGCGCAAAATCCCCATCGGCGTCTTCGATCCCGTTTACGACCATCTTTCTCTCGACGCCATGCTGGACAAAGTCACCGCTCTCGGCCTGGAAGCCATGGAGATCGGTACCGGCGGCTATCCGAACAATCGTCATTGTCCGCTCGACGACTTGGTGAACGACCGCGGTAAAGCAAGAGCCTGGCTGAAAAAGTTTGAAGACCGCGGAATTCGCGTCGCCACTCTCAGTTGTCATGGCAATCCCATTCATCCCGATCCGCAGCACGCCCAGAAAGATATCGATACATTCCGCAAGACCGTCCTGCTCGCCGAAATGCTCGATGTGAAAGTGATCGTCGGTTTTTCCGGTTGCCCGGGCGGCACTCCGCAGGACACCCAGCCAAACTGGATCACCTATCGCTGGCCTCCCGAATACGCCAAGATGCAGGACTGGCAGTGGAAAGAAAAAATCGTTCCGTACTGGAAGGATGCCGCCAAATATGCGCGCGAGCATGGCGTTAAGCGCCTCGCGTTCGAAATGCATCCCAATTTCGCCGTCTATAACCCTCGCACTTTAGTGAAGCTTCGCGAAGCCGTCGGCGAAGAGATCGGCGCGAATTGTGATTTGAGCCATCTCTTCTGGCAGGGTTGCGATCCTGTTGAAGTCATTCACTTTCTGGGAAAGCAGGGCGCGCTTTTCCACGCGCACATGAAAGACACCGTTTTCTTTCCCGAGAACGTCAATAAGTATGGAGTGCTGAACTTTGCGTTTGAGACCAACGAACTGGACCTGGCCTCGGAGACGTTCCGTGCCGTCGGCTACGGCCATGGCGCCGGCCTTTGGAAATCCATCGTCAAAGCGTACATGGATGTCGGATTCGAAGGCATCCTGAGCATCGAGAATGAAGATCCCATTCTTGCGGGAGAAGTTGGAGTTGAACGAGCCGCTTACGTCTTGAAAAATGTGCGCAAGGAACTTTTGGGCAAATAGCACGCTCTGCCGCTCACGACACACTTGATTTTGCGCCGCAGGGAGCGAGAATAATCTGCGCGTGATCAGGCCGGGGAGGATCTATGCAAAGGCGTGAAGCGTTAAAACTGCTTTTGGCTGGCGGCGTTTTGCCCGCCCTGCCCACGGATGTCTTTGCTTTTTTCCAGGGCGCGCACCCTGCATCCGGCTACTCGCTGCGCACACTCAATCCTCATCAGAATGACACGGTCGTTGCCATGATTGATCAAATCATTCCGGAAACGGACACACCCGGTGCCAAGGGCGCCCGCGTCAATGAATTCATTGACGTCATCCTTACGGAATGGGCCAACGATGAAGAGCGCAAGAATTTTCTCGGCGGTCTCGCCGGTGTCGACAAGCAAAGCAACGAGCTCTTCGGAAAGAATTTCGTCGATGCTTCGGCCGCGCAGCAAGTCACCCTGCTCCGCGCCATGGACGAATCCATTGCCGCCCAGCGTGCCCGGCGTCGCCGTCACGGAAATACGATTCCGGACGACCGGGACAAGCAGCTTCAGGGCGATTTCTTCACCGTCTTCAAGGGCATCACCGTCCACGGCTACTACACTTCCGAAGTCGCGTTCAGCAAGGAATTAAAGCTGGAAATCATTCCGGGCGCTCATCACGGCTGTGTGCCTTTGCCCGCGGAGAAGAAAGCGTAGAGGGAGACTCACATGGCCACCAATACTTACGACGCGATCATCGTGGGTTCGGGAATCACCGGCGGCTGGGCGGCCAAAGAGCTCACGGAAAAAGGATTGAACACGCTCGTTCTCGAAGCGGGGCGCTCCATCGTTCCTGAAAAGGATTATGTCGAGCACGTTCCGATATACGACTTGAAATACCGCGGATGGGATAATCGCGCGGAACGCCAGCGTACGCAACCCATCCAGCGCGAGGTTTATTACGCTTGCGACGAGTACTCCAACAAATTTTTCGTCAATGACCTGGAAAATCCTTACACCTCCGCTCCCGGCAAGCATTTTTCCTGGATTCGCGGCCGCCAGGTCGGCGGAAAATCCATCACTTGGGGGCGCCAGAGCTATCGCTGGAGCGATCTCGATTTTGAAGCCAATTTGAAGGATGGCGTCGCCGTGGATTGGCCGATCCGCTACGGGGACATTGCGCCCTGGTACGACTACGTGGAAGAGTTCGCCGGCATCAGCGGCCAGCCCGAAGGCTTGCCGCAATTGCCCGACGGAAAATTTCTACCGCCGATGGAGATGACTTGCGTAGAGCAGGATTTCCGCGACGCGCTCGCCAGGCATTTCGACGATCGCATCATGACCATCGGCCGCTCGGCCGTGCTCACCCGCGTCCACAAGGGACGCGCTGCCTGCCACTACTGCGGCGTTTGCCACCGTGGCTGCATCACGAGTTCTTATTTTAGCAGCCTGAATTCGACTCTTCCCGCCGCGCAAAAAACCGGGCGCTTCACGATTCGCCCCTACAGCGTGGTTCACAGCCTCATCTTCGATCCGCAAACGCGCCGCGTCACCGGTGTTCGCGTAATTGATGCGCAATCGAAAAACGCTCTCGAATTCAAGGCCCGCGTGTTTTTCGTTTGCGCTTCGACGCTGGAGTCCACGCGCATCCTTCTGAATTCTGCCACGCCGGAATTTCCCAACGGTCTTGCCAATTCCAGCGGCGAGCTTGGCCACAACCTTATGGATCATCACATGGGCGCAGGCGCCGGCGGTGAAATGCCCGGTCACGAAGACAAAATGCCCTTCGGCAACCGCCCCAACGGCATTTACATTCCGCGCTTTCGAAATGTAAAGACGAAACAAAAGGAATTCCTGCGCGGCTACGGTTACCAGGGCGGAGGAAGCCGCGACGGCTGGTCGGCCAACGCTGCGAAAGCCGGAATCGGCGTGGAGTTCAAGAACTCCATCAAAATGCCCGGCCCGTGGCGCATGGGAATCGGCGGTTTCGGCGAGTGCCTGCCCTACCACAGCAACTACGTCGAAGTGGATAAAGAGAAGCTCGACGCTTGGGGCATCCCCACGCTGAAAATTAACTGCGCCTGGGGCGACAACGAGCACACTATGTCGCGCGACATTGCCGTGCAGGCTGCGGAAATGCTCGCTGCCGCTGGCGCCAGGGACATTTACGTCTATCAGGACATCTCCTCGCCCGGTCTGGGCATTCACGAAATGGGCACCGCGCGTATGGGCCGCGATCCCAAGACTTCCGTCTTGAACGAACACAATCAGGCGCACGATGCGAAAAATCTTTTCATGACCGATGGTGCGTGCATGACGTCTGCCGCATGCGTAAACCCGTCGCTGACATACATGGCGCTGACGGCGCGCGCTTGCGATTTCGCGGTTTCTGAACTCAAGAAAAATAATCTGTAGGGAGATTGTGTCCCATGCCCCAAGTGATCCGTTCTCCAAAGCAGTATGACGTTTGCATCATCGGCTCTGGCGCCGGTGGAGGCATGGCCGCGAAGGTTCTCACCGAGGGTGGCCTGAACTGCGCGCTGCTGGAAGCCGGACCGAACGTAAATCCAGAAAAAGATTTCAAGATGCTAATGTGGCCGTACGAAGCGCCGCATCGCGGCGCCGGCATCGGCGGCCACGCACGCGAAAATTTCGGCGAGTTCCTTGCTCCCAATGGCGCCTGGAGGATTGAAGGCGAGCCGTACACTTCCGCTCCCGGCTCGCGTTTCGAGTGGTTTCGTTCGCGCATCGTCGGCGGCCGCACCAATCACTGGGGCCGTATTGCGCTGCGCTTTGCTCCCATCGATTTCAAGTCCGCCACGCGCGATGGCCTTGGCGACGATTGGCCCATCACTTACGAAGATCTCGCCCCGTATTACGACAAAGTGGAAGCCTACATCGGCGTGTTCGGAACGAAAGAAAATGTTTCCAGCGCGCCCGACGGCGTCTTTCTGCCTCCACCCAAGCCGCGTTGCACGGAATTGATGGTCAAGAAAGCCTGCGACAAGCTCAACATTATTTGCATTCCGTCGCGCCTCGCGATCCTCACGCGCTCGGTCAATGGCCGCCTGCCTTGCCACTATTGCGGCCAATGCGGCCGCGGCTGTATCACCGCTTCCAATTTCAGCTCCAGCCAGGTTCTGCTGCCGCCCGCGATGAAAACGGGAAAGCTCACTCTGATTACCGGTGCGATGGCCCGCGAAATCATCGTCAACAAAGAAGGCAAAGCCGAAGGTGTCTCCTACATTGACAAAGCGACGCGCACGGAAAAGCGCATCTACGCGCGCGCCATCGTCGTGGCCGCGAGCGCCTGCGAGTCCGCGCGTCTGTTGCTGAATTCCAAGTCCACTGCATTTCCGGCCGGAATCGCCAACTCTTCCGGAACGGTCGGCAGATATCTCACCGATTCTGTCGGAAGCAGCGGCTCCGGCTACTTCCCACAGCTCGAGAAAATGCCGCCGCACAATCATGATGGCGTTGGCGGCATGCACATGTACATGCCGTGGTGGAAATTCGACCGCAAGAATGATTTTCCGCGCGGCTATCACATCGAATTCGGCGGCGGGCGCGAAATGCCTGGCGTCGGCATGTTCTACGGCCTGTGCCGCGATGAAGAAGGTTACGGTGCCTCACTGAAGAAGCGCGCCCGCGAAGTTTACGGCACGCATATCGGTTTTGCCGGCCGGGGTGAAATGCTGCCCAACCCGGACACCTATTGTGAAATCGATCCCGACGTCGTCGATCAATGGGGCATTCCCGCGCTGCGCTTCCACTTCAAGTTCTCGGATTATGAATTGCTCCAAGCCAAGGACATGCAGGAGACGTTTCGCGCCATCGTTGAAACCATGGGCGGCGAGTACAAGACCAAAACTTCCATCCACGGCGAATACCCGTTTGGGATCGAGCCCGGCGGTAAAATTATTCACGAGGTCGGAACTGCGCGCATGGGCGCCGATCCGAAAACTTCGGTGCTCAATGGCTTCTGCCAGGCCCACGACGTAAAAAATCTTTTCGTCACTGATGGCGCGCCACTGGTCACCAACCCGGACAAGAATCCGACGCTCACGATCATGGCGCTCTCCTGGCGCGCCTCGGAATATCTTCTTGACGAAGCCAAGAAAGGGAATTTGTAGAGGCAGGGCTTCACCCTTGCTCTTTCCTGTGAGGAACGCATATGCCTAACGAATCCATCAGCCGCCGCGACGTCTTGCGCACTCTGGCCGTCACCGCCGCCGGCTCCGTCCTGCAAATCATTCCGGCCGAGGCCGCCGAGTACGTCCACCAAATGGTGCACAAGGAGAAGGCTGCCGCTCCGGCAGGCACTTACACGCCGAAATACTTTTCCGCGTCGCAATACGCCACGCTGCTGTTTCTGTGCGATACCATCATCCCCAAAGACGAAAAATCCGGCGGCGCAGTGGAAGCCGGAGCGCCGGAATTCATCGATCTGCTCACCAGCGAGAATCCGGAATTTCAATTGAAGCTTGGCGGGGGGCTGTTCTGGCTGGACGGCACTTGCACCGACCGCTACGGCAAAGTCTTCATGGAATGCGCGCCGGAACAGAAGAAGGAAATTCTGGACCTGATCGCGTTCCGCAAGAACGCCAAGAAAGACGCATCTCTCAGTCAAGGGGTGGCCTTCTTCTCGTTTCTGCGCAACCTCACCTGCGACGGCTTCTACACCAGCAAAATCGGCATCGCCGACCTGCAATACATGGGCAACACGGTAGTCCGCGAGTTCCCCGGCTGCCCGGCATTACCTGAATAAAGAGAGAAGGGAAGTTGTAGGGCCGGCCTTCCGAGGCGGGCCGCTCACCAGTCGATTTTGTCTGGGAAGAACTCCGAGACGAGCTCTTGGTAGTAAGGAAGAATTTCCTTCACGTTGGGACGCTCGCGGCCTTTTGAGTAGAGGTCGTAGGGATTGAACTTCCGCACCCACTCGAACATCGCTTCGTCGTGCTCGTTCATCAGGTGCCGGTAAGCGCCATGCCGGTGCGCCGCGTAGAACGAATGGTAACGGAGCATGTACTGCGCTTCTTCCGGCAGATATTTCTCTGTCACTCGAAAGATGTATTCGTCGTGTCCAAACGAGAGGTGCACGATATTCAGCCCGCAGTGCGGCTCGTAGATCCCATATTGCCTTTGATACTCGGGGTTGCCGCTGTCTGGATTGGCGGCAAAGAATTCCGGGAAAACCACCTGATCCGAATACGCGCACCCGGCGGGGAAGGTATCGCCGACCACGGCCCACTGCGGTTCGCCATAGAGGCAGAGCACTTTTCCAAGATCGTGCAAAAAGCCCGCGAGAATGAACCACCGCGGATGGCCGTCCTTGCGAATCGCTTCCGCGGTCTGCAGCAAGTGCTCGATCTGCGTCACGTCGGTATCGGGATCGCTGTCGTCCACTAAGGTGTTCAAGTACTCGGCCATTTCCCAGATGCTCTTTTTCCCCCGGTTCAGGCCGCAGTATTCGGCTTTCTTCTTCAGGACGAAGTCCAGCGTCTGGTACTTGTGGTTTTGCCGGTAGAACTCCGTCACCGTGGGGTTGGCGTCGGCCTTATAGTTCCGGAACTCTTCTTCTGATTTGCCCTGCCGGTAGCGGGTGGCGACAAAATCGTCCCACTCTTCCAGTTCCTTCAGCGGCGCCTGATCTTCTTGCAGCGGCGCCAGGTCTTCCTTCAAAGGTGAATTTTGCTCGGTGTGATTCATTGCCGTACTCCAACTGTGATTATCGGCTGTTACCCTTCGCAGCACAATAGGGCCTTTCCCCAACCAGCCGCACCCACTCCGGTCATGCCGGCCCGAGCCAACGATTCTCTAAA
>MNEA01000022.1 GCA_001917435.1 Acidobacteria bacterium 13_2_20CM_2_57_6
CTTGACCAAGATTTATGGCAAGCACACGTTTAAGGGCGGGTTCGAATGGCAGCACGTTAAGTTCTCCACTCTCCAGCCCCCCTGGTCTCGCGGCCAATTTAACTTCGACGGACACTACACTGATGTGCCGGGCAAAGGGGGCGACAACACTGGAATCGCACAGTTAGTTCTGATTCCTCAGGCTTCTTCGCTGCTGCCCGGACAAAACGGAATTGACTACGTCGGTGGACCGAACTCGGTGTTTGTGTCCAACATCTCCTTAACCGACAACGGCAAGAACTACTACGGTTTCTATGGGCAGGATGACTGGAAAGTCACCAGTAAACTGACCCTTAACCTTGGGCTACGCTGGGATTACTTCCAACCGGTTTATGAGCACCGCGGCTTCCAAGCTAATTTCATCCCAGGCGGCCCACCGACAAATGGACCGGCCTACCTGATTCCCAGCGGGAAAACCGATCTCACCTATCTCACTTCGGTGGATTGCACCAATCCCGCCAACGCGACTTTCCTGACTTGCCTGCTCGCCAAAGATGGCATTGCTCTGTCTATCGGCAAGTATAGCAAGAGCCTGGGCGTCGGGCAGAAGAGCAATATCGCTCCTCGCTTTGGGTTTGCGTATCAAGCCACGCCAAAACTCGTCGTTCGCAGTGGCTTCGGTATTTTCTTTAACGGCTTTGAAAACCGTGGATTCTCCCCGAACCTCGGCGAAAACTACCCCTTTCAGTTTAACTTCTCCTTCTTCGACCCCGATGCCGGTCACGCAATTAACAACTTTGCGGGATGCGCCAAGGCGACGCCAACAGGAGGCCCCACGTTTGAGACCGGCTTCAGTTGCACGCCGCTCGACCCCAAACTTGTTAACGCCAGCGGTTTGGCGCTGCGTGGCATTCAGTATAACTATCTGACCCCGTACTCGATGGGTGGCAACCTGAGCGCGCAATACCAACTGACTTCATCAATGTCGTTCCAAGCGGCGTACGTAACGACACTGGCCCGCCACTTGGAATCCTTTCCGGGCAACAACCGCCCCACTTCCATTCAGCCCAATACAGTGAACGCGACCACTCTCGTGCCTTTCCCCGACTTCGGACGTAACAGCAGTCAGGCACAAACAGAAGGTAGTAGCTACTACCACGGTTTGCAGACGCGCATCGAGAAGCAATTCAAAGGCGGCTTGAACTTCCTGGCTAGTTACACGTGGTCTAGGACCATGTCCGACGCCGGCGATTTGTTGAACGGCGGTAGTGACAATGTCGGCTACCGCGCGCCGTACGTTCCCGGGTTCGGGATCCAGAAGGACTACAAGCTGGCGAACTTCGACATCCGCAACGTGTTCCATTTCAGCGGCGGCTACGAGCTGCCGTTCGGCAAGGGCAAGAAGTTTATGTCCGACGGCAGCGGCATCACCGACAAGATCGTCGGGGGGTGGAGTACACAGTGGATCGCCACGCTGCAGGGCGGTCAGCCCATCACCTTCAACTGCGTAAACAACACTCTGCAGAGCGTTGGCTGCGGCGCGCTGCACACCGGGCAGCCCCTGAAGGTCGGTCTCCACAACGATAGCCTCGGAAAACTCAGTTGGTTCAACTATGACCCTGCTTTGGATCCGACGGGAGCTGCGAGTCCCCTCACGAATCCAGCCACGTGCGCTGTCGGTGCTTGCACCTTTGCGAACCTGGGAGGCATCACGCAGGCCCCCGGCCCCGGCTTCCACCGACTTGACTTCTCCATCTTTAAGGACTTTCCGTTCAACGAGAAGCGCAAGCTTCAGTTCCGCACGGAAATCTTCAACATCTTTAACCACCCTAACTTTAACGCGCCCGGCTTCGGCGGTAACGGCGTCGTGTCCATCGGCGGCTCCACCGACTGGACCAACAACAACTTCGGCCGAATCGGCTCGACGCGCGATGCGCCGTACGACCCGCGGCAGATCCAGTTCGCTTTGAAACTGCTGTTCTAACAGTTTTGACGACCCACAGCCCGAGTGGGGAGGCGCCTTGCAAGAGGCGCCTCCCCAGTTTTCTCCAGGGCGGGCGCATTGCACCCAACGAGGTGCTACCATGCAGGCATGGCGACTCCAAGAGTTTCTTCGATAGCTTCTGCACTTTTGGTTCTCTTCGCATACGGAACCCCGGTGCCTGCGGTATATGCAGAGCAGAAGGATTTAGACCGCGACTTTAAGGCGGCCGTTGGCCTGTACGAAGCGGGCAAATACCCGGAGGCGGCAGCACAACTTGAGAAACTCGTGCGCGAGGTTCCAGAAAGTTTCGAAGTCCAGGAGCTGCTGGGATTGGTCTACTCCGCGCAATCGCAGGACACTAGAGCCACGCAACATCTTCAGAAGGCTGTCACCCTGAAGCCGGACTCAGCGCCTGCCAGAACGAACCTGGCGACGAATTTGGCGCACCTCGGGAAAACAGAGCCGGCCACGGAGCAGTTCCGGAAGGCCGTCGAACTCGATCCGCAGAACTTCGAAACCAACCACAATCTGGGTGAAGCATTCGCGCGTTCCGGAAGAGTCGCGGAGGCCGCTCTATACCTGGAGAAGGCTCAGCAGATCGATCCTTCTTCCTACGATAACGGCTACGACCTTTCGCTTGCATACCTGCAAACCCGGCGGCTTGCGGACGCTCAACGCCTGCTGGGGAACCTGTTGAAACAGAAGAATACGGCGGAACTGCACAACTTGCTGGCTGAAGTAGAAGAAAAAGACGGAAAGTTTGTCGAAGCAGCTAACGAATACGAAGCCGCCGCGCACCTGGAACCAAGCGAAAGCAACTTGTTTGACTGGGGCAGCGAACTCCTTCTCCATCGCACTCTTGGCCCTGCTGTCGAGGTTTTCCAGCAGGCTTCCGCGCGCTATCCTGGCTCGCAGCGCCTGATGATCGGCCTGGGCATGGCCCTCTACGCGCGCGGCAATTATGACGACGCCGTCAAATTCCTTTTGCGCGCGGCTGACATGAATCCCGCCGACCTCGGGTGCTATTTTTTCCTATCCAAGGCTTATGACAGCTCCCCCAGTCAGGCAGACGAGGTCATCCAGCGCTTTCGCCGCTTCGCGGAGCTTCAGCCCAACAACGCGCGTGCGCTCTACTACTACGCAATGAGTTTATGGAAGGGCAAGCGCGCCCAAGATCCCACCTTGGATCTTCGCCAAATCGAATCCTTGCTGAGCAAATCGCTGGCGCTTGACCCCAAGCTCGCGGAAGCGCACCTGCAGCTCGGCAACCTCTACTCCGACCAGAATAAATACGCCCAAGCCATCCCGGAGTATACGCGTGCGCTCGAACTCAATTCCGACCTTGCCGACGCTTACTATCGTCTTGGCCAGGCTTACGTCCGCACCGGAGAAAAGGACCGTGCCCAGCAGCAGTTTCACGTCTATCAGCGGCTCCGCGAACAGCACCTCGCCGACCTCGACAAGCAGCGCGCGGAAATTCGGCAATTTGTTTATTCGGCGAAGGATTCCCCCACTGCTAAACCGTGATTCACGTCGGTCTTCGCTGCCCGGGCATGAAGAAAAAGTTTGGCGGCTGGCGGATGTCTTGACACCTGTACTGCCGCGTCATAGCCTCTACGGAAAGCGTTCAAATTGAATGAGTTCCTACTCTTCATCGCGAAGCGCAATGCATAGAGCTCGCCAAGCCGACACGAAAGCATCCACTCCTCAAGAAGTCGCGCGCCACCTCGCTTGGACCCGCCGCGAATTTCTGCGTAACGTCGCCGGAATCGCACTGGGCAGTTCCCTCCTGCCTTCCAGCCTGCTCGCTCGAACGGGCATCCCCTCCAGCAAGCGAAAAGTCGTGGTCATCACGTTCGGCGGAGGCGCGCGCGACCAGGAGACCTTCGCTCCCGAGGGCCAGGAAAACATTCCCCACCTGATGCGCGAGCTTATCCCGCAGTCCGCCTTCTTCACACAGGTGGTCAATCGCGGAATCCTTGGCCACTACGTCGCCACCGCCAGCCTCGCGACTGGTGTCTATGAAACGATCAACAACTTTGCTTCCCTTCCCCCCGAACATCCAACCGTCTTTGAATATTTCCGCAAGGACTTGAAGCGGCTCGCCTCCGATGCCTGGGTCGTTGCTCCCAGCAACGGTTTCAACCGCATTGGTGAAAGCAGCCACCGCTCCTACGGCCCGGGATTTGGAGCAAAGGTAATTTTGCCCAAGCATCTTCTGACGGCCGCGACATCCGGCGGCGGCCCGGACTACGAACATCTCCTCCGCGACAACTATGAAACACCTTTCTACACCCCAGAGCTCGGCGGCGGCGAATTTGAATTGCAACAATTGGGAATGATGCTGAAGCTCTCGGTTGACGACTTCAAGGCTCACGCGCTCACCTTGTCGAGCCCCGACGAACTCTCCGTTTACATCGTTCGTCAGCTCATGCGCCAGCAAGCGCCGAGCCTCCTCTGGATCACCATGCACGATATCGATATCGCCCACGCCGGTGCCTACTCTCTTTACATTGATGGTATCCGGCGCACCGACCGGCTCTGCGCCGACGTTTGGAAAACTATTCAAAGCGAGCCGGAGTACGCCGGCAAAACAACGCTGTTCATTCTGCCGGACTTCGGACGCGACTCGGACGACGACTCCGGCGGCAACGGGTTCCAGCATCATCGCACCGGCGATGCGCTGTCCCGCACCACGTGGATGATGGCCTTGGGCGTCGGTGTGAAAGAGGGCGTGGTATTCGACCGCCCGACGGAATCGACCGATCTCGTCCCAACGCTCGGCTCCATGCTGGGATTTTCCGCGGCGCTCGCCCAAGGCAAGCCGATACCTGAACTTTTGTAAATTTATGCTTCCATCCGATCTCAAACCGGAGCAGTTCAACGGCTATCCGTCAGAAGCAAGGAAACTGGTTATCGGCTACGTTGCGGCGCTGCAACGCTTGCCGCTGAGCTTCCTTCCAAGCCTGTTGCGAGAAGTCATTGAATATGATTTCAAGTTTCCCGCCGAGCGCAGGGCACTGGAGAAGGAACTTGCCAATCTGAACTCCCTCTCTTCCAAACAGATTAAGGACTGGCTGCAAGGCTTCGCGCACATCCGTCTTTCCTCGCAACTTGAAAATTTCGATTGGGTCAACGCGCCCTCTCAGTTTGTGGAACAACTCTCCTCTCATCTTTGGACCACTCACCAGCTCGATGCTTTTCGCACCGCGGCGCTCGCCTACGCCGATCGTTTGCGCGCGGTTGCACCGCCAGAGCCGCCTCCCGCGCCGCGCCTGGGCGTCACCGTCATCGGCCAGGGAGTTGCCGCTCATGACGAGCCTCTCTTTCGCAAACTCCGCGCGCAAGGCGCCTATTTCAGCGGCGTCAAGCCGGAGAACGGCCTTGATCTCTTGCTCAACGTCGTCGCCGCCCGCGCCAAAGCGCATCCCCTTCCCTACGCCCATTGGTACATTGATGGAGGGCAAGCCGCGCTTCACGATCCCGCGCTTACTTGTGTCTCCTATCACGCGCTCGAACCGGTGCGCGCCGCTTTGTCTGCTAAGATTCGCGCGGAAATCCAGCGCCCCGGCATGGGACCGGAAGCTCTCCGCACCCACCTGGCACGACTGCGTCCCACGGATCTCGGCCTTGCTAAAGCCGGCGACGCCGTGCTGGATCGCTTCCAGGTCAAGATGCTGACGGAAGGCTCCGGCACGCAGATTTTCAGCACGACCTTCGCGCAATGGACGGCTCGCGAAGCCCTCCGGCGCGCTCAGCCGCTCACGTTGTTGGTTCGCTTCGCCCCGCGCCAACGTCAAAAACCCATGAACGAGATGCTCTCCGCCAGCCGTGAAGTTGCTGACCTCGACCCTCTCGGCTCCTTGATCGATGCAGACATGGGCGCCTACTACAACTGGCTGAACCTCCAGCGGCTCACCGGAGCCGAACAATCTTCGTTCCTCGTGTGGTTCGAAGGTCACAACGAAGCCATCGCCATCGGACCTTCCCTGCCGCGCGGCACGGAATCCAATGCTGCCGCTGGTTTGGATCAGCTCCTGAGCTGGGCAAGTTAGTAGCACCAAACCTCTTTTACTCGATCGAAAGGACAACCATGGACAGACGCGACTTTCTCAAGACGACGAGCAAGGTGATTGCCGGCGCAACGCTTGCGACTAGCACCCTCGCTGGCGATCCGCCGCTCCCTAGCGATCCCAAAGCCGAAGGCCGCATGGTCCTTCCGATCAACCGCAATTGGCGCTTCAACAAAAGTTACCTCGAAGGCGCGCACAACCTCGACTTTGACGACTCCAGCTTCGAACGCGTCATCGTTCCCCACACCAACGTTCGCCTGCCCTGGCACAGCTTTGACGACAAGACCTACGAGTTCGTCTCCACTTATCGTCGCCGCTTCAAGCTGCCTCCCGAGGCCGCCGGTCACCATGTTTTCGTCGACTTCGAAGGCGTCATGACCGCCTCCACAGTTTGGATCAATGGCGCGCGTCTCGGCGAATACAAAGGCGGTTACACGCCCTTCTCTTTCGATCTGACGCCGCACATCAATTTCAGCGGAGAAAACGTGCTCGCTGCGGACGTGGACTCTACCGAGCGCGCGGACATCCCGCCGTTCGGCCATCAAATCGACTACCTCACTTTCGGCGGCATCTATCGCGAAGTTTCCTTGCGAATCGTCCCCGGCACGTTCATTGAAAACATTTTCGCCAAGCCCAAAGACGTTCTCACCGCGCATCCTACTCTCGACGTAGATTGCTTCCTCCAGCATCTCGAAGCATCGCGCGAAACGCTCATGCTCGAAGTGGAACTCCGCGATGGCGAGCATGTCCTGGCCAAGAGCACACAGAGAATCCCGCCCTCCGAAGCCACCGCCGAACCAATGGCGCACACCATCCACCTCGACAACCTCGGCGCGATCAAACTGTGGGACGTTTCGCACCCCAATCTCTATTCCGTTCACGTGCGCCTCCTTCGCGGAGCGCAGTTGGTCGATCAGGACAAACGCACGCTCGGCTTTCGCGAAGCGCAATTCACCGACCACGGCTTCGAGCTCAATGGCAAAGTCATCAAGCTCCGCGGCCTCGACCGTCATCAGACGTTTCCCTTCGTCGGCCAGGCCATGCCCGGCCGCGCCCAGCGCAGCGATGCCCGCATCCTGCGCCATAAACTCCATTGCAACATCGTGCGCACTTCGCATTATCCGCAATCCCGTCATTTCCTCGATGCCTGCGACGAAATGGGCCTGCTTGTCCTCGAAGAGATTCCCGGCTGGCAGCACATTGGCGACGAATCCTGGAAGCTGCTCTCCATCGATAACGTCAGCCGCATGATTCGACGCGATTGGAATCATCCCAGCATCGTCCTATGGGGCGTGCGCATCAACGAATCGCGCGACGACCACGATTTCTACACACGCACCAACGCACTCGCGCACCGTCTCGACCCAACGCGCCAAACCGGCGGTATCCGCTACTTCCAGGAATCGGAATTTCTCGAAGACGTTTTCACCATGAACGATTTTGGTTTCCCCCTGAAGCCGCCCAATCATCCGCGCTATCTCAACACGGAGTTCGTGGGCCACACCTATCCCACCAAGACGATCGACCAAGTCGAGCGCCTGACCGAACACACCCTGCGCCACGCGCGCATTCACAACCAGCTTGCTTCCAATCCGCAGTATGCCGGCGGCATCGGCTGGTGTGCCTTCGACTACAACACCCACGCCGATTTCGGCTCCGGCGACCGCATCTGCTATCACGGCGTCACCGACATTTTCCGCGAACCCAAGCCCGCCGCCGGCTTCTACAAATCGCAATGTGATCCCGAGGAAGAAGTGGTCCTCGAGCCCGCTTTCCACTGGGCTCGCGGCGATGAATCCATCGGCTTCACCAAAGCCGTCGTTTGTTCGAATTGCGACCACCTGAAATTTTACATTGCGGATAAGCTCGTCGCAGAGGCCGATCCGAACAAAACCGAATTCGCTCACCTTCGTTATTCACCGTTTGTGGTTGATTTGAGGCGTGCCGTCGGCGACTGGGGTGACTTGCGCATCGACGGCTACTTGCAAGGCAAGCAGGTCATTTCCAAAACGCTTTCCGGCCGCGGCATTGACCAGAAATTCTCGCTGCATCCCGACGACGCCAAGCTCATCGCCGACGGCGCCGACTCTACCCGCGTCGTTTTGCGCGTTACCGACGAATTCGGCGCCATCCGGCCGTTCGCCAACGATGCCATCAAGCTGCAAGTGGAAGGCCCCGCCGAAATCATCGGCGACAATCCTTTCGCGCTGATCGGCGGCACCGGCGCCATCTGGATTCGCGCTAAGGAACAACCCGGCGCCGTGAAACTCACTGCCACTCACCCCTATCTCGGCACCCAGCAAATCCAATTCGAACTCGCTCCCGCGCCTCGGGAAATTGCCTAAGCGCGGATGCAAGCTGCCTTTGTTGGGGCGCAGCATCAAGTCACCACCCAAATTCCGCGCCGCTTGCTATAATCCTCCTACAGCGCCCGTAGCTCAGCTGGATAGAGCATCTGGCTTCGAACCAGAGGGTCGGGAGTTCGAGTCTCTCCGGGCGCGCCACTTTTTTCCTGGATTTGCTCTCTAGGAATTCCACAATGAAAAAAGGAAGGAGGCGATTGCCCCCTCTCGTAATGGAGGAGACTCATGTGGATACTGAAAGGAACTCTGCTCGGTACGGGACTCTTTCTTGTTGGTACTGTCCTTTTTCTGATTGGTACGCTAGCGCCGTTTAAAGCCAACAGGGCAATTGGCTTGAGCGCCATCACGGGCGTAACGATCCACAACCCTTTGTTCTGGATTACATTTGTTGCTTCTCTGGTGATCGGGTGTGCGATTGTACGTTCGTGGCCTGTAGCAGCTAAGGTGTAGACACCTTTCTTTCAATTGCCGGTCATCGGCCGCCGCTCGCGCCGACGGCGGTGCGGGCCGAGCTTTCTGGCGCAGCACCAGCCCCGCACCTTGCAACAACTGCTTGATGCAGGTATAGCCGTAGCCGATGCCGTGCTCCTCGCGCAGCTTCTCGTGAAAGTGCCGCACGTTGAAATCAAAATATTTTTTCGCGGTACAGACTCAGCACCTGCTCGGCTAGGGCATGCGCTTGGTGCTGGGCCGCCCCGTGCGGCCATCCAGTAAAGCGGCAAAGCCATGGTGGCGGGAACGCTGCATCAGCCGACGCACGTGTCGTGGACTGCGGTTCAGCACCCGTACCGCCTGCCAGAACGTGCTCTGCCCGCTGGCTACCCGCAAAATCACTTCCTCCACCTTCATCGCCCGCTCCCGGGCCCACTGCGGATAGCTGACCATCGCCGCTACCTCCGGCTCGGCTAGCTACCTCAGTTTCGGCCCTCTACGCGGACATTTCATGTGCTAATTCGGAGGACATTTGACGTGCTAACGACAGGGGAAAATTCCATTGGGACCTGCTCCCTCTTTTGTCCGTCAAGCTGGCATCGAATTCAGTTCCTTAGTGCAAGTTGCAGTCGATTAGCGTCGACGATAGGAATAGGTCTTGAGCGCAATCCAGTTACGGGACTCTGCGAAATGACCTATATCTTGTGGTTTGATTACGACACGGCCCGCTGATTCTGTGCCGTCTACCCTCTGATTCGAGAGGCGGGGTTGTTTCCCAGGTCTTTTCTGGCTTGCGCGGCGAGTTCGCGCAGCCACTTCTCGATTGCAGAGCGTTGCTCGGCGTCCATCTCTTCAAACAATACGCCCATGCCAAAAATTCCAAAGCCCCCGCCGGAATGCATGTAGATCACTTTGCCGTGCAGTTCGCATGTGCTCGTGCCATCGGAGATGCGCAGCTGCAATTTTGTCCGAATGGGAATGGGTTCGAGCGCATCGATATAACAGCCACGCGAGCTCAATTCGTCAAGCTGTCCTGAGACCGATGTCCCGTCGCGAAGCGTAACCTCGGCATTCGCAAAAAACGCGAACCGGGGATTGGTGCGCCTCGTTCCGTACGGACCTTCAGCCATGGTGCTTCTCCAGTGCGTGAACGTCGCAATTCCTTTGATTCCATTGTATAGAGCGGCGGCGCGGCGCATACCACCGTTTGGGGCCTGGACCGCGAAAGAGGTACCTGTCTCTCCGTACGGGTGGCTGCCCAATTGGCGCGGCCCTTCTCGCGCCTTCTTTAAACCCAAATCCATCTGGAAAAAGCGCATGTCAAGGGGTAGCATCCTGCTCATGTTAAAACTACTTTTCGTCACGCTCGCATTTTCCATGGCAGCCTCGGCTGCCGATCTGCCCTCCAAAAAATATCTGAATCTGGCGGCCATCAAAACCATGGTCGCTGCTGCTGAGGCGGAGGCCCAAAAACGCCACGTCGAAGTCACTATCTGCATCGTGGACGAAAGCGGAAATCTTCTTTTCTTTCAAAAAGCGGACGCCGCCTCCCTCAACACCATCCAATTCGCCCAAAGAAAAGCTCGCCACGCCGCCCTTTACAGGAGTCCTTCGAAAGACGGCGCCGATACCGTGAAAAAAGGTAGCGTCGAGGCCCTCTCTTTTCCAGACTTCTTTCCCAACCAGGGCGGCCTCCCCATCCAGGTCGACGGCCAGACCATCGGCGGCATCGCCGCCAGCGGCGCCAAGTCGGAGATCGACGAAGCCATCGCCCAAGCCGCTCTCGACGCCCTCTTCAAAAAATAATGGACGCAGAATTCCTTCACGATTGAAAATATGACATGCTCTCGAACTCCTTGGCGGAAGCCCTGCGCGTCTCATCTGAGTCGGCGAACAAACTCGATGATTTGGTCGCCCGCCCTTGTGGGCTCCCCATTAAATCTGTCGCGGATTGGATGCTTGCCAGCCAATGGGCCATCAACGCAAGCGTTCACAATTCCCTTCTGACGCTTTTTCGCGACAATTTTCACGCGGGCGCTTTTTCCCTTCTCCGCCCCGCGTTTGAAACTCTTGTGCGCGTCCATCTGATCGCCATGGGGGACCGTCGCGTAATCGAAGACATGCGCACGGACAGATTCAGGATAAAGTTCTTCAAGCACCCCGAGAAAGTCGACAATCATTTCCATTTGGGCGGCGATTTCAAGTCGCTGTATCTCAGAATCATGAACTTCATGCACAGCGCCGTTCACATGGGCATGGAACAAATGAAACGGCAGTTCAAAGGCGACGACTTGGCGCCAAACTACTCGGAACAGGAAATCATCGCCGTGATCGAAATGTCCACAGTTGCTAAATTCATGGTCACATCGCGGGTAGTCGAGCGATTTCAAACCGATGCCGAGCAACAGGTCGTGCTTTCCCTATTGCGAGAGTTTACGTCACGCCAGCCACAAGTTGACGGGACCACCCTGGGCCCGCGAGGTTAAGCGCTTTACAAAATTCTCCCCAAAAAGTACATTGGCCCCGCATGCCCGCCGGGCAAGCGAATCGCTTCACTTGTATCGGAGAGGAATCCGCCTCATGAGTATTCGAACACAAAACTCTTTTCCCCTGCTGGCTTTGCTCGCCGCAATCCTGGCCACCGCCCCTTCGGCTCCCGCTCAATCGAGCTTCGATCTGCGCTCTCCGGACAACCGCATCGAGATCCGAATCCGCACCGTTCCTGCCGTCCGCTACGACGTTCTCCTCAAAGGCCGCGCTCTGCTGCAGGATTGCACTCTCTCCCTGGACGTTGATCACAAAATTCTTGGCGTGGACTCGAAAGTCCGCTCCTCCAAAAAACGCAGCTACGACCAAACGGTTGAACCCGCCGTTCATCAGAAGTTCGCGAGGATTCACGAAAACTACAATGAAGTGCGCCTCGAAATGGAAGGCGGCTACGCGGTTGTCTTTCGCTCTTATAACGAAGGCGCGGCCTACCGGTTCGAAACGTCGCTTCCTCAGCAGCAAGTAAAAATCTACCGCGAGGAAGTGCGATTCAATTTCCCCGGGGATGCCACCGTCTTTTATCCGCAAGAAGACAGCATGTTTTCGCACAACGAACGAAGATATGTTCCGCAGCGTTTGAAGGAAATCGATCCCGCTTTCATCGCCACCATGCCCGCGGTTGTCGATGCCGGCGAAGGCGCTAAACTCGCGATCGGGGAATCCGACGTGGAAGATTATCCAGGCATGTGGCTCCACGGCACAAACGGCCCCGCGCTTGTCGGAACATTTCCACACTACCCGCTGAAAGAAAAACTTGAGAGAGACCGCGATCTTCGCGTTGTTGAAGCCGCGGACTACATCGCCGTTACTTCCGGAACGAGAACTTTTCCCTGGCGCCTCACCGGCATCGTTGAAAAAGATGCAGACTTGCTGACCAATCAGCTCGTGTGGCTTTTGGCGAAGCCGTCGCAATTGCAAGATACTTCGTGGATCAAGCCCGGAAAAGTCGCGTGGGACTGGTGGAATTACAACAATATTTACGGCGTGGATTTCAAGGCCGGAATTAACACGCAGACGTACAAATATTACATCGACTTCGCGGCGAAGTACGGCATCCAGTACGTCATTTTGGACGAAGGCTGGTACAAACTCGGAAATGTCCTGGAAGTCGTTCCGGAAATAAATATGGAAGAATTGACCGCTTACGCCAAAGAGAAAAACGTCGGCGTCATTCTTTGGGTGATCTGGAAATCGCTGGACGATCAATTAATTCCCGCGCTCGATCAATACGCGAAGTGGGGCGTCAAAGGAATCAAAGTCGATTTCATGCAGCGCGACGACCAGAAGCTGATCAACTTTTATTTTAAAGTGTGCAGCGAAGCCGCGAAGCGCAAAATGCTGGTTGATTTTCACGGCGGGCAGAAACAAGTCACCATGACCCGCACGTGGCCCAATATGATCAGCGGCGAAGGCGTCCGCGGAATGGAGTGGAGCAAGTGGAGCGCGGACTCCGAACCGAAACACAACGTCACGCTTCCTTTTACAAGAATGTTTCTAGGCCCCATGGACTACACTCCGGGCGCGATGCGCAATGCGACCAAAACGACTTTTGCTCCCATCTTCCAGCAGCCGATGGCGCTGGGCACGCGCTGCCACCAGCTCGCCATGTACGTGGTCTTCGAAAGCCCGCTGCAAATGCTGTCGGACAGCCCATCTAATTATTTGCACGAGCCGGAAGCGATGGAGTTTCTAGGCCCGGTTCCATCGGTTTGGGATGACACGAAAGTTCTTGATGGCCGCATCGCCGAATACGTTTTGGTGGCCCGCAGAAACGGCAACGACTGGTACGTGGGCGCGATGACAGACTGGACGGCGCGCGAACTGGAAGTAGATTTTTCCTTTCTGCCTGAAGGCAATTTCTCGATGGAAGCCTATCAGGACGGTGTGAACGCCGACCGCATGGCCGGCGATTACAAGAAAATAAAAATGCAGGTCAACAAATCCACGAAGCTAAAAATAAAATTGGCGCCCGGCGGCGGCTGGGCCGCGCACATCCATCCGTAACAAATCGCGGAACAGAATCGTTGACGCGCATGGCGATCATTCGCTGCGTCGCACTGACACGCACAATTCGCAAAGCTGGCATTCTTACTCGAACTGCTTCTTGAACTGAGCGAATTGTTGCTTCAGGTCAGAGACCTCCTTGTGGAAATCTGAAACTTCCTTGCGAAGCGACGCGATCTCTTCTTCCAGGTGCGTGATGCGTTCGCCGTCGGCGGAGATCGTGTTTGCGCTCTCCTTGGTTTGCGGCTTGGCCTCGGAGGATTCGACAAAGCCGGACAACTCGGCATCTCCAGACAAGAGATGGACGTAGCGACACTCCTTGGTGCCGGGCTGGCGCGGAAGAACTTTGACGAGCGGCGGCTCGCGCTTCATCAGGTGCTGCAAACTGGATTGCACGGCGCTGAGGTCGTCGAAAGGATGCATGCGTTCAGCGCGGGTGCGGAGCTCGCCCGGTGTTTGCGGACCGCGTAGCAGCAAGACGCAAAGAATGGCAATTTCGTGGCGGTAGAAATTGAAGGCTTCCTGGAGGCGGTGTTCGTACTTGGTGACGCGGCTGTCCGAGGCGCTGACGGGGCGGACGAGGGATTGCCCGTCGAGAGAATGCAAAGCCTGGCGGACGGCGGCTTCGTCGAGATTCATGACGGGATCGCGATTCGATTTCTGGTTGCAGGCGTTGACGAGGGCGTTGAGGGAGAGCGGATAGTATTCGGGTGTCGTGATTTCTTTTTCGATGAGAGAGCCCAGGACGCGGCATTCGACTTCGTTCAGGAGAATGTTCACGGGGTGGAATGATACAACGGACGGGATTGCCACGGAGTCACCGAGGCACAGAGAAGAAGTTTGGCTAATCAACAAGATGCCCCTACCCCCACCCCGGGTGTTTTTGGTTTTTGGGCAAAGAGTGCGGAAGCCCATGAAAAGAAGTGGGTTGAATTTTTGGAGAGTGCAAAAGAGTGCGCAAGTGCATGTAAACAAAGGACGCCTAAATGCAATGGAATCATAGAGATGTGCACTCTTTCAAGAAAGGTCGGGGTCTACGGCCCCGATAAAATCGGGACCTAAGATCGCAAAGGCTGTGGCGGGCAGACGGAAGGATCGTACCGAATTAACGAAAACTAAAGTATAATAGTTGGTTACGTATGTTAAGGATTATTTTAAGTGCTTTAGATACTTTGGGATAGCGTGGAGGCGAGCAAGGACAAGGTAAAACCAAAAGCCCCGCCCTCCAAAACCGAGGGCAGGGCACCTGGCTTCGTTTCAAGGAAAGTGGGTATCCATTTGACTCAGGTAACCACAATAGGTTGTGGTTAAACACAGC
>MNEA01000062.1 GCA_001917435.1 Acidobacteria bacterium 13_2_20CM_2_57_6
CTGCCGCTGCCGGAGCCCCCGGCGCAGGCGGCATGGGCGGCATGTACTAAGTTCTCCAGCTCGCCCGTAACCTCAATCCTAAAAGGGCGGTCCTCGCGGGCCGCCCTTTTTATTTGATTATCCCTATGGCCCAACCTCCATCGCTCCCTTGCCTACTCTCTTCCCCCTCTGATATCGTCCGTAGGCCTCAAGACACAGACTCTTCAGGGGAGAGTCACACGTCATGCTGGGACTTTTGCAGCGGTTCTTGCCGCGCGAAGAGGGCTTCTTTGACCTCTTTGCCAAACAAGCAGCGAATATCCATGTGGGGGCCGAGGCCCTTTTGAAAATGCTCTCGCACTATACTGGCGTGCCGGAACAGGTGCAAATCGTCAAAGCCATTGAACACGAAGGCGACGAGATTACTCACGCGCTCTTCACCAAGCTCAATCAAACCTTCATCACTCCCTTTGACCGCGAAGACATTTACGAGCTCTGCAGCCGCCTCGACGACGTGATTGACCTCATCGACGCCGCCGCCAGCCGTTTTGTCCTCTACCGGGTGGACACCGTCCGCACCGGTACCGTTGACCTCGTCAAAGTTCTCGTCTCGGCCACAGCCGAGGTAGATGCTGCCGTCCGCGCCCTGGGAACGCCGCAAGAAGCCCTCAAGCACTGCATCGAGATCAATCGCTACGAAAACGAAAGCGACCGCCTTTGCCGCACGCTCATCGCCCAGCTTTTCGACGAAGAGAAGGATCCCGTCCAGATCATCAAGTGGAAAGAAATCTTTGAGGTTATCGAAACCGCCGTCGACAAGTGCGAAGACGTCGCCAACGTCATCGAAGGCGTCATCCTCAAGAGCGCCTGACCTGTGAGCAGCTTCACTCTCCTCCTCGTCGTCATCACTGTTACTCTCACCTTTGAATTCTCCAATGGCTGGCACGACGCCGCCAATTCCATCGCCACCGTCGTATCCACTCGCGTCCTTACGCCGTTCCGCGCCGTCGTTTGGGCCGCTTTCTTTAATTTTGTGGCCGCCTTCTGGTTCGGCACGGCCGTCGCCAAGACCATTACCAAGGGCTTGGTTCATCTCGAAATGGTCGACGAAAAAGTGATTCTTGCCGGGCTTCTCGGCGCTATCGCTTGGAATCTAATCACTCTCGTTCTCGGCCTGCCCACTAGTTCCTCGCATGCGCTGATCGCCGGTTACGGTGGCGCCGCTGTCGCGCACGCCGGTTTCCAAGCCATTATCTTTGGCGGCTGGCTTAAGCCCGTTCTTTTCATTTTCCTTTCTCCTCTGGTCGGGATGCTGGTCGCGATCCTCGTCACTGTCCTGACCAGTTGGATCGTGCGCAGACAGCGTCCGCTCAAGGTTGATCGCTGGTTCCGCAGGCTGCAACTCATTTCCGCGGCTCTCTATAGCCTGGGCCACGGCACCAACGACGCTCAAAAAGGCATGGGGATCATTACCGCGGCTTTGGTGACAGGTGGTCTGCTCAAGACCTTCGAAGTCCCCTATTGGGTCATCATCTGCTGCCATTTGGCCATGGCCGGCGGCACCATGGCGGGAGGCTGGCGCATCATCAAAACCATGGGCCAACGCATCACCAAGCTTAATCCGTTCGGCGGCTTCGCGGCGGAAACCGCCAGCGCCGTCACGCTTTTTGCCACCGCAAAATTCGGCATTCCTGTCAGCACCACGCACACCGTCACGGGAGCCATCGTTGGCGTCGGCACTACCCGTCGGCTTTCCGCCGTCCGTTGGGGCATAACGCGCCGCATCGTGTATGCCTGGGTTCTCACCATTCCCGGCGCCGCCCTCTTCGGCGGTACCCTCTTCCAACTCGTCCACCACTGGCTCCCATAGCACGCATTCCTTGTTCCCTCGAATTTCATTTCTCTCTCGGCTCGGTCTTGCGCGAAAATGGTCCGGGCCGCCGGGCGCAACGCTCTGCCGCCGCTCGCAATCCGCGTAAGGAGGTACACGGGAAAATGGCCGACTTTGAAATTACCCGAAGGGATTTTAGCAAGGGTCTCGCAGGAGCCGCCGTGAGCATTGCCGCTTCCCCTGGGCCGCTCACCCGCACCGTCTTGGGAGCCAACGATCGGATCGGCGTCGGCCTGATCGGCGCCGGCGGAATGGGTCAATTCGACCTAAGGGACTTCCTCCGCTCCGGCCAGGTCGATGCTATCGCCATCGCCGATCCGTTCCAGCCCAATCTGGACCGCGCTCTCGAACTTACCGACGGCAAGGCCAAGGGTTTCAAGGATTTTCGTGCTGTCCTCGACAACAAAGACATCCAAGCGGTAATCATCGCCACCCCCGACCATTGGCACGCCATCCCCATGATCATGGCGTGCGAAGCCGGCAAGGATGTTTACGTCGAAAAGCCTCTCTCGCACACACTGGCCGAGGGCCGCAAAATGGTCCTGGCGGCGGCAAAACACAACCGTATCGTGCAAGTCGGCACGCAGCAACGTTCGGGCGAACACTTTCAAAAGGCTGTCGAGCTTGTCCGCAGCGGAAAGATCGGCAAGGTCACGCTCGCCGAAACATGGATTCACAGTAACAGCTCGCCGGAAGGCATGGGCAATCCTCCGGACGGCGATCCGCCCCCCTGGCTGGACTGGGACCTTTGGCTTGGACCCGCTCTTTATCACGCCTACAACCGCAATCGCTGCATCGGCACGTTTCGCTCTTTTTGGGACTATTCCGGAGGCACACTCACTGACTGGGGCGTGCATCTGCTGGACGTCGTGCACTGGGCGATGGACGTTGATGCGCCAAAAGAAGTCAGCGCCTTCGGCGGGAAATACGTCATCCAGGACAACGGCGAAATTCCGGACACGCTCGAAGTAGTCTTTGAATATCCCGCCTCGCCGGTAAGCGGCAAGGAATTTATCGTGACCTGGAGCAATCGCCACGCTAACTCGCGTGGGCCAGACGGTCACGGCTATGGCATCCAGTTTTACGGCACCGAAGGTACATTATTTATCGACCGCGAAGGCTACACCGTGTGGCCGGAACGCAAACCCGTCGGAGGCGAGAGCGTTACGGCGTTCGCCACCATCCGCAGCGAAGGCTCCGCGCAACACTACCCTCACGTGCTCAACTTCCTGGAATGTATGCGCTCGCGGCAGAAGTCCAACTCCGACATTGAAACCACGCACCGCTCCACCAGCGCGCCCCATGTAGCCAACATCGCCTTCCACCTGGGGCGCAAATTGCGTTGGAACCGCGACGAAGAGCAGTTTGTCAACGACCCCGAGGCCAACAAGCTGCTCACCAAGCAGTACCGCAAACCCTGGAATGTGATCTAGCCCGCTCGCAGGCTCTTGTAGGGCTCGCCTTCCGAGGCGGGCCACTCTTATCTCCGATTCGGCCGGCTCCCGTTCGTTCTGAATGCTGGCGCCACTAAACCGCGTCTACCGGCTCGACTGTACGAATTTGTTCTCGTCCGCATCTATGAAGATAGCCGTTGATCCCCACTGCTCCTTCTTCGGTTCAACCTCGAACTGCACGCCTTTCGATTTGAGCACTTTCGCCGTCGCGAATACGTCATCGCACCAGAACGATACAGATTGAAACTCGCCGATGCGGTTCTCGTGCCCCTTCGGAGTGAACAGCGCCAGTCCGGAGTCTGCCCCGGGAATCATCAATTCGATCCACCGCTGCGTCTCGGTCATCGGCTGGTCCGTTGTCACTTTGCATCCTGTTCACGCACCGGAATGCTCACAAACTTGATCCCTCGAATCATGGTCGACCTCCTTGTCGAGGGCCTGGGCATATCCGCACTCGAACGTCCTGCACAATCAGCCATTCGATGCTATACTAATAGCTGGTATAGCGATGCCCGCGCTCGACGATTACATCACCGACGTGCTCCTGCGCGACCTTGTCGGCCACGATCGTCGCCCCGTCAGCTTTCTGGTCTACCTTTGGCTCGCCGCCGAGCACGCCCGCCGCGGCGCCACCGTTCAAATCAGCTACCAGGAGCTCGCCGAAAACATCGGCATTTCAAAGAGTTCCGTCCAGGCGGCCGTAAGCTGGCTCTGCCGCCGGAAATTGCTGGCTACCTTCAAGGAAAACGCCACTGCCGTCCCGCGCTACACTGTGCTCACTCCCTGGAAAGCTTCCGCGCGCCCCAAATCCGCCCGCGCACATTGAAGCATCAGGGCACAGACCCGTGTGTACCAAACAGGTACACCTTTCGTGTCGTACTATTGGGAGGAACAGAAAAATCCAGTTAACTACTCCTATGTCCGAAAGGCAATTTACGCGCTCGTGCCCGCTCTGCGGAGCGGTCAGTCCCCTTTCCACGCCCGCTTGCCTTCGATGCAATCATGCATTTCCGCCGGCGACCATTAGGCAGACTGTTTCCTTTTCCTACAAAAAAACTCTCTACTGGATCGCAGGAGTTCTGCTTGCGGCGGCATTCCTGTTGGTTGCCGCCGTTGCAGGCTTCCTTCATGCTCGCTTGAGCTCCACCATGGCTTACCGCGAAGCCTTGAAACTTGCCAAGGCTTCGCCGGCAGTCGAGGCCGTTCTCGGAAAGGATATTCACCTCAGGTCAACGGCTCTCGGGGTCGCCTTTACAGCTCAAGGCTCCGAATTCGTCCAATTCTCAGTTGCACTTGCAGGCTCGCACGGCGCGGGGCACCTCTACGCGGTTGCAAACTCAATCCATCAGAATCTCCGATTCTCTCGTCTCTCGTTCCTCCCGGCGGCTGGCACGCAATATATTGATCTCACTCCTATGCCGCAGCGCCTCACCTTGCCTCCGGTCCCCGCCAAAAGGGTCTACTTGATTCCTTTGGGGCTCGACGACAGCGAGCCACTCGATTGGGCCCCCGCCTATTACAACGCGAAGTTTGGCATTGATGTAGTGCTTCTCCCTGCGGTTCCCCTCACGGAAAAACTAGTGGACCCTAAGCGCAGACAAGTTGATTCCGAAAGTTGCGTGGAGTACCTCCGCCGACTGTATCCGGAACTGGACGCGGATCCATCTACGCTTCTCATTGCGGTCACTTCAAGGGATGTCTATATCCCATCTTTCAATTGGGCATACGCAGAAAACTATCGGTACGATGGACGTTTTGCGGTTGTTTCTTACGCGCGCCTTCGTCCTCCGGCGATTATGTCGCGCTGGAATCCGGAATGGTTGCATTCTCGGCTTCAGAAGATTCTGACCAAGAATATCGCCATGCTTTATTTCGATTTGCCTATGAGCAGCGATTACACCAGTCTGCTCAGCGGTGGCGTTTTGTCAGGCTCTGAGGTTGACCTCATGGGTGAAACGCTCATCGGAGCCGAAGGAACCTGGGACTCCTTCATCAATGCGGACGAACCAACGATTACCATCTACTCTGTGCCCGGAAAGCCTTCCCTTTGGCGCATGACCGATTCGGACGAAGCTCTACCGCAGCACGGTGCTCACGTCTTTCGTGCGGACTTGGCCAATGGGCTCTTCATTGACCGTACGGCTGATTTCCGCTTGGAAGGACAATACCCCCTCCTGTTTACGAGGTCCTATCGGAACCAGGATAATATCTCGCGTTCCTTCGGTATCGGTGCTTCCGATTCTCTAGACATTTTCCTTGCCGGACAAATGGGTGTGTATGTGGATTTGATCTATGAGAATGGGGGGAGGCTCCATTTCGTGCACGTCCCGCCCCAACCGGGCCTGACCGGCGACACCTATGTAGCGAATGGCTCGGTAGCCGTTTACGCAAGAGACGGTTGGACGGTCACGCAGCGGGACCGCTCAAGACTTTATTTTCCTTACCGGCCCAAAGCCCTCGGCTACAATGTCACCGTCCTCGCGGGCTATACAGATCCGGCAGGGCATAAATATGAGATGGAGCGCAATTCCTCAGGAGAACTGCTCTCCGTCACCACTCCTTCTGGTCAGTGGTTGCATTTTGAGCGCGACACGCAGCATCGCGTTCAACGCATTTCGGATTCAACTGGCCGTGCCATCACGTATGACTACGACCTTCACGGTTGCCTGTCTAAGGTCGCGGATTCTGAGGGATACACCGAGCTATACACCTATGACGATAAGTTCCAAATGCTGACCGTCAGGCAAGGATCCAGTATTCCCTCCATCACCAACGAGTACGACATCTCTGGCAAAATCATCAGCCAGGCGATGGCCGCGGGCGAACAGTTCTTATATCACTACACTTCCGATCCCCAGGGCCGTGGGAATGCCACGGTGCCAGACGTGATTACGGATCCTCGCGGCCTCGTCACGCATATCCAGTACAATTCAGACGGTTACATCCAATCCTTGCCCCTGCCCGCCGAGAGGCGGGAGCCCCTCCACAAGTAGGCACGCACGACCAAATCTGGCCACAATCAATCCTGCCTGCTGCGTGGTGGATTCCTCTACTCTCTCCTATTCCCGTCAGCGCAAAAGGCCAGCCTCGGCGCCGCTGATCATCCGCCGCCGCTCAACTCTTCGAGCCATTTTTCCAGAACAGTCTGCTGGCTGGCCGGGACGCTTGTGAACATGACACCCATTCCCATATTGGGGAACAGAAATACGACTTTTCCGCGCGCCGTAAATGTGGTATCTGCGCGAGAGATTCTGACCACAATCTCTGTGCCCTCTGGAGAAGGATTCAGCATGTCCAGAAAGCATCCTCCTTCGCTCAAGTCGCTGGTCTTGGCGCTAAGCCTTGTTTCGCTTGCGATTTCGGTTACTTCAGCATCTGCGATGATGGGATAGCGTGGAGCACGGCGGCGCTCAGAGTCCATTCCTCACCGCCCCGCTCCGAATCCCATTCCACGAACTCCAGCCTCAACCGCATAACTTGCAATCATCTCAATGCCTTACAGCTCCATTCGAATGATATCCAACCAATAATCTGACAATCATTTAATTTCATGTTACTCTCCTTTGTGTATATCGCATCACATCCTCGCCGTGTTTTCCGTTTCCCGTTTCTCTGTCATGTCCCCCCTGCCCGACGATGTTCCCAAGTCCTTTCCTGTCATATCGTTTGCCGACTCCCACTCCTTAAACTCTTTCGTATCATATCGTTACAAAAACTTAGGGGAGGGTGTGTCGCGCCAACGTTCAGACCTTCAGACTTTCCACCGTATTTGACCTATCCTCTTTCTTTTCACTCTCTTCCGCACTCTTTTGCGCTCACCAAAAACGCAGCTCTTTTGTTTTCAATCGATTCCACACTCTTTGCCAAAAACCACCCGGGGTGGGAAGGGGCCGCTCTTCAATCTCAAAGATCAAAGGCTACGGAACACCAGTCACTGCATCCCGGCCGTCGCCAGTGTTATCATTCGGTTGAAACGTAGAAGTAACAACTTATGACTGAAAACTCTTCCCATTTCGCAACCGTCGAAGAAGCCGTCGAAGAAATTCGCCAAGGCTGCATGGTCGTCCTCGTCGATGACGAGGACCGCGAAAACGAAGGCGACCTCGCCATGGCCGCCGAAAAAATCACCCCCGAAGCCATCAACTTCATGGCCAAGTACGGCCGCGGCCTGATCTGCCTCCCGCTCACCGAGGAGCGCTGCGACGAGCTTCATCTTCCCCTCATGTCGCCCATCAACACTTCCGTCCACGGCACGGCGTTCTGCGAAGCCATCGACGCGCGGCTCGGTGTCACCACCGGCATCAGCGCTTCCGACCGCGCCATCACCATCCTTGCGGCCATCGATCCAAAAACGAAGCCGCAGGACCTCGCGCGTCCCGGCCATGTTTTTCCGCTGCGCGCGCGCAATGGCGGCGTGCTCGTCCGCGCCGGCCAGACGGAAGCGTCCGTGGATCTCGCGCGCATCGCCGGGCTCAGTCCCGCCGGCGTCATCTGCGAAATCATGAATGAAGACGGCACGATGTCCCGCGTGCCGCAGCTCATCGAATTTTGCAAGGAGCACAATCTGAAGATGCTCACGGTGGCGGACCTCATTCGCTACCGCATGCAGCACGAACGCTACGTCCGCCGCGTGGCCGAAGCAGTTCTGCCCACGCGCTTCGGCGAATTCCGCATGGTCGCATACGCCAGCGATGTCGACCATGACCAGCACATCGCTCTGGTACGCGGCGATCTGGAAGGCGCGGAACTGGCGCTGGTACGCGTTCATTCGCACTGCCTCACTGGAGATGTTTTCGGTTCAACGGCTTGCGATTGCAGCGAACTTGTCTCGCGCTCGCTCGCCGCCATCGCCAAGGAAAACCGCGGCGTTTTTCTCTATTTGCATCACACGGGCCGCGGTTTCAGTGTCGATACGCCCGAGGAGCCTGGCGTGCTCCCGCAGATTCACTTTCACAAGCGTGGTCAGCTGGATCGCGAGCCTGCCCGCCAGCGCATGGTGCAGCACGAAAGTGGCATCGGCGCGCAAATCCTGATCGACCTCGGCCTCAAGGATATTCGCGTCCTTACTAATCACCCGAAAAAAGTCGTCGCCCTCGAGGGCTACGGCATCCGCATCGCCGACCAGGTGCCCCTCGGCATCGAGCAGCCCAAGCCGACGCACCAGATGTTTTGATGGGCTTGCTCGCCCGCCGAGTCCCGAGCGTAGTGCGGCCTCGCCGGGCGCCTTCCCTATGCGTCATTCCGAACGATGCAAGCAGATTTTTTCTTCCCGCTTCGCTCTTGCAAAGCCGTCGGCCTGCCAATGTGAGGAATTTCTCTCAAGATTTGTCCGGTGGCTTTTCCGCTGGGGGAGTGAACTTCGCCGGCAAGGGGACGGGCTTTGCTGCTGCAGGCTTCCCGACGGTCAAATACCTGCGCATCTTTTCGAGGCGTTTCGGTCCCAGCCCGCGAATGGCCAGCAAATCGTCCACGCTCTTGAACGCGCCGTAGGATTTGCGCATTTGCAAAATCTTTTCCGCCGTCGCCGGCCCGATACCGGGAACTTGCTGCAACTCTTCGGACGTCGCAGTGTTAATGTTTACCGGCTTGGCCGGCGGCTTCTTCGCGAGGGCACCAGGAGTCAGCAGCAGGCAAAGAATCAGGGCAATGCGAATTGCGAAAGCCCGCCAAACCATAGCGGACATATAATGCGCCACATACGTCTACAAATCAATAACAGAGACAAACGTCTCCGCTAACTCAGCCGCGTTCCCTGCGCGTCGTAGACTTCGAGTTCGCCGAAGAGCGCGGCTTGCGATTCGATTTGCGCGCGGTCGCCCACGGCGATGATTTGCATGTTGGCGGAGTCCAGATATTTGCGCGCCGTCGCCAGCAGATCTTGCGGCGTAAGCGCGCGGACTTTCTGGCGATAGGTTTCGAGATAATCGTCCGGCAATTCGTTCACCGCCATAACGGAGAGTTGTGTCAGCAAACCACTCTGCGTCGCGAGCCCCATCGAAAAGACTCCGCTCAAATAATTTTGCGCGTCGGCCAGTTCCTCCTCCGGTACCGGCAAGGACCGCAGTTTGTCCATCTCATAAAATATTTCCGTCAGCGATGCCGCCACGACTTCGTTGCGCACCGCCGCCGAAACCGAAAAGTAGCCATGCTGCCGCAGCGCATTCAAGCTGCTGCGCGGACTGTAGGTATAGCCCTTTTCTTCGCGGATATTCATGACTAACCGGGAATTAAATGCTCCGCCATACAAACTGTTGGTGAGGCCCAGCTTCACCCAGTCCGGATGCTTGCGGGTGATTGCGTGGCAACCCGCAAGGATCTGCGTCTGGACCGCCCCGGGCACGTGCACCAGGCATACGCGGCGGCCGCGCGGATTCGCGGGAGCGGGAGCCGCAGGAGTTTCCGGTCTTTTTCCGGACCATTTGCCAAACACTTTTTCGGCAGCCGGCAACATTTCATTTGCATCAAAATCACCGACGAGCAGCAACGCTCCATTTTCCGGCGTGTAAAATTCGCGGTAGACCGCCGACAGATCTTCGCGCTGGTATGCGGCCACCTGCGCCTCGCTCGGCGAAACCTGGGCATAGGGATGCGCGCCAAACAAAACTTTGCGCAATCGCTCGTTCGCCAAGAAACCCGGCTCGGTGCGCTGCATTTTTACTTCTTCCAGCTTCTGCCGCCGCTCACGTTCGAATTCGGCCACTGGAAACGCCGCCTCTCGCGCCAGTTCATTCACCAATTCCAGCAGCGGCTCGGCAAATTCCGCGAGACCAGAGAAACCAATCGCGCTGATGTCCGCGCCCGCACTGGAAGAAAGGTCTGCGCCAATGCGCCGCAAGTCTTCTTCGAGCTGGCGGCTCGCGCGCTTGGTTGTGGCGGTGCGCGCCACCGTCGCGGTCATTTCGGCAAGGCCTGGAGCGCGATGCACCACGGCGGCGTTTCCAGAGCGAAAAAAAAGTTCACCATGAAACTTGGGAATCGAGCGCGCCTCCGCGAGAATGACTTCAAGTCCATTTGAAAGGCGCGCCCTGGTCCGCTTCGGCCACTTCACCGGACGTTCCGGAGCGAGCGGGGGAACACCGGTTGGCAGTCCCACGGCACGGGCAGCCATTACGCGGCCTCCTTTTTATCCAAGGGGGCGCTGGCCTTGAGCGGCGTGCGAAAGACGATGGCCCGTTTTTCGTTCCGCAGATATTTTTTGGCAACGGCCAGAATCTCCTCGGGGGTGACGGCGAGAAATCCGTCCATGATGGTATTCACCAATTGCGGATCGTGGTCGAACAGAGTGAAGCATGCGAGAAGATGCATCAGCCCGTATTTCGGCATGTACCCGCCGCGGCCGCTTTCGAGCGTGGCGTAATAATCCGAGCGCCACTTCACCTTCAAATGTTCCAGCTCTTCCAGGGTTAAGCCGTTTTGCCAGGCATCACGAATCACGGAATCAAATGCTTCCAGCGCCGCCTGGCTCGAATACTCGGGCTTATGCAGAATGCGGGTGGTCATCTGCGAAGGCCCGTTGTAGCCGAAGAGATCATCGATTCCGCCTTCGGCTTCGACAGCAATCTGTTTCTCCAACACAAGTTCACGGTGTATTCTTCCCGCGCGCCCGCCATGCAACGCCTGATCGAGCAGGGCCATCGCGTACCAATCGGCGGTACGTCTCCTAGGCAACCCGTATCCGATGGCAATGGCGGGCAGCGTTCCGAATTTCTCCTCCACACTGCCCCGTCGTTCTTCCGTTTGTTCCGGCTCGCTGGAATCGGCGAACGGCGGCGGGGCTCCCGCGGGAATGTCACCAAAATGTTTCTTTGCAAGCGCGATCGCTTCTTCCGCCTTTACATCACCCAGCATCAGCAACACGGCATTATTCGGCACGTAGTATGTTTTGAAGAAAGCCTGCACGTCAGCAAGGTCCGCAGCATCGAGATCCGCAAAATCACCGTAGAAATTATGCGCGTTCGCCCAATTGCGGAAGGCCACGGGAGGCATGTCCAGCCACGGGAACCCGCCGTAGGGCTGGTTCATGACATTGACGCGAACTTCCTCCTTCACCACGTCGCGCTGATTTTTCAGGTTTTCATCGTCCACTTTCAGCGCGCGCATGCGGTCCGCCTCGAGCCACAGCACGCGCTCCAGAGCGTTCGACGGCACAGCCTGGTAATAATTCGTGACGTCGTAACTCGTGGAGCCGTTCAGCGTGCCGCCACTGGAATTCACGAGCTTGATGTGCTGCATCTTCGGAGCATTCGCGGATCCCTGAAACATCATGTGTTCGAACAGATGCGCAAACCCGCTGCGCCCCTGCGGTTCGAGCCGGAATCCGATTTTGTAGTAAAGGGCCACGGTAACCACCGGCGCCGTAGTGTCTGGCGCGACTACCACGTCCAGGCCATTTGCCAGCTTGGTGCTTTCGATTCCAATCTGGAGTCGTTTCACGCGTTGCCCCCTGTTGCCTTTGCCCTTGTAATCATTTTCACAGAACTTTTTTCCAATTCCGCCAAGGTACCCGCAGTATCTTGTGCGAGGACGCGCGCCGCCAGGCGGCTCAGCGCTTCATACGCATGCGCAATTTCCATCGGCGATTCCCGAAGGGCCTGCAAGTGCGCGCGCACTACCTTGAAATCTCCGCGAGCGAGCGGCCCCGTCCATGCCGCCCGCGGTCCCAGGCGTTCAAAATTGTCCAGCACCTGGCGCGTCAGCGGCAACAATGCGCGGACGGCTTCGCGCCGCTTCATCCCCAGCGAGACGAGCAACTGCGTGGCTGCTTCTTCCACGGCCAGAATATGACCGGAGGCCATTGCCGCAGCAGCGTGATACAAGGGTTTCTTGCTTCCCGCGACGCGCACGGGCGATCCACCGAGTTCCCGCGCGACTCGCCGCGCGACTCGCACCGCCTGCGTTTCGCCTTCAATCGCAAAGACTCTTCCTTCGAGCGATGGCATAGCGACACCACTGAAGGATTGCAGAGGATGCATCGATCCGACAATCGCCCCGTGCGCCCGCAAGGGTTCAAGGGCACTGGAGTCCGTGGCGCCGCTGGTATGCAGAACAACTCTCCCACGCAATTCTCCTTCACCGATCCGTGCGAGCTCTCGCCCCACGGCTGCAATCTGGTCATCAGGCGTGGTGATCAGGATAACCTGCGACAAGAGGACCTGACGCGTCAATCCCGCCCAGGCCTTCCCTGCCCCAATGAAATGAACGGCGCGTCGCGCGCTTGCCTCGCTGCGGGTAACTACCGATCCAATCTTCCATCCCGCTTCACGCAGCCCGCGTCCCAGCGTTCGGCCCACACGTCCCGCACCGATGATGGCGAGGCTATTCGGCATTCATTGTTAGCATAACCTGAGGGCAACGCTGGATACCAATTCCCAGGGCATTTTTCGAGCTGGTTGATTCAGGGATCAAGCAGAAGCGGCTTCGGCCGAAAATAGGCCCGCTACGTCTTTTTGCTTTAGCGCGCGGATACGGTCGCGGAGCTGGGCGGCTTTTTCAAATTCGAATTTCTTGGCTGCTTCGCGCATTTGCGTTTCCAGTTGCTGCAACATTTCGGCGAGTTGCTGTTCGCTCTTGATATTCGCCGTGGCGGCATCGAGGCTGGCGTCGTCCACGGGAACGGTCACATAGTCTGCTTCGACGATTCTGGCCAGCTCCATATCCACGGACTTGATGATGGACATGGGTGTGATGTTGTTTTCTTTGTTGTAAGCGACTTGCTTTGCACGGCGCCGGTTTGTTTCATCTATGGCTTGATTCATGGAGTCGGTGCGGCGGTCGGCGTACAAGATTGCTCTGCCTTCGATGTGCCTGGCGCACCGGCCAATTGTCTGAATCAGAGAAGTAGTGCTGCGCAAGAATCCCTCCTTGTCCGCATCCAAAATGGCCACCAGCGAGACTTCCGGCAAATCCAAACCCTCGCGCAGTAGATTGATGCCGATGAGCACGTCAAATTCGCCGCGGCGCAAATCGCGCAAAATTTTAATGCGATCGAGCGTTTCCACTTCGGAGTGGAGGTAGCGGCACTTGACGCCAATCTCCGAAAAATATTCGGACAAATCCTCGGCCATGCGTTTCGTCAGCGTGGTCACCAGCACGCGCTCATTTTTCTCCGAACGCACGCGAATTTCTTCCAGAAGATCGTCGACCTGACCCTTCACGGGACGAATCTCCACTTGCGGGTCCACCAAACCGGTCGGCCGGATTACCTGTTCCACAACTACGCCGCCTGATTTCGTCAGCTCATACGGACCAGGTGTTGCGGAGACGTATACGACTTGATTGAGTCGGTTTTCAAACTCCTCGAAAGTCAATGGCCGGTTATCCAGGGCCGAAGGCATTCGAAAGCCGTAGTCCACCAGGGTCTGTTTTCGCGCGCGGTCACCGTTGAACATTCCACGCACTTGACCAACAGTCTGGTGCGATTCGTCGATGAACATCAGGTAGTCCTGGGGCACATAGTCGAGGAGGGTTGGCGGCGCTTCCCCCGGCAAACGGCCGCTGAGGTGGCGCGAATAGTTCTCGATACCGTGGCAATAGCCGATGGTGCGCATCATTTCGATGTCAAACATGGTCCGCTGCACGACGCGCTGCGCCTCGACAAATTTTCCCTGCTTCTCCAGCTCCTTCTTCCACCACCACAGCTCTTCCTGAATGCTGACAATGGCGCGGTCGCGCTGCTCCTGCGGCATCACGTAGTGCGTCTTCGGATAAATCGGAACGCGCGACAAATCTTCCTGTCCCCCGCGCACCTCACCGGTGAGCGGATCGATTTGCCGCAGCGAATCGATCTGGTCGCCCCACATTTCGATGCGGTACGCCTGATCCTCATAAGTGGGATAGATTTCGACCATGTCGCCGCGCACGCGGAAGCTGCCACGGCGCAAGTCTTCGCTGCGGTCATACTGAATATCGACAAACCGGCGTAGCAGAGCTTCGCGCGAAGTCTGGTGGCCTTTTTCGAGCATGACGAGCATGCCGTAATAGGCTTCCGGAGATCCCAGGCCATAGATGCAGGACACTGAAGCGACAATCACAACATCGCGGCGTTCGAACAAGGAGCGCGTCGCGCTCATACGCAGTTTGTCCAGCTCGTCGTTGATGGTGGCTTCCTTGTCGATGTAGATGTCCGCGGAGGGAACGTAAGCCTCAGGCTGATAAAAATCGTAATAGCTGACGAAGTATTCGACGGCGTTTTCCGGAAAGAAGGCCTTGAACTCGTGATACAACTGCGCGGCAAGAGTCTTGTTGTGCGCCAGCACCAGAGCTGGGCGGCCGGCCTGCTCGATCAACTTGGCCATGGTGAAGGTCTTGCCGGACCCGGTCACGCCGAGAAGCACCTGATGCTTCTCTCCGGCTTCCACACCGCTGTAGAGCTGATCAATCGCCGCGGGTTGGTCACCGCGGGGCTGGTAATTGCTGTGCAGCTTAAATTTCATGGGAAGGGTCTCCCGCAGCTTCGACGGCCGCTGCCGAATCCTTCATTATACGCCAGCAGGCAAGCTTCGGGTTTCGGGGGCGATACGTGGCGGCAAGTTCGAATCAGGGCTGATGCAGGGGAGCTTCCGTTACCAGGAGCACTTCCGAGTGGCTCTTGGCATCAACATTATAGTGCACGCGATTCGAGCCGTCCGCCTGGGCCACGACGACATCCATAAATTGAGTGGCCTCTTCCGTGGCCCGCACGACGAGGCCGCTCTTCAGAGAAATATAGGTAATGATTTCGTTGGCGCCTTTCGCCGTTCCCGTGGTCCGCAGCTCGTGAAGCTTGAAATCCTCCGGGGTAGCATTTTTTGACGACGAATTCTGCCGCAGCGTTGCCGATGTGAGCAGCACAGCACAAGTATCGGAAGGACCACTGGAGACGGAAACGTCTCCCGCAGGAGAAAGCTGACTCGCATGGCACGGCTCATCGCGCACGTACGTGGACTGCCGCGCCCAATTCAATCCGGCGACGGGAGCCCCTGCCTGCTCCGCTTGGCCGGATTTCCATTTTTCGCCGACCTTCATGCCGTTGGGAGGGAGAGTCCACGCAAGAGCGAAACGCGCAACCCATTGCTGCCAGGCTTGCTTTTGCTCGGGAACAAGAAAATCCAAACCCTTCACTTCGTTGACTGAGCCATCCGGGAAAATCGTGAATTCGATGCTCTGGCCGCTGGACTTTTTCTCTTCTGGCGTCCTTGGCTGGACATTCGGTTCGAAAGTCAGAAACTGACCGCGCAGGTGAATCGCTGCACTGCTGCTTGATTGCTGAACGCCCAGGATCTCAAGCCGCAGCAAGCCGTGCGCGTCGATTTGCGCCGCGTCTGGCGCCATGGGGGCGACAACGTTGCTTTCGGTTTTTACATTTTTGTCGCTCTGAAAACGGATGAGGTAGGTGATGGTCTGGCCGGGCTGCAATCGGGGAAGGAAATGGACACGCTTGTCACCGGCGCAGAGAGTGGCCGCGGCGAGAAGCGACAATCCGGCGATAGGAACTAGATTGCGTTTCAAAGCGTATGTTCAATTTCCCGGCATCTTGAAATGCCGATCGAAAAAGTCGCTGGCCGCGTGATAGGCCGCCAGCCAATGCCGGTGCAGCAGAAAATCGTGCACATCATCGGGGAAAACGAGTTGCTCGATCTCGACGCCTTTTTCGCGGAGGCGAGCGACGAGGTCCACCGTTTGCGTGAAATAAACGTTGCGGTCGTCGTCGCCATGAATAAAAAGTACCGGCGACTTCCAGGTGTTGACGGAAGTCACGGGAGAGGAATCACGGGCCAGCTTGTTCAGATCCGCAGGGACGTTCTTTCCTTCCCAGTTGTCAGTCGGCCAGTCGTGTACGCCGTGCAGGTCCACGCCCGCCGCGAACAGATCGGAGTTGCGCCCTAAACCTAGGGCGGTCAAATAGCCGCCGTAACTTCCGCCCCATAGTCCGATGCGTTTTGCGTCGACCTCGTTGCGGCCCTGCAAATATTTTGCCGCGGCGACCACGTCCTGATATTCGGTTGCGCCGCGACCTGCCCGGCCCGGGGCTTCGCGAAACGCGCGGCCGTAGCCGATGCCGCTGCGGTAATTCAGCGCAAGAACGATGTATCCGCGGCTGGCGAGGTACTGGTTCATGGCGTAGGAGTTCGAGTAGTAGTACATGTAGTGCCAGCCGAGAAGCATTTGGCGGATGGGGCCGCCGTGAAGAAAAATCACGGCTGGGCGCTTTTCGCCAGGCTTCAATCCCGCGGGCATGAAAAGCTGCCCGTGTAATTCCAAACCGTCGTCGGATTTGAAAAGAGCTTGCTGTGGCGCGACGAGGCCGTTGGAAGGAAAATCCCTGGGCCAGGTTCCGGACGCTAGGGCGCCGGTCGTGCGGTCGGGCGCAAGTGAGGTACCGAAAGGGCGACCGGGGTGAGTCGCATCCGATCCGAAATAGATCAGTGTCCGACCGTCACTAAGCACAGCGGGAGCCCACTCGATCCCAGTGCCGCGAGTGAATTGTCCCGGGGTGCCTCCGTCGATCGACACGTTCCAGATGTGGCGGCGATCCACGTCGCCGCAATTTGAATTAAACAGGATACCTTTCTTATCGGGCGTGAAGGACCACTGCTCCACTTCGCAATTGCCGGGAGTGAGGAGCTTCGCTGCGCCGCCTTCGGCCGAGAGTGCGTGGAGATGCAGCCACCCATCTTCTTCAGAAGCGATGACCAGTCGATCGCCAGCGGCCCAGTTGATGACGCCGCCTCCGGTATCTTCGGCCATGTAAGGAAACGATCCCTGCGGCGTCGCGCTGCTGTGCCAGATTTCGTGAGCTGTTCCAGAGGGGACATCCGCGATCCAGATGGCCCAACGGTGCGGCTTATCCGGCGCAATAAAGAAACCCTGCGGCTCGTCTCGCGGTTCGGCGGGCCGCCGCACGAAAGCGATACGCTTGCCGTCGAGCGACCACGCGGGATTGGCGTCGGAATCCACAGACGGCGCGATGAATTGAATCGTTTTGGTGGCAACGTCATAGACGCCGATGAAGGCGTGATCGGTTCGCGCGGACACGAAAGCCAGACCGCTTCCATCGGGTGACCAGTGCGGGCCAAAATTTTGCCCGCGGACAACCAGTTGCTGCGGCTTGTCGACTCCATCCAGAGGCGCGAGCCAGATCTGTCCATCCTTGACATACGCGATCGTTCCGCGTGGAGAAACCTGTGGGGAATGGCCGGCGTCCACACGCTTGGGCTCGCCGCCGTTCCAGGCGACGGTCCAAACCGCTTGCTCAGCTCCTGCAGGATTACTGGTGGGATTCGGCACCTGGCCGACTGCGTTCTTGCCTTCACCGCGCACATAGACAATCGTGTTGGAGTCCGCGGAAAGACGGAGGTCCAAGAGCTCCTGGCCGTCATCCTCGCTGTATTTTGTGAGCTGCCGTGCCGAGAATGCGGGCCCTTCGGCCACCCAGATGTTGCGCCGGCCTTCTTGATCCAGAACCCAAGCGATGCGGTTGGAATTCTTTGCCGCAATCAGGCTGGAGGGAAAAGGCGCGCTCATTACCTGTTCGAGCGTGAACGATTTTTGCGCGTTCGCGCGCGGCGTCAAAATCAGCAATCCCATTGCACAGCACAGGGCGTGACGCTTCATCGCTCGCTTTCCTCCAGGTCTGAAAAATATTTTCATTCAAGAATCGAGAAGTTTAGTCCGCAGGCTGGCGTACACCCGCTTTCTCCACGGAAACTTTTGGACCATCGAGGGGCCCTGAAATCTTCAGGACGCGTCCAGTGCCAAAATCGCTGGGTTTGCGGTCCTTGCTTTTTCGCGCGCTGACGGTTTCGATCTCCAGGTCCGCGTTTCGCCCAAAGCTGAGCGTTCCATTCACGAGCGTCGATTGTTGCCCGCCATCGAGACGAAAATCCTCTAGGACAATACTGCTGTTCTGCAAACGGAGGGAGCCTTCGCCCGCGGCCCAACGCGAAATTCCGGCGCGCGCTTCTCCATCGGCGACGCTTGCGTTCACGTCCCATCCGCGAAACTCCACTTTGTTCAGATGAAAATCGCCGCGGCCGGCGAGTTTTCCTAGGAGTTCGTCACGGCCCACACCTTCGGTTTTCACGCGCAGAGTGCCCGTCGCGAAACCACCCAAGCGTTCCGCGATGCGGCCTGCTCCCGGCAGTTGCGCGAGGTTCACGCGGTCCAATTCCGCAGAAACGTCATAAACGGGCCGCGGCAGGAACTTCGCGTTTATCTTTGCATGCACTTTGCCGCCCGCCCATTCCGCCTGAGCCCCACGGATATCAAGATGGAGATCGTGGAGGTAGCCCTTGGCTTGCACTTGCTCCAGCTTCAACTTTTCGATTGTCAATTGCCCGATGTCGAGCTCGCCTTCGGCATTCACGCGGCGGACGAGCTCACTCGCCGGAGGGCTGGGCGCCGACCCTCCCAGAAGCGGCGGCAAAAGCCGCTGCAACCAACTTGGCCGCGCTCGTGGTCCGACCCAGCGGTCCAGGTCCGCCGCATTCAACTGGTCCGCGCGCAAATGAAAAATCCACTTTGGACCATTGTCATCATCGGACTCTGCGGGTTGCTCGATGTTTCCTGTCCACGTACCGCCAAACCCTTCGACTCGCATCACACGCGCGATACGCCGTCCGTCGACCCAGTCCAGGGCGCTTTCGGAGATTTTCAGCGGCTGGTTCAATCCCGCGACGCTCAAATTTGCTTTGCTGAACCCAATCCTGCCGTTCCACCTGCCGGTGAAAGGCTGTTTCCACTCCCACTTAATGACCGCGGTGGCTTGTCCCGTCAATTCCCAGCCACGATTCAACTGACGGCCAAATGCCGCGGACAGCTTAAGGAAATTCTCCGCCTTGAAAAAGTTCCCCTCAATACTGATGCTTCCAGCCTGCGTATTTAGATCGTGCGTAAAAGTCAGGTCCGCGGCGTTTTCCATCGCGAGCGCTACCCTGCGGCGTTTCGGCGTCATTACATCGCGAAGTTCGCCTCCGAGCGCAACGCGAACAGGCCCAATCGCCAGCACGCCCCGTTCGCAGCCTCCGTTGAAGAGACCGATTCGCACAGGTTGCGCGAACCCCGGCACGTTTACGATCCCACCACTGCTCGAAAGTGCCGCCGATTCCAAAGACAGCGGCCAGCCGCGCAGAATCATGCCACCGGTGAAATACTGCTCCGCCGTCACTCCCTCGACAACGTCCGGATGAAACGAGCGATACCAGGCCAGCAGGTCCGACGCCTGTATCCCGAGGGAATCCAACCGCAATTCCATCGAGGGCGCGCTTCCGCCAACGACGCGGAGCTGCCCGCGAAGATTCGATTTCGGACCCTCGACGGCAAGTTCTTCCGCGACAAAGCTCCCCGAACCAATGTTCCAGCGTCCGTTGACTCTGAGATTCAGCCGCGGATTATCGGCGCGCTCCGCCAAATCCCAGCGATGGATTTGACCGGTGCGTCCGCGGATTGAGAAATCCCAGTCTCCCGCCAAATCGTCCTTGGCGGCACCGCTTTTCGCTGTGGCGTCCAGAGCGAACGTGCCGCGCACGCCATAATCCTGTCCACGGAAGAGCCGCAGGACGTCCGCCAGTGACGCATCGCTCCAATGCAGCGTGATTCCCGCAGGCTGCAATCGCGCGGAAGTTCCCGCCACATCGCCGAGGACTTTGATCGTTCCCGCGGATTGCAGGGAAACTCCACTGCGCGAGGGCTGAGCCGAGAGTTGCAATTGCCAACGCCCCGGCAAAATCTGCTCGACGCTCCCTGAAACACCTGTAAATGCAAAGGGTAACTTGTCATCGCCGGTCTTGAAATTGATGCGCCCATCATCGAATTCGATTTTTTCCAGGCGGTTGACCGGGGCGACGGGCGAGGCCGGCCCGAATACGGCCAAGTCTTGCACTGGAATTGTCTTTGCCGGCGGGAGCCACCTCTCCAGATTCCAGCGGCCCTCCGAATTCCGGACCAGAATGAGGCTCGGCTTATTGAGAGCCATGGTCCCAAATTCAAAATGGCCCCGCAGCAGGCCCAACAAACGCAGATTGGTGCTCAGGTTTTCGGCGCGCAGAAAGTATTCATAGCCGAAGGAAGGGTCCTCTCCGACGGTTACACCGTTGGCATCCAGTTGCGGACGGGGCAAAATCCGCGCGTCGAAACTCTCGACTTCCACCTGCCGACCAAACGCCCTTTCCAGATGCGCTATCAGATAGGCATGCCCGCGGTTAGTGCGAACAAGCAGAGACACGCTGACCTGCAAGGCGATGACGATGCCGACGATCGCCAACGCAGGTCTCCACCACTTTTGCAGCTTGTTCATGCTGCTGGGAAGTTTCGCAGACTCATTCGCAAAAAGGTAGAGCCGAGCCCATCCTTTGGACGAATCAAAAAGTGTGCTCCCCTCAAATCCCGAACTGAATTCCTAATGCACGGTATGGAGCATGCGGCTCCAACGCGTTCGAGACGGCAAATGTGCGATCGTCTCAAAAATGCCCACCAATCTGGACCAGAAGGTACTTTCTCCACTGTAGTCGGCGCTCTTCGCATCCACCGACCAGTAAATCAAGAACGGCCGCCCCATGATCGCGTCACGATCAACAAACCCCCAGTACCTGCTATCCAGGCTGCGATCACGATTATCGCCCATGGCGAAGTATTTTCCAGGCGGCACGATGATTTCATCTCCATGCATATACTTGCGCATTTCGTGCGCCCACTCCGGCTGCATCGCGGAAGTAATCAACTGCCGGCTCGGCGGAGGAAAGTTGTAATTCAAAGGGTCGTAGGGAGCACTTGCGTCATGCACGACATAGGGTTCCGGCAGCGGTTTTCCGTTGATGAACATCTCCTGGTCGACGAGTTTCAAGTGATCCCCAGGCAGGCCGATAACCCGTTTGACGAAGTGCTGGTGATCGGCATAAGGGTATTTGAAAACGATAATGTCGCCGCGTTCCAGTTGGCGGTATGGGAGCACTTTTTCATACCAGGCGCCTGTGCCGCCGAATATAAACTTATTCACCAGCAAATGGTCGCCGATCAACAGCGTGCCTTCCATGGAAGCCGACGGAATTTTGAAGGCCTGCACAATGAAACTTGTGCCAAAGAGCGCCAGAATCACCGTTACCAACAGCGACTCCAGGTATTCGGAAATCGTGGTCTGGTCGGCGTGGTGCTCCTGCTTTGTTTCCGGCGCCTGCTCCTGGATTTCCGCTACTGTCTCTTCCGGCATTCCGCGTCAGCCTTTCGCTTGCGCGCGTTTGAGTTGGTCCAAGGCGCTACGCGCCGCGCGTTGCTCCGCCTCTTTTTTCGTGCTGCCCTCGCCTGTCGCCATATACTCCCCGTCAATCCAAACTTCGATCTGAAAGACTTTCTGGTGGTCTGGGCCGCTTTCTCCAGCCATGCGATATTCCGCAGGTGCACGCCCCTGTCCCTGCAAGAGTTCCTGCAACGCGGATTTTCGATCGGACTCCGCGATACGCTCGCCGCGCTCTTCAAGCGCCTGCTCAAACAGGACCCTTCGCAAGACCTCGCGGGCGGCACCCAGTCCGCCATCCAGGTAAACCGCAGCCACCACTGCTTCAAACGCGTCGGCCAGAAGTGTCTGTTTCTCGCGACCTCCGGTTTTCTCTTCACCGCGTCCCAGCCGCAAGTGTTCACCGAGGCGCAGGCGACGCGCAGCCATCTCCAGCGAACTTGCATTCACGATACGCGCACGGCTCTTGGAAAGCTGTCCCTCGCTCCATTCCGGAAAAGCTCCCAGGAGATATTCGCTGGCAAGCAGTTCGAGGACGGCATCCCCCAGAAACTCCAGGCGTTCATTGTCCCTGGGAAGCACGGCAGCAACCGCCTCTTCAGCGCCTGCCGAACGCAATTCGGGGACTGCAGAGCTATGGGTGAGCGCTCTCTCGAGAAGCTCCTTGGCCGAAAACTTATACCCTAGACGTTCCTCAAACGCGCCGTCCGCGATCCGGATGGTCTCTTGCATAATTCCGCCGTGGGGGCGAGCCGGCTCACTTCGGCGCGCTCAGTTGTGTCGCGCCAAGCTTCTTAGCGTCTTCCCCTTGTGCCTTGCAGGTGCCCTGCAAAGGCCCGGCCATGGCTGAACATTTATTGAAGGCGGCTATGGCATCGTCAAAATGCGACGTAATCTTGTTGGCCATTCCCAGCAAATAGTAATTGACCGGGTCCGGATTCGGATCGATCTTCACGGCCTGCTCGAGCTCCGGAATCGCTTCGGCGTTTTTCCCTCGCCGCACGTAGACCAATCCCAACCCGCTGTGGGCCATCGCCAGGGTCTGATTCTTCGCAGATGTGAAGGCCTCATCGGTCAAGTTCTCGGGTTTCTGGAGAGTCGGCGTAATCTCGATGGCCTGCTTGGAATACTGCTCCGCTTTGGCCAGTATCTGGACGGCTTCGGGCGTAGTCGGACTACCATGCAGGCCCCGAGGCAGTGTCTGCCCGAGAAGCGCAAGCGTGGAAACGTCGTTCGGCGCAATCGCGATTTCCTTTTCGCCATATTCCTGCATCTTCTGCGTGTTCCCAGCCTGCAGGTACGCATAAGTCAAAGCACCGTACACCGGGGACTTGTAGCGGCTTTCAGGATATTTCTGGAGAAAAGCCTCGCCGAGCTCAATCTTCTTGGCGGAATCATTCTGATTCACGGCTTGAAAGGCCTTGTATGCCGCGTCTTCCTCGGCATTCACCGGTGCCGGAGCATCCAGCGTCAGAGGCGTGACGTCTGGAGTCTTCGACTTGTCGCCCTGTTGCGGCGGAGGCTGGCTCTGGCCTGCCTGGTCATAGAGCAAAACTGCCGCTGCGGATCCGCTCGCGCCCGCCAACAATCCCGCGGCGGTTACCGCTTGCAACCAAATACTCCATTTCATTCTCATCCTTTTTCTCCTCGCTCGTTATTCCTTCTCCGTTTTCGTGCAAGGGCTGCTCCCGTTCCTCAGTCGACCCCGCCTGGCAAAAATCGGACTTCGTTCAAGGTCGCGCAGTGGTTTTGTCTCCGCCAACCGCAGCCAGTCCTTTTTGCGCTGCTTGTTTGGCCTGCTCCGGCCCGCCCTCCACGTTCAACACGGACTGATACTCCATTTTCGCTACTTCTGGATTTCCTTCATCATCATAAATTCGCGCCAGGTAAACGTGGGACCACGCCAGCACCATGGGATCTTGCGTCGCTGCGTGTTCACCCGTAGTCAGCCGACCGAAGACCTGCTTGGCTCTGGCCGCATCGTGATCCAGGAGCGCCACCAAGCCGATTCCATACCAGGCGCGCGCTTGATCTGGATATTTCGTAAGTACTTTTTGAAACGAAGCCTCCGCCGCGCGCGGATTTTTCTCCGCGATGCGCCGTTCCCCTTCCGTCAAGGCCGTAAGGACTTCCGCATCATTCGGCACTGTGGTTGGGGCGGCGCTCCGCCGGCGCGCAACTTCTTCAGCCGCGGCTTCATCTTCCGGTCTGGCCGTGTCGGCTGGCGCAAATTTCACCGTCGCCAACCGCCTGGCCTCGGCTCCTGTATCGATGGCCCGCACCAAATCCTGGAAAAACAGCTTCATCGACGGCTCGGAGTTCTCGAATTTGGGCAGCGCCCCGAAGAGCGGTTTCACGAGAACGTAACCGTCTTCATCGTCGCGATTCATCGCCGCTTCCCGCTCGCCTGGGGAGATGCGCTTGAGCTTCAGCTCCACGGCGCGGACGGTACATTCCGCGAAGTACGACGCGAAGTCATCCTTCAACTCCGGCGCAAGGCGCGGAGCAGTCGCGGCTTTCTCGAATAACGGGCGTTTCACCGCTGTCACGTGGGGATACATCAGAGGCAGCGGGTCCAGCAGAAAGTGCAAGAAGGCATGGCGAATCACATCCGTTGGAATCTCCTCCCCTCCGCTGAGCACCAACGCATAGTGATCCCCAAAATTCCTAACATTGGTGATCCGCCCCACCAGGGGCTCGACGACGACCGCAAATGTGCGCGGCCCGGACGGCTCGAGGATTTCGCGGAGATATCCCGACGCGACGAAAACAATCTGCGACAGCGGATCATGGAGCCGTTCGACTTCGCGGTTATAAACGGGCTGCACTTGCCGCCACAATTGGCCGATCTTCTGCTCCTGATAGTAGCTGGACAGGATTTCGCTGAATCCCTCGAGCGCAATGATCTCGGGAGGCAGTTCATCGCGCCGCAAAATCGGCTGAAACGCAGGCGCTGGCCCGGACACCAGGCCGAACCACAAATACCTGGAAAGAGTCGCGCCCGGATCGCGCAATTCGTGCTGGCGGTAAAATTCCCGCACCGCCTCCACAGCCGGCCCCTGCTGCCGGCGCAAACGCTCCCGCATCTGCGCGCGGAACGCCGTCCAGTTGTCGGAACTGACGT
>MNEA01000059.1:0-961 GCA_001917435.1 Acidobacteria bacterium 13_2_20CM_2_57_6
AGCTTAAGCAGCGTTTAGCAAACAAAAGAGTTAAGCAGTGGACAGCCAGGTTGGGCCTGGGTTGGTCTGCGGGGGGAGGTGAAAAGTGCTTCCATTATAAGGGAATCGATTTCCGGCCATTAATCTTCTCAATAACCCTAATTGGTTGCTTCAACGGGATGAAATACGTGGACCAAGGAGCGGCCTTCTACAAGCTTCAACACCGGCATTTACAGATCAAGCAGCTCAAATGGAAAGCCGCCAAGCTGGGATTCCAAATCGTCGGAGCCCCGGCCGCTTAAGCAGCAGGAGTTTCTGGGGAGTTGTGAGCCATCCCTGGCCTGCTCCAAAGTTGATCCAAACCAACTATCCTATCCGCCAGTTTATGCCGCCCTGAGTCTCGCACGATATCTGAAACGGACCAAGTTTGGTAGGGGCGTTAATGGTTCTGTTGCTGCCAGTTCTGCATCGCACTCGTCGCCATCCGTCCCGTCGAGTGCGTCTGCTGGCGCGCGATCATGCTCAGCATTCCAAGAGGCAAAGATGCATGGCCGTTAGGTCTTCGGTGAAAAATCTGGAGCGGACGGTGGGAATCGAACCCACATCGAAAGCTTGGAAGCTCTCGTACTACCGTTGTACGACGCCCGCTCATTCTCTGGCATGCTTGAACCAAGTGACTGCCAGTAAGATCGTATCTCCAGGACATCAATTACGTCGACAGCGGGTGCCGTCGGCAGAGGAAAAGAAACATCCAGCCGACTCCCACCAGCACCAGCAGAAACGTGGCTGGTTCGGGCGTCGTCACCACAAAGAATTCCTGTACTTGACCGGTGTAGGCAAGCGGTCCAGTGTTGGTAATAATTAGAAAGTTTGCGGGATTGATGGTTGCATAGTACAACCCCGCCATTTGTAACCAACTTTCTACGTCACTGTTCTGATAAGATCCCGCGTTAGGGTTATTCGGGCTCATGAGATTCCACAG
>MNEA01000059.1:1018-9260 GCA_001917435.1 Acidobacteria bacterium 13_2_20CM_2_57_6
GCCAAGCTGGTCACATTGGCAGTCCAAACCTGATTGAAGGAAACCTCATTATTGATATCGTCGCAGAACAGGACCACGGACTGGGCGCTCGAAGTCCCATAGTTCATTGTCCCAGCATAAGGGCTAACGTAATACACTCCGTTATTGGCCCCATTCACGCCCGTGAATTGCATTGTCGTGCTGTCTGCTTTTGCAAAAGGAGTGCTCAGGAGAAGTGCTGCTAAGACCCACAACGCCCTTGGAACCCTCATCGATACATCTCCTAGTCAGACTCGTACACCTCTGCGGGAACGGTGCTTACCTTGTGCAATCGGGCTACCAAACCAGAGAATTCTGGATGTCATTGTAAATAAATGACTTGACCTGAGTACTCCGTTTTCGTGATAGGTAATCTTTTGCCAAAAGACTGAACGGTGTGGGAACCTGGGATTTCGTTACCGTCCGCCGTTACGAGGCCTAACCACCCTGATTCGTCTTATTGCCCGTTGGCGAATGTGATGTCACGCCCGTCCTGTGTACCCTCATTGCCCTGAACCCGCGTAACCAAAGATGGCCTTTAACTCCAGGAATTCTTCGAGTCCAGCCTCACCCCATTCCCGCCCGTTGCCCGACTGCTTGTAGCCCCCAAAGCAACCACCGAAATCTAATCGTGCGCCGTTAATGTGTACATTGCCGGAGTGAATTCGCTTGGCCACCCGGCGTGCGCGCTCGATGTTGCCCGAAGTTACATAGCCTGACAGCCCGTAGGGAGTGTCATTGGCGATTCGGACCGCATCCTCATCATCCTCGTAAGAGATGATGGAAAGAACAGGGCCGAAGATCTCCTCGCGCGCGATGGTCATGTCGTTCTGAACATCAGCGAATACGGTGGGCTTTACGAAATAGCCGGTGGTCCTACCCTCCGGACGACCGGGGCCTCCTGCTACTAACTTGGCGCCTTCTTCCAGTCCCTTCTCGATCAGACGCTCGACCTTTTCGAACTGGGCCTTCGTCGAGAGCGGGCCGATGCTGGTGCCTTTCGTCTGTGGGTCACCAACTTGGGTGGCTTCGGCCGCTCGCTTCGCCGCGGCAGCAGCCTCAGCCATTTTTGACCGCGGAACAAGCAGCCGCGTAGGGGCGTTACAGGATTGGCCCGTGTTGCGGAAGCAAGCCTGCACGCCCTCTTTGACGGCACTCTCAAGGTCGGCGTCATCCAAGATGATGTTCGCCGACTTGCCGCCGAGCTCTTGCGTGACCCGCTTCACCGTGGGAGCGGCGGCCGCGGCCACGGCGACACCGGCTCGCGTGGAGCCCGTGAAGGAGACCATGGCCACGTCAGGATGTGAGGAAATCGCAGCACCGACCGTGACCCCATCCCCGTTCACCATGTTGAAAACGCCTGGCGGAAGGCCCGCGTCATGTAGAATCTGGGCGAAGAGATAGGCGGAGAGGGGCGCAATTTCACTCGGCTTGAGGATCATGGTGCACCCCGCAGCAAGTGCAGGGGCCACTTTGCAGGCGATCTGGTTCATGGGCCAGTTCCAAGGGGTGATGAGTCCACACACTCCAATGGGTTCCTTGCGCATGAGGGTTGAGCCTTTGAGCTCTTCAAACTGGAAGTGCCGTAACACCCTCACGATCTCTAGGAAATGCGCCAATCCCGCCGGAGCCTGGGCCGCTCGCGATAGCCCTATAGGAGCTCCCATTTCTTCGGAAATAGTCTCGGCCATCTCGTCCATCCTAGACTGATAAATCGCAATAATCCGTTCGAGGAAGGCTAAGCGCTGGTCAACGGTTGTCTCCGAGTACGACGCGAAGGCTCTCTTGGCTGCAGCCACGGCCTTGTCGACGTCGGCCGCACCGCCCATAGAGATCGTTCCTATGGGCTGCTCGGTCGCGGGATTGATGACTGGGAAGTCGTGGGCTTTGCTTGGACTGACCCATTTCCCATCGATATAGAATTGCCGGCAGTCCTTCATGCGCTCCCTCCCGCTCGTGACTTGACGCGCGCGTTTCCCGTAGCTCTTAGCGTCGCGATCATTCTGGATCCCTCAGCGGCGTAACCTGTTTCAATGAAGGTCGGTCTCGGTCAGTGCGAGTACGGCATAGGCGGTCGCCGCGTCGCTCATGAAGTGTCCGGTAATCGAAGAGGGGTCACGGCGCCGATTGAGAGAGTAGCCAGGCCAAAGGCCTTCCGTCCTATTCTGGTTGCGTACGAGCCAGGATAACCCTTGTTGCAACTGCGCATTCTCGCGGGTCAGGCCTGCCCTCTTGAGAGCCAGGATGATCAGACCGGTGGCATACCCGTCGCTTTTCTCTCCTTCGGGCGCTCCCGTCTTCCATTCCCGGAGGAAGGACGACAGACTCCAGTCTCGCCACGTCGTGGCAAGGGAAGCCAGGCACCAACCCCCGTCCGGCCGCTGCTTCCCAAGGATCTCGTCGATGATGGATTTTTGCTGTTCTGGCCCGAGCAGTCCGGGCCATTTCGTTGAAACCCACAACAGCTCGACACGATTGATGGAAGACTGTGTCGGATAACCGCGCACCAAGTACTCGCGCAACATCTTGAGGTTATTTTGGATTTCCGGGGTCGAGGGATAATTCTCGGGAGCCGTGCGCACCGCCATGGCTGCAAGGACGGCCCCGTAATAGGGCGAGTCGCGTGCCTCCCAGGGCTTCAAATTGAACTGCTGCCACGACCACGCACCCTTCCCATCTCCGCTGGTCTGCTGGAGTTCCCACATGTGCGAGAAGGCCGTCCGCGTGTCGGCACTCAGTTTTCCATTCTGAGCGTCATAGCTAGCCAGGACCAGCGCATTGAGAACGGCTTCGGTCGCGCGCGACTCGGTTGCTTTGTGAGCACCGTACTCCTCGTCGCCGTAGAACGGCGCGACCTCTTTCCAAAGTCGCACGCGCTTGGTGACATTATTGAGGAGTAAGCGTTCGTTGGCGGAAAGGGTCTGCTCATCAAGCGCTTTACGAAGAACAGGCCGCGAGAGCGCGTAAGGCACAGCCGTGTGACAAGAGATGCAGAAAGTCTGGTGATCCCGGGCCGCGGCTGGCCATCCCATCCACGCGGCTTCCCTTTGATCGAGGTAGGCAGCGGCAGCCTTCGCGTCCCAGGAACCAGCGATTTTGGTATCCGCGTGATGAACAGAAGCCGCAGACTTTCGGTCCGGGGCGTCGGCCGCTTTGGTTTCCGCGTGCGAACAGCCCGCCATAAGCCAAGCTGCAAGGCACGTCGTTGCGGCCCATTTTCCGCTGATGGCCGTTTTCATAGGGATGGTTTGCTTCTCCAAGCCGACAAGGACATGGATCGCCTGCGAGCGGGACGAGAGAAAAGCCAAGCCAGCATTACTGATGTTATCACAGCCGTGGAATCGTCCGAAACAAGGCTCGATCGCCCGGCCGCATCCTTTCTGGCCAACCACGGTGATAGGGCGGCATCGCACGCAAGAAGTAGCTATTCCTTAGAACGAAGCAGTAAGCCCTTTATTTTCAGTGTCCCTTTCGCCGCTTCTTTCATGGTTCGCCTTTGGTTCGCCAGGACCCAGAGTAGTTAGCTAATTATGGTATGGGCCGGATCTCTTCAAACCTCGGAGCGCGTAAAGGCTCTGGGTATTCTGTAGTACTAAAGTACCGAAAAAGAGACATCCTTTTCATGTTTCGGCGTCGCCTATGAGTACCGGCTCGCGCTAGACAGCGCTGCTCGAGCTATCCCGCAAATGCACTTCAAACTGTTAGTTCCGCGAACTACGCTGAAGGCCTTTGGCTAGCAGGGGTGAGGCCAATTTCATCCCATCCCGTAACACTTTGCATTCCTGCGACTTAGAGGTCGTCGGCTCCGGCGTTCCCTTCGGAGCTGACATAACAGAGCTCAGTTTATTAGCAGCAGCATTTCTCCGTTACCCCGGCGGGTTGCTAGGGGGAAGGTCCTCTGCTAGCCAACCTCTTCGGTTCGCCTTGGAAGCCATGCCTGCCCTGAACTTTGGTACTCCCCTTGCGCTGAGAGTAAGATACAGTAGGGTACGAGGATGAGGATGGGCAATTCCAACAATCAGCAAATCTGTAGGTGTCGCTGCAACGCCCCTGTGCCCGCGGAGCTCAAGCCGGTGGGTCTGTGCGTCTCCCATTTCACCTTGAGCGTCGAGCGGACCTGCGATGAGATGCATCGCCAGATTGCCTTGCGCCAAGCAGACGTCGAACGCCAGGCCGAGGTCGCTACCTACATGGGCGAATGCGCCTTGCTCCTCGCCCGCGTCGCCAGCAACTTGTGCTTATCGGACGACTTGAGAAGGCGAATGCTCAGCACGTTCCTCTCGCTGATGAATCTGCGGGAGAACCTGGAGCGTGCCACAAGTTGTTGGGTGCCCGAGTTACAGCCTAGAGAGGGAGTAGAAACGCAATTATCCTTGCTGATTGCAAAGCACGAGCACGCGTATGAGGAGTACCATTGAAGTGCTTTCGGCCGAGATTCGCTGGGCGGCCAAGCGCCTCCGCGATCTGGCTGGGGGCCGACCGGCCGTGGCTTTTGCTGAGTGCCCCGACGCGTGGGTGAATCGAAGGTAGCGGCTCCATGTTCCTGGAATTCTATGGGCTGAACGAGCAGCCTTTCGGCGTGACGCCGGATCCGCGCTTCATATACCCCAGTCGAACCTACAGCAAGGCGTTCAACTCCCTGTCCTGCGGCATCGAAGCCGGCCGCGGCTTCCAGGCCCTGATTGCAAAGCCGGGCATGGGCAAAACCACTCTGGTTTTCCAACTCTTGAAGCAACTTAAGCAGACGTCTCGTGCGGTCTTCCTGTTCGAGACCCAAGGTGATTCGGGTGATCTTTTGCGCCACCTGCTCAGCGCCTTGCAACTCGATGTGGCGGAGCAAGATCAAGATATCGTTAGCATGCACAGGAAGTTGAACCAAGTTCTAGTGCGCGAGCTGCTGGCCGGCCGGCGCTTTGTGCTAATCATTGACGAGTGCCAGAACCTCGACGACTCCGTGCTGGAAACGGTCCGACTCCTATCCAACTTCGAGACGCCCCAGACGAAGCTGATGCAAATTATTCTCGTCGGCCAGACGCAGTTGGCGGACAAGCTGTTGAGCCCCAGTCTGGCACAGCTTAGGCAGCGCATTTCGATCCTCAGTCACCTGGAGCCGCTCACCTGGGCAGAAACCGTTTGGTACATCGAACACCGACTTCAAGTGGCGGGTTACGTGGGGGCCCCGCTGTTCACCCCTGGGGCTCTTGAACAGATCTGGGAGCACTGCGAAGGCACGCCGCGGAACATTAACAATCTGTGCTTCAATGCCTTGCTTGCTGGATACGACGCAGGGCGCAAACAGATCGATTGTGCGATCGTGGACCAAGTTCTGGCTGATCTCGGAATGAATTCTCGGGAGCCCCAGTCCATGGTTACCGAGGAGCAGCCTCCAGCGGTGCCGCGGGCACCGACGATTCCTTATTCGGACGTGTTCGAGACTGATCTGGATTCAAACCAAGGCGATTACCATGATGCACGGGCGGTTGTGGTCGAGCCGGAGGCCACTCCTCCAGAACCGGTGCCGCAAGTCCTCCACGCAGATGTGCCTGCTCCCACGCAAAGAGCGCCGCTTTCCTATGCCAGTGTCACCCGTGGCGATTTTTCGGGCTTGAAGCAAGTCCATTCAGGCGATGGGCCAAAGGTGGTATCTGACTCTAGCTCAAATCTCCCAGTGTCGGAGCCGCAAAACACCCAGCCACTTGCGCCGCCGCGGAAGGCGCAATCTGCGAGCACTGTGCGGTGTGACTTCTCAGGGCAAGAGCAGGTCGCTTCCGCTAGCGTGGACAATCTCGTCGCTCTCTTTGAGGCAATTTATCCTACCTGGAGAACATCTCAGACAGGGCAACCGGCGGTTCCCCCGCCGCAGCGCGGGTCCGAACTCTCGCCTCCCGCGGTTTCCGAAGGTAGTTTGGGACGCAGTGCTATGCGCGCTTCAGCGCTAGGAGTAGTCCTTCTTGCACTTACGGGTCTTTTGTCATTCTATTCCAGGGGTCGCGGGGGCAGGCAACTGCACGATGCGCTTACCTCCGTTGAGGCAGATGTTGTAACCCCCGTGCCGGCTCCGCGGGGGACTGTGCCAGTGGCCGTCCCAACCCCCGCTACCAGCCGCGCAACCGCGCGCAGCGCACTCGTGCAGTCCTTTCTGACTCCTACGCTGGGACTGAAAATTGGCAGCATTGTGATTGATCCGGGTCATGGCGGCCATGACACCGGTGCGGTTGGGCCAACGGGCCTAATGGAGAAGGATCTTTGCCTGGACGTCGCGTTGCGGCTCGGCCAGATCATCAAGCTGCGCCTCCCTGGAGCGGAAGTCATCTTCACGCGCACAGAGGATAAATTTATGGCACTCGAAAAGCGCACCAACATCGCCAACGAGAAGAAGGCAGAACTCTTCCTGTCGATTCACGCGAATTCAAGTCCATATGATGCGGCTCGTGGCGTCGAGACCTATTATTCGAACCTCAAAGGCGGTTCAGAGGGACTGGAAGTCGCCGCACGCGAGAATGCCACGGCTCAGGGAACGGTATCGGACTTACCGGAGCTGGTAAAGAAGATCGCCCGCAGCGACAAAATCGAAGAGTCACGGCAGTTTGCCGAAGACATTCAGAGCTCGCTCAGTCGGCGCATTCAGCACTCGGCCAAGAGTGCGCAGAAGGGTGGCGTGCATCGCGCGCCGTTCGTGGTCTTGAGAGGGGCGAATATGCCATCGGTGCTAACCGAAATCTCCTTCCTGAGCAATCCCTCCGACGAACAGCTTCTGATGAAAGACGAGTACCGCCAGCGCCTGGCCGAGGGTCTTTATCAAGGGGTGGCGAGCTATCTCCAGAGCCTGAATAGGATCACATACAATCTTCCTGGAGGGAGTGCAGCGGCCGACCGGTCGAGTTCGGGCGGCTTATCCGCCGAGGCTGCGGCGGTTGAACAATCTCGGAACCGACAGTAATTCGCATCCATCCAGTGTAGAGAATGATCTATCGGCCAGTCGGCTGCCTTCTGTGTCGATGAGACCGGCAAGGCAATCTATTCGAATGGCGTCTTTTCTTATTTTCTCCCTCCTTTCCGGAGGCCTCCTACGTTACTTCGTTAATTAACGCAGAATGCGTGTCTTGGCACAATCACGTCCGGCGCGTCGTCCCTCGGCGGTCCACGCTCATGTCTGTCAGGGAGAACGGAGACCTCAGTATGCTAGGCGGGGAGCTTAAATGCACTGATCAGGAAGGCCTTCACGGCTTTGGTGGCTTCCTTCGTAGCCTGAGGGTCATAGCCGACAGTCGCGCCGCGCGTGACGCAGGCGTCGCTCCAACTGAACGGTCGACCTGTTTCGAGATTGACGATTACGCCGTCGGGGCGTTCCTCCCGTGGGCATATCTTGGTCGTCACCGCATCGGGCAAGTAGACCGGTGGGGAGTAGAGGTGATTGTCGAACGCGTGACGCGCGCCTCGATATTCTGTGAGCTGGACGTCTTTCCCGACGCGCCGCAACCGCGCTACGTAGCTACGACAGGGTTCGATTGAAACGTAATCATCCGCCGTTCCGTGAAAAAGGCGAATCTTACAATCACTCACTTGCTGGTCTTCGACGTAGGTGGTGTAGCACGACGCATAGAAGGGGATGTGCGCCGCGAAGTGGACGTCAGCCGGCCCATGCATCTGCCGGAAGCGCTTGAGACTCGAATAAAGCGCAACGAAACCTCCCTTCGAGAATCCCATCACCGCGATGCGCGAGGCGTCGATTCGCTGGTGCTTCGAGAGCAGCTCGAGCGCACCATAGGCATCCACGATCATGGCCAGGCTCCCGAGCCGGGACTGGTCCGTTACCGTCTCGACGATGCCCCGCCCGGTAAAGCAATCTAGCAAGAAGGCAGCCACGCCGATTCCGTTTAACTCTCGCGCCCACCGGTCCACGTTGGCTCCCACGCCTGCGGAACCGTGAACGAGCGTAACCGCGGGGACACGCGAGGTTCCTAAGGGGAGCCGCAGCTCACCGCCAATGCGTGCCCGATTCCCTTCTTTGGTCCCCGTCAGAAACTGTCTGTCCGTCAGCGTGACAGTCTCAAAAGAATGGATTTCGATTCTTGCCGTTTGGGGCGCAGCAGGCCGCAGGGAAGGCCCGGCCGCCGAGCCGGTGGTTGAGGCTCTGACTCGGAGCCGCGAAGTCGGGGAACGACTCATGTTTGCTCCTGCGAGCTGACCACAGTGGCCGCTCCTAAAAGCCAAAAATTTCTGG
>MNEA01000074.1 GCA_001917435.1 Acidobacteria bacterium 13_2_20CM_2_57_6
TTGTGGAAGCAAGCGGGGGGAAGACGCCGATGCTGATTTCGGGCTGCGCGAACCGGGCTTTCGGCGTGGCAATCACGAGATCTCCGAACGCGGCGAGTTCCGCGCCGCCGCCGATCGCCGGTCCGTTTACCACGCACACGACAGGCTTGCCCACTTCCAGCATCCCCGAGAACGCCGCGTGGAATGCATCCAGCATTTGAAACACACGTTGTGAGGTATATTCGCCAATGTCGATTCCACCGCAGAAGACCTTGCAAGCGGAATCGAGAACGATCAACTTGACATCGTCACGCTCGCCGGCATGAGTGATTCCACCGGCGATTTCGCGGAGCATGGCTTCGTTGAGGAGATTGTGCTCCGGACGGTTGAGGGTCATCTTGGCAACGCCGGCCTCAATGCGGAACTTCACATGCTCAAATTGCTCCGGTTTGCGCCGTTCCGGTTGCGCAGTGAAGTCTTGGGTGTCGACTGGCTCAATCATCTCTTTGCGCTCCTGAGCTGGTATTGCCCTTCTGGGCTCGAGAAAATTGGAGAATGTGGCTAAATCCGATGCTAGCACGGCGCCGCGTCGCATTAACGATGGGGAAGGCTCATGGTGCGCAAATAGTTTGCAGGCCCGGAAGGACAGGTTCAGAAGAAAGGCGTGGGAGCTATGGCCACGGAAAAAACTTTTGCGGTGATAGCCAGTTTCTTCTTGTGGATATCCGGGCAACGGTTATTCTTTGCATTGGCCCAAAGTGGGAGCGAAAGAGAACACGCGGAGCAATTCACAAGAATGCATGCATACGATGCTGCGCCCCAGGAACGGACGGCGGTAGCGGTCCGAATGCGCGAACCGCCAGATGCGGATGGATTCCCTTCTTCGTCTTCGTGGGAGCTTTTGGCCCCACTGCACTTCGATACCGACTGGCAAGGCAAGAATGCCGATCCTGAAAGAGCGACGGAAGTACGGCTATTGTGGAGGCCGGAGTTCCTTTTTGTGCGATTTCACGCGCGGTTTCGCGGGATCACGGTTTTTCCGGATGCCGAGCCCAATGGCCGCCGCGACCAGCTCTGGGACCGCGACGTCGCGGAAGTTTTCGTGCAGCCCGATCCCTCTCAGCTCCGTCGATATAAGGAATTTGAAGTGAGTCCAAACGGATTTTGGATCGATCTGGATATCGCACCGGGCGAAAAACACGACTTGAAGAGCGGTATGCGACGGCGCGTTGTTTTGAACGAAGCCGCCAAGACCTGGGTCGCGGAGCTTGCGCTGCCAATGAAATGCCTCGTAGCACACTTCGATCCCGCAGTTAGCTGGAAAGTGAATTTCTACCGCGTCGAAGGAAGGACTGAGCCGCGTTTCTACTCCGCATGGCAGCCTACGCGAACGCCTGCGCCTAATTTCCACGTTCCAGAAGCGTTTGGAGAATTGGTGTTCGCGCAGCGTCCCTTGCGGCGAAAGTAGCGGGCTTGTCCGAGTCCCGCTCCAGATCAAGGTGGCGTCCCTCTTGATTTTTCCCTATGCTTTTGCCCGTGAAAAGAACCCTGTATTTCGGATATTTGGTAACCAGGCGATACCTCCGAGCACTTTTGTTTCTTATTTCTGTTGTCGTGGTTTTTTGCGGTGCCTTGGCGGTGCTCGCTCGCCCACAGCAAGCGGCCAAGGAAGCTGGTCCCGCCGTCACAACAGTTGCGCCTCCGAACTGGTGGGTGGGACTCACGCCGGAAGTAATGCTATTGCTTTCGGGGCACGATCTGGAAGCAACGCACGTTGCTTGCAACCTGCCCACACTTCGCGTGTCTCGCACCCAGGCGACAGCGGGCGGAAACTATCTCTTTGTATGGCTGAAGATCGGATCGGATACGAAATCGGGTACCGCCATCTGCCGAATTACCGCGCCGAAGGGAACAACATCGTTCGAGCTTCCGATCGCGGCCCGCGCTCCGGCGCTGGGAAAGTTTCAAGGGCTATCGCCGGATGACGTGATGTATCTGATCATGCCGGACCGCTTTGCTAACGGCGACTCGACGAATGATGAGCCTGCTGAAGCGCCGGGTTCGCACAATCGTTCAAAACCACGCGCGTACCACGGCGGCGACCTCCGCGGGATTCAAAATCACCTGCCCTATTTGAAGGATCTTGGCGTGACCACGCTCTGGCTCACACCTATCGTGAAAAATGGAGCCGCACAGGACTACCACGGATACGGCGCCGTGGACCTCTATGCCGTCGATGCACATCTGGGAGCGCTGAAGGATTATGTGGAACTCGTCGCAGCCGCGCACAAGCAGGGGATGAAGATTTTTTTTGACATTGTGCCGAATCACGTCGGACCGAAACATCTCTGGGTTGCGAATCCGCCGCTGCCCGATTGGTTTCATGGCACGCTACAGCACCACATCGATTCCTTTTCGCCACTGAAAGGAAATTTTTATGGCAAGGCGGGCGATCAGGCCACCGGAAACGATCCATTCGAATCGTTGATTGATCCTCATGCATCAATGCGCATGAAACGAAATCTTACGGAGGGCTGGTTCTTCGGAATCCTGCCGGACCTGAACACGGAGAACCCGCTGGTCGAACAATATCTTGTGCAGAACAGCATCTGGTGGGCGGAAACCTGCGGGCTGGACGGATACCGCGTCGACACGTTTCCCTACGTGGGCCGGAAGTTCTGGGCGACCTGGCACGCGGGATTGCGGAGGTTGTATCCAAACCTGACGACAGTCGGAGAAGTGTTTCATCCCGATCCGAGCGTGACGTCGTTTTTCGCGGGCGGAGTGAGACGCTACGACGGTATTGACAGCGGACTCTCCACGGTCTTCGACTTTCCGATGTTTTTTGCGTTGCGCGAGGTGCTTCTGCGGAATGCACCCACGGGCCGTATCGCGGACGTGCTGCGGCACGATGCGCTGTATCCCCATCCGGAAGGGCTCGTTCCATTTTTTGCGAATCATGACGTGCCGCGATTCGCGAGCGCCGAAGGCAGCACTCTCGCGAAGCTGAGGCTGGCGTTCGGACTCACGCTCACACTGCGAGGCATTCCGGAGATTTACTACGGAGACGAGATCGGAATGCCGGCAGGTAGGGATCCAGACAACCGGCGCGACTTCCCCGGCGGATGGATTGGCGACAAGAACGATGCCTTCACGCAAGCGGGGCGAACGAGAGATCAACAGGAGATTTTCGCTTACGTGCAGGCGTTGCTAAGGCTTCGGCGCGAGCACGCCGCTCTGCACAGGGGCCAGTTATGGCATTTGGCTTCCGATGAATCATCTTACGTTTTTGCGCGCGAATCCGACGAAGAACTCCTTGTCGCCGCGTTCAACAACGCCGAACAGCCGCGGGAGCTTCACATTTCATTGACGGATACGCCCGTGCAGAAAGCGTCGGCAATCGAACTTCTCTTCGGCGATGCGAAGGCCGAGTTGACTGGAAGAGAAATCCACCTCACGCTGCCGGCGCAATCCTTCTCTATTTTTTCTTTGAACTAGGCCGAGACGGATGCGGCTCTAGAACGCGAGCCGAACGGTCCAATTCCGTGCAGCGTCCGGCACGGTGAGCGTGACGGAGTGAGCGAGGCCATCGTAGCGCCATTCGCGCGTGACCTGATCTCCGATGCGAACTTCCTTGGGCGCAACCGTCGTGCCGACCAATCGCAGTTCAGCGCTGTTCCACCAAGGATGGTAGGCAATTTTCTCGGTGTTGCTTGTCACGGTCACGGAGCCATTCGAAACCTGGCAGGAATAGTTCACGCGCAGAATCTCGCCCTTCTGATACGCGAACGTGTGCCCGTCATCCTGATAGAGTGTTCCACGGCAATCAGAGTCTGATGCGCTGCTAGGCAGATAGACGCGCAATTGGAGTGGCCCCTTTGGCTTCTCCTCCGTGGATTGCACCAAGGGCTGCATCGGCACAATGGCTCCGGCGCGTACATAGAGAGGCATCTCGTCGAGGCGCGGGTGCAGCGATAGCTTTTCCTTGCTCGATAGCTTCGTGTTTGTCCAGAAGTCGTACCACTCGCCGGGCGGGAACGAAATTTCTTCGGCATCCACCATTTCCGTGGTCACCGGCGCGGCAAAAAAATCCCGTCCAAATAGAAAATCTCGATTGTCTCCGTAGAAATCCGAGGCGTGCGGATATTCGAGGAACACAGGGCGCATCAACGGCAATCCGGTGCGCGAGGCCTCTTCGATGCCAGTATAAAGATACGGCATCAACATATAGCGCAGCTCCATGTATCTGCGGCGAATGGCCTCATGCTCCGGGCCGTGCACCCACGGCTCCTGGTCCGCTGTACCCTTCGCGGTGTGATCGCGATAAATGGGATTCAACGCTCCGACCTCGAACCAGCGCGTCAACAGGTCAGCCGTTGGTGAACCCGCAAAGCCTCCGATGTCATCGCCAATGAGCGGGAAACCGGAAATCCCCATGCTTAAGAGCATCGGCGTGCTCATCTTCAGATGATTCCAGGTGCTGCTGTTGTCGCCCGTCCAGGTGGCTGAATAGCGCTGGGCGCCGGAGTACGCGGCGCGCGTGAGGACGAAAGGCCGTTCGTTCGCCTGCAGTTTGCGCAACCCGTCGTATGTGGCGCGTACGTTCTGCATCCCGTAAATATTGTGAATAGCGCGATGGTCAAGTGTGGTTCCATCGTCGAGACGGTGCACGACATCGAGCGGCATGGTTTTATCGGCGCGCAGGAACAGCGCTGGCTCATTCATGTCATTCCAGAAGCCCGCCGCCCCCATGCCGACGAAGTCCTTGTAGAGTCCGCCCCACCAGTCCCGCACGCGCGTCAAAGTAAAATCTGGAAAAACACTTTCGCCGGGCCAAACCGTGCCGACGAAAACGGATCCGTCAGGATTCTTCACAAACACATCGTTCTTCATTCCCGAGTCGTACGGAGCATATGCGTGGTTGGGATCTTTCTTGATGTGAAGGTCGGTGATCAAAATCGTGTGCATTCCCTGAGCACGGAAGTCGGCGATCATTTTCTCGAAAGTCGGGAAGTATTCCCGGTTGATCGTGAAAGGCGCGTTGCCCTGCTGATAGTCGATGTCGAAGTAGATGGCATCGGCAGGTATTTTTTTCTCACGAAGCGTCTTGACTATTTCTCGCGCTCGCGATTCCGGATAGTAAGAATAGCGGCATTGCTGGTAGCCGAGGGTCCAAAGCGGCGGCAGCGGAGAACGTCCCGTCAGGGCGGTGTATTCTTCGATGATTTTCTTGGGATCGGGTCCAGCAATGAAGTAGTAGTTCAACTCGCCGCCTTCGGCGCCGAAGGAAAAATAATCTTGCGACTCTTTGCCAAAATCGAAGACGCTTCGATAGGTGTTGTCAAAGAAAAGGCCGTAGGCGAGGCCATTGCGCAAACCAATGAAAAAGGGAATGGTCTTATACAAAGGGTCCGACGACTCCTGCCAGCCAAATTCATCGGTGTTCCAGTCTGTAAAGGCGCGGTTCCGGCGGTTCATGGGGCCGGCTTTGTCACCTAGCCCAAAATAATTTTCGTCCGCGGGCATTTTCTTCCAGGCGTGAACGCGCCGCCCGTTCCAGGCCATTGGCAGGTTTGGTTCGTCGGCAAGGAGAACGTTCCCCGCAGGATCACAGAAATTGATCAGCAATGGCGACCGCTGAATAGTGGCGACTACGTTCCCTGCGGCGATTTTTAATTCCGTCTGGTTTTCTTCGAATTTGACTGCCGGCGGCTCGGGCGATTCGATCACGGCCCAGGAAAAGTCCTTGGGAAAGGTACCGTTCGGAGCGACGCGCACACGGAACACGCCATCACGGAATACGGTGAGGCGCACTTTTGCCGTGCCGGCAGTAAGCTCGACACCATCTTTCAACTTTTCGACGCGCTGAACTTTGCCAAGGTGTTGCCAGCCTTGCGCGACCGCAAGTCCACCTCCGAAAACGGAGGCGAATAGTCCAATTCCGAGGCGCCGAGCAAACCTTGTCATATCCATCCTCCCTGGAAGAACAGAAAAGTGAAGAGCGATCAGGTGAGTTTCCTAATTGCGCAGAAATGATCCGGCCCCGACCCGTCGTATCAAGCTGCGAGCCACTGTTCGAAAAACGCAGACGCCTTTGCACCTTCGATTCGGCGTCTTACCGCATCCATCACGCGACAACGCACCGATCCACGACGCTCGTGGAAACCAACCCAATACGGCAGATGCAAGGCGCAATCCATGGGAGTGATTTCAAGACGAGCGTCGCGAATCTTGAAAAAACCCTGCTGGAAAATGACCCGCAAGACTTTATCGCGCAACAGTTCCGCAGCGCGCTCTTCGGCCAGCGCCGCGGTCAGCCGGTTGCGCCCCTCCAATGCCAGCAAGTCGCGTTCAACCGGGATACGAGGAAATTCGAACAGGTCCAGCGAACCGTCCACGGCATCGATGGCAAAAAGCCGCGCCGGCGCGCCCACGCATTTCACCTGGAACAAGAAATAGGGAACGTAGGCGTCGGCGATTCGCCGCAGAGGGCCGCTGCGCATTCGCCAATAGAGCGCAGACAAGCGGGTGCCGGAAAATGCGCGCACGGCCTCTTCCTGTGTCACGTTTGGCTTCAAAACGCGGATTGCGCTTGTACCCATCGAGTCGGCTCTTCGCTCGCTCCTATCGGAAATAAATCCAGAGTCCCACGACAGTGGCCAGCAACATCAGGCTAAAGACAACGTTGATGGCATGCTCCGTAGGCGTCTCGAACGCGGGCTTGCGCTGGGGTATGCCGACGGCAATGGTTTCCATTTTGTCACCCACAGTTGCGAAGGTCAGACCTGCAAGGCGTTTGCGGTCTGGCGCCGGCGTCATCAAGCTCACCCCAATCAGCACAACGGAACAAACCACGAACATGAAAATCGCGTAATGCAGAAAGTTCATGTCGATGAGCCAGCGCGCGGCCGGTGAATCAAAGTGGCCGCCGCTGGCGCGATCGGCAAGTTCCATGACAAAACGCGCGGCGCCCATAACGAAGCCGGTAAGCAGTGAGGCGATGGCGCCGGAGCCGTTAAGGCGAGGCCACAGGATTCCCAGGATGAAACAGGCGGAAATTGGCGGGCTGATATAGGCTTGGACGCTTTGCAAGTAGATGTAGAGCTGGCTGCTGATGTAGTGGATGAAGGGCACCCAGAGCAGGCCTAGCAGAACCATGACGCCCGTCGCCACTCGGCCAAAATTCACCAACTGCTTCTCGGAAGCTTGCGGACGGAGCTTCTTGTAAAAATCAAGAGTGACGAGCGTGGAAGCCGAGTTAAACACGGAGCTCATCGCGCCCATAACCGCCGCTAGCAGTGCCGCCATGACCAGGCCAACGAGTCCGACTGGCAAAAGGTTGAGGACGAGCGTGGGGTAGGCGAAGTCCGGCTTTTTCACTTGTTCAGGAAAGAGCGCAAAAGCGATGATGCCGGGCAGAACCAGCATGAATACGGGCAGGATTTTCAGGAAGCCGGCGAATATCGTTCCGGCTTTGGCGTGACCCTCATCCCGTGCCGATAGCACGCGCTGCACGATCACCTGGTCGGTACACCAGTACCAAATGCCAAGGATCGGCGCGCCAAAAAAGATGCCGGTCCACGGGAAGTTCGAATCCGAGGAAGGCTTTATCATGTGGAAATAATCGGGAGGGACCATGGTGCGGAGATGTTCCAAGCCGCCCACGCGTCCCAGACCAATGATTGTAAGGGCAACCGCGCCAGTGATGAGGATCAGAGTCTGCACCGTGTCTGTGTAGATGACCGCGGCCAATCCGCCGGCGACGGTGTAAATGCCGGTGGCAATGACCAAAACAACGGCCGTCTCCCATAGCTTCCAGCCGGCCACGCGCTCGAGCACGACGCTCGCAGCGTAAAGCTGCACAGAAATCTTCGTGAAGATGTAAGCGATGATGGAAATCCCCGCCAGGTAGACAGCGCATTGGCGGTTGAAGCGGCGTTCCAGGAATTCCGGCATGGTGAATACGTTTGAGCGCAGGTAAAAGGGCACGAAAACCCAGCCGAGAATCAGCAAGATCAGGCACGCCAGCCACTCGAAGTGTCCGACCGCGAGTCCGGACGAGGCGCCCGTACCGGAGAGGCCGATGAAGTGCTCCGTGGAAATATTCGATACGAACAAGGATGCGCCAATGAAAAACCATCCTATGTCGCGGCCCGCGAGGAAATAATCCTCAGAAGTGCGTTCCTTTCTGGCAAAGTACATGCCAATGCCGAAGACGATGGCGAAATAGACTCCGATTATCACAAGATCGACGGTTGCGAGCGCTCGGTGGGTTACCGCGACAGAAGATGCGAACAGCATCCGTGCCTCCTTGGCGCCGCGGTCGTGAAACCGGCCCCGGCGTACGGCCTCAATGAGACTCCAGCCACTCCTGCGAACTGGGCGTGGCCGTACTTGCTAAGAACGTCGTTTCTGTCTTGTGCCAGCCAAGCCCCTGGGGAAAGTTTGTGAAAATTGGTGACTGCGAAGTCTATAACAGGCGTATTCCAGTCTCAATGCTAGATTCAATGACGCGACCGGTATGAGCCGCGAGGATATTCCCGCTGATGGAATCCCCCGCGTAGTTGCGGCGGTTTCCTACAGTCGCACCGTATAATCGGTGAGCTGCGACCAGATCAAACGAGAACGTGGGCCGCTCGCAAATTCACATGCCGATTCTTTCTCTGCAAGAGGTCTCAAAAGACTATTTGACGGACGGCCGGGCCGTGCATGCGCTCAGCGATGTTTCCCTGAATGTTGAGCGTGGCGAATTTGTGGCGCTTGTAGGACGCAGCGGCTGCGGAAAGTCCACGCTGCTCAATCTGGCAGGTGCAATGGATTTTCCTACTTCGGGCAAGGTGTTTCTGGACGGAGTTTCTACGTCGTCGCTGAAAGATAGCGGCTTGACGCAGTTGCGTCGCGAGAGGGTCGGCTTCATTTTTCAGTCGTTTCAATTGCTGCACACGCTGACGGTATTCGAGAACGTGGAGCTGCCGTTGCTCCTCTCCGGGAAGCCAAATCCGCGCCAAGCGGCACGGGAGAGGCTTGCCTGGGTGGAACTTGAAGGACTCGGCGATCGCTATCCCCACCAGCTTTCCGGCGGGCAGATGCAGCGTGTGGCGATTGCACGCGCGCTCATCCATTCACCAAGTATCCTGCTGGCTGACGAACCCACCGGCAATCTCGACACCACGACGGGCAGCTTGATTCTTGAGTTGCTCCGGCGCCTTACGCGGGAGCAAAACACTGCGACGATTATGGCAACTCACAGTCCGGAGGCCGCGTCGCTGGCGAACATGCTCGTTCGGTTGCGTGACGGAGAAATTCAAGAGATTACCCGGCGCTGAAAATGCCTCTCCTCGTGCTCTTTTACCGATTGATGGTACGCCCGCTCTTTCCAGAGCCGGTGCGGAGCTTGCTGACGATCCTGGCGATCGCTTTGGGGGTCGCGGTTGTGCTGGCCATTGATCTTGCAGGCGGGGCGGCCACTGGTTCGTTCCGGAGTTCGATGGAAACGCTGGCCGGAGATAACCATCTGGAACTCGTCACCGCCGGAGGCGTACAGGAAAATGTGGTTGGCACGCTGGCGACGCTGCCTTATTCGATTCGAGTCTCGCCGCGCATCGAAGACTACGCGGTGATAACGAATACCAAGAAGTCGCTACCTCTCATCGGGCTGGATCTTGTCGTAGAAGCCAGCGACCTCGCGCAAAATGAATCACAAAAAACTGCGGGATCCCAGACGCCAGATGTTTCGGAACAGATGTTGGAGTACCTGGGAGACCCGGACAGCATTTGGGTTGGTTCGAGCCTCGGGTATAGAGCAGGCGACCGCGTCCAGTTGCTCATCAACGATCAGGTTCATGGCTACACGGTCCGTGGCGTCTACGCCGATTCAAACGGCAACGAATCCGCCATTGTGATGGACCTCACAGCTGCCCAACATGCTCTGGCGCGCTTTGGCCGCGTCGACCGCATCCTGCTGAAAGTACCGCAGACTCCGAGCCTAGAAGAGTGGCAACAGCGATTGCAGACCGTGCTTCCCGCTGGCGTGGAAATTCGTCCACAGGGCACGGGCACGAACGAGAATCGCCGCATGCTGGCGGCTTTCCGGTGGAATCTGCGGCTCTTGAGCTACATTTCTCTTGTTGTCGGCGCTTTTCTTATTTACAACACGATTTCCGTCTCAGTTGTTCGCCGCCGCCCAGAGATAGGAATCGTCCGCGCCCTGGGCGCCGGCAAGCGTGTCATTCTCTCGGCATTTGTTGTCGAAGCTGCATGCCTCGGGTTTGCGGGCGCCCTAATCGGCCTGCCCCTCGGTCGGTTCATGGCAACTGGAGCGGTTCGATTGATGTCCGCCACGGTGGAATCGCTTTACGTAAGCAGCCGCCCAGGAATTATTGAGCTGGACACGGCATCCGTTTTCCTTGCGTTCGCAATCGGCGTAGGGGTTGCGGTCGCATCGGCTTATTCACCAGCGCGCGAGGCCTCCACGGTCTCACCGGTCGAGGCGATGGCGCGCGGCCGGCGGGAATATAATGTGCGCGTCCAAAAAGGCAGAGACTTATGGATGGCTGTTCTGCTCGGTTTGGCCGCAGCCGCGGCTTCTCGCGCTCCTGCGGTCGCCGGCAAGCCATTGCTGGGCTATCTCGCCGCGATCCTGCTGGTGGTTGCATCGGCGCTGACAATCCCTGCATTCGTACATACTCTGACGTCGCTTTCTTCCAAACTTCTTGGCAAGCTTCTCGGCGT
>MNEA01000060.1 GCA_001917435.1 Acidobacteria bacterium 13_2_20CM_2_57_6
CCTCGCGCGCCTCGATGACGAAAAGCTGCCCTATATCTCCGTCCTCACTGATCCCACCACGGGCGGCGTCACCGCCAGCTTTGCCATGCTCGGCGACCTCAACATCGGCGAACCGGGCGCGCTCATTGGTTTTGCCGGCCCGCGCGTCATTGAGCAGACCATCCGCCAGAAACTCCCCGAAGGCTTTCAGCGTTCCGAATTCCTGCTCGAACACGGCTTCCTCGACGCCGTGGTCCACCGCAAGGAGCTCAAGTCGTTTATCGCCAGCTCCCTCGACTTGCTCTTGACCTAACATGAATTACGAGGCCGCGGTCCGCTATTTGCTTTCCCTTGGCCGCGAATTGGCCGCGCCGACGCAGGCTGCCACCGCAAAGTTCGATCTTGAAAATATCGCCGCCCTCTCCGAGCGCCTCGGCCGCCCTGACCGCGCCTATCCAAGTGCCCATATCGCAGGCACCAACGGCAAGGGTTCTACCGCTGCGTTCCTCGAATCCATCCTTCGCCACGCTGGTTTGCGCACTGGCCTGAATACTTCGCCACACCTCGAAAAAATCAACGAGCGCATCCGCATTAACGGCGAGGAAATCAGCGATGCATCGTTTGCAGAAACCTTTACGCGTATTCAAGCGCCGATCGAAGAACTGCTTGCCACCGGCAAACTGCGCGCGCATCCCACCTATTTCGAATGTGTTACCGCCATGGCATTTGAATCCTTCGCCCGCGACCGCGTTGAGTTTGGAGTGTTCGAAGTCGGACTCGGCGGCCGCCTCGATGCCACCAACATTCTTTCGCCCCTGGTCACCATCATCACGCGCATCGATTTCGACCACGAAAACTTCCTCGGCCATTCGCTAAGGGAAATCGCTTCTGAAAAAGCCGGGATCTTGAAACCCGATGTCCCTGTCGTCCTCGCCGAACAGCGGCCGGAAGCCCGCGAAGTGGTTCTCGCTCGCGCCCAGAGTCTCGGCTGCCCAGTCATCGAAGCGAGCTCCCGGACAGTCTTTGAAATCGCCCCGAGCCTTCCGGGCCGCTTCCAGTTGCAGAATGCCCTGAACGCCGTCGCTGCCGCGAGGCAACTTCAAAACTGTGGCTTTCGCATTCCTGATGAGGCGATCACGCAAGGGATCGCCAACACCGTCTGGCCAGGACGCCTCGAAAAATTGCAATCCTCGCCCGACATTTATCTCGATGGCGCTCACAATCCCGGCGCCGCCCGCGAAATCGCTTATTTCCTCGAGCAAAACTTCTCAGGCCGCAAAATATGGTTGCTCTACGCTGCCCTTCGCGACAAAGCCGTGGACGAAGTCGCCGGCCTTCTTTTCCCCTACGCCGCGGAAGTTATCTTCACCGTGCCGCGCACCGTGCGGGCCGTCTCCGCCGCGCAACTCGCCGAAATTGCCGGCCATCATGCCGCGCGTTTTTCCGTGATCCCCGACGCCGAGCGGGCCCTCGAACACATTCTTGCGGTAGCCGCCCCGGAAGACGGCATTTTCATCACCGGCTCGCTCTATTTGGTCGGTCAACTTCGTCACTATTGGAAGCGTCGCGCGCAAGTCGCCACGCGCTGAAAAAAACCGTAGAATATCGCCTCGGGTTATACGGTGTCTTTGTTGCGCCGGCTTCGCAGCCGGCATTCTTTCTTTAGCATCATGGATGGTTACAGTGCGGAAGAAGCCAAATGGATTCGTTAATGCCGGGAGCGATCATCTCGGCGAACGCGAACACCCTCTAGTCGGCATCATCATGGGCTCCGGCTCCGACTGGGATACCATGAAATTTGCCTCCAAGACTCTTAAGGCCCTCGGTGTTCCACATGAAACGCGCGTAGTCTCCGCCCACCGTACGCCGGATCACCTCTTCGAATACGCTTCGCACGCCGAAAAACGCGGCATCGAAGTCATCATCGCCGGCGCAGGTGGCGCCGCTCATCTTCCCGGCATGACCGCTTCAAAAACCGTTCTCCCGGTCCTCGGCGTTCCGGTCGAATCAAAAGCCCTCAAAGGCCTCGATGCGCTCCTCTCCATCGCCCAAATGCCGGGGGGCGTCCCTGTCGGCACTCTCGCCATCGGCAGATCCGGCGCGGTCAATGCCGCCCTTCTTGCGGCCTCCATCCTTGGCACCAAGCACCGCTCCTTCCGGGAAGCTGTTCGAAAGTTCCGCACCGAACAAACTGGCCGGGTCCTCGCCAACCCCGACCCCGCCGCAGCCGCTGCGGCGCAAAAGAAAAAGGGAAAGCGCGTATGACCATCGGCATCCTTGGCGGTGGGCAGCTTGGCTACATGTTGGCACTCGCGGGCTATCCGCTCGGCCTGCATTTCCGTTTTCTTGACCCTTCTCCCGAAGCCCCCGTAGGCCGCATCGCACAGCGCGTCACCGCCGATTACACCGATCACGCCGCGCTTGAGAAATTCTCAAGCGGCCTCGAACTGGTCACCTACGAATTCGAAAATGTCCCCGTCGAAGCCGCTGATTTTCTAGCCGAGCGCGTTCCCGTATATCCTCCGCCAGCGGCTCTTGAAGCCGCCCAGGATCGCCTTGCCGAAAAGAATCTCTTTCGCAAACTTGGCATTGCCACTACCGAATTCGCCGCCGTTTCGAATCCCAGCGAACTCGACGCCGCCATAAAATTACTCGGCTTTCCTGCCGTCCTGAAAACTTCGCGCATGGGGTACGACGGCAAAGGCCAGTGGATACTACGCACCGCAGAGGACGTCGCGACCGCCAAGTCCGAGGTGCCTCCCGTACAAATGATCCTCGAGCGTTTCGTCCCCTTCACCCGAGAACTTTCTGTTCTCGCCGTTCGTTCGCGAAATGGGGAATCTGCCTTCTATCCACTCGCGGAGAATCACCACCGCAGCGGCATTCTCCGGCTCTCCATCGCCCCCGCGCCTCGTCTTCAAGAATCCATCCAGCGCGCCGCCGAAAACGCCGCCCGCCGCGTTCTCGAATCCTTGAAATACGTCGGCGTGCTTGCCCTTGAATTTTTTGAGCATCAGGGCGAGCTTCTGGTCAACGAAATGGCGCCCCGCGTCCACAATTCCGGCCACTGGACGATCGAAGGCGCCGTGACCAGCCAATTTGAGAATCATCTTCGCGCCGTACTCGGCCTCCCGCTCGGCTCCACGGGACCGGTCGGTCACTGCGCCATGCTTAATCTGATAGGCGACCTCCCCGAATCCTCAGAAGTCCTCGCCCTCCCAGATGCCCACCTCCACCTCTACGGCAAGTCTCCGCGTCCCGGCCGCAAACTCGGCCATATCACTGTTCGCGCCGCGTCACCCGAACGCCTGGCCCTCCGCCTTTCCGAATTACCTGCCTTTTTCCACCGTCCGGACTTCTGCCTTGACGCCGCCCTCGTCCACTCGGCCTCCCTCCGCGCCTGATTTCGATCTGCACTCGCTAGAACCGCACCACATTGCCCCTCTCATCCAAATGATAAGCAAGGTCGCGCAGTTGCCGAATCTCATCCGGCAGAAGGAATCGCGACGATGCACCACCGGGAGCGGCGAGCAGACCAGTGTCCAAACCCTTGTCCTGCAGCTCTTGCAGAATCCCCACCGTTCGGCTTTTATAGAGTTTCATATACAGATCGAGAGTCGCCTGGTCGTATTTCATGGTGTCCGCGCCATGGCCGGGAGGACGCTTTGCCCACCTCTCTCCCAGAAACACATTCAGATCGTTTGCTAACCCCAGCGTTCTTTTTCGTAGCGAATTCTTAGGCTCTAGGTAAGGTGCCGCCATGACGGGAGCAATGGGCTTGGCGAGCTGCTTCCTTGCGTACAACCCGCTACCCCCGAGGACTCCCGCAAGCACAGCAATCCCAAACAAGCCGTGAGCCCAATGTATCTTGCGGGTTACGCCACCAGCGCTGATGCCTTCCTTATGGAGCAGCCAGGGCGTGCGCAGGACGTGCCATACCGCGATGCTGGCTATGGCGATCACCATGGACAACCCTGCGCTCTTAAAGTTCGTCCATCCGACGGCATTCACACGGTGGATCAGAAGGTACGAACCCGTACCCGTGAGCGCTGCAGCTGCCAATTCCCCCCTCCAGGTGTGGTGGCACTCGTTGCCAAGCCGCTTGAAGAAGTCCCAATAGTAGGAAAGCAACGTCCGGTGTGGGCGCCCTTTGTCCCGAGGTTTGGCCTCGGCTTGTTCCGGTTCAGTGCCAACGATAGTTTGAGCCGCGACCTTTGGCGAAGTCTTTGTCGGAGCTTCCGCCTTTGCCGTAGCTCTCACTTTGGCCGGAGCTGCTTCCTTAATCCGCACTTTGTCCCCCCATATCTTCCAGGTCTGGAACACCCGATCGTGTGCGTTGGCGCAGCCTTCCATCAAGCCCTGCTCTGGATCGCATTGCACCGGCGCGCGCTTGGCCCGCAAGAAATTTTCGATGAAGGAACTGGAATGCTTGACCTGGAGACCCCCGACGGTTCGGAGTTCCTCCAAGATCTCCTCCAATTCTTCCTCTGTTGGAACCTTTCCGGTTTCCTCGTAGGCTCGTTGGTAGGACTCCAATCGCGCAGCCATACAGCGCTCTATATGCTTCACCTGAAATCTGATGATGGTATTGATCTCGCTGTCCCCCAAAGGGTTCTTGGCGGTTCGCTTCGTGGAGCGCTGTTTCATCAAGTTCGTCGTGTCGGCTCGTGTTGAGACCGCAGATTCCACGAAAGATCGCTCGTACATTGAATCGGCGAAGCCCTTGATCTGAGTGTCCATGGGATCGATTGCCTTCCATGACGGATTGTACTCTGGAATTTTGCTCCCAAGCACCCCTACGGATGGCCCAGGCAATTACCTGGGCTCTTGGCAAGGGAGGTCTATAACCATGTTTGGAGACAGGCTTGGCAGTGTCGTCGTGGCTTATAATCTGCCCTTCACGTATTGCTTCGCCGGAGCCCATAGCCGTGACCAATGCAAACGTCCTTCTCCTCAGTACCAGACATTCAAGTTGCGAATCTCACGGAGGTTTAACCCGCATGACTCTTCCTCAATCTTGTGTTCCGCTGGGCATGGTGGGCGCGATTTCGTTAGTCTTGGGGCTGATGGGATGTTACTCGACGAACGCTCAGGAGACAGTGAGCGTGGCTGAAATTACGCCTCAGGTGCTCGTGTTTGCTACTACGGCTGGTAATGTAGTTGCTTCAGTCGGACCGGACGGCGCTTTGCTCGTTGGAACGCTGCCGGCGGCAAGCACGCCCTATATCAGCGGTGTCCTTACAAGTCGGACCAAATCCGCTGTTCGGTATGTGGTTGTTGGGCCGCAGGACTCGGCCCATTCCGAAGGTGACGCCGGATGGGGGCGGCTCGGGGCTTTCGTTGCCATGCACGAGAACGCGCTCCGGCGTCTAGGGGGCAACGCAATGGGTGCGCCCTCGGCGATGTCACAACGGTTTACCGAACTAGGGGTCGACCGCCCGCGTGTAGCATTCTCCGAAGTATTAGCCTTGGACATTAATGGGGACTCGATCCACATTGTTCATCAGAAGCCGGGCTACAGCGACGCCGATGCCATCGTGCATTTTCACGTGGCCAAGCTGATCTATCTTGGGGAAGTGTTTGCCGGCGATGGTTATCCGGCAATCGATCCCGCGCAAGGCGGCACGCTCGCCGGCCTGTTGAGTACACTTGACGCCTGGGCGGGCACTACGTTCCGCTTTGTGCCGGCGCGCGGCGAGGTGACCAACGGCGCGAGCGTAAAAGCCTTCCGCGATATGATCGTTGCCGTTCGCGATCGCGTGAAACATCGGATGGACGAGGGTCGCACCGAGGCTCAGATTGTCGCCGAACATCCAACTGCGGATTTTGACGCGCGCTGGGGAAAGGGACGCCTGCAACCCGACCAGTTTGTGCACGCCGTCTATGCCGCGCTCAAGAATGGTAATCAGGAATGAGGCGGATTGGGTAACGGAGCCGGCTCCCAGCTCCTGGTTGCCGCCTTCTCGTTCGAATGCTACGATTTGGTGTTCCATGACCCCTGCTAATCCCCAACCGAGCGCCGCCAACCGCCCCCGTGTGGGCATTCCCTGGCGAACTTCCCAAGAAGAAGTCAGTAGGATTACGAATAAGCTTCAATATTACTTCGCAGCTGTCACTGCCGCCGAAGGCGAACCTGTTCACGTGTCTCTCCAACTGTCGCTGAGCGATCTCGCCTCCCAAATCAAAGATCTCGACGCCTTCGTCCTCCCTGGCGCACCGACCGACGTGAATCCAGCGCTCTACCGTGCCCCACGCCGCGAAAAGACTCACGACGACGATGCGAACCGAGAAAAAACCGATTTCGCAATCCTGGAGCACGCTTTCGCCTCCAGCAAACCCGTTTTGGCCATCTGCTACGGCTGCCAGAGCCTCAACGTCTGCCTCGGTGGTTCGCTCTACCAGGACATCGCCAGCGAACTCCACACCAATATCGAGCACAGCAAGGAAGGTCTTGCGCCGGATGCGCCCGATCCCGTCCATCCCGCGCGGATCGAGCCGGCCGGTGAAATCGCGCAACTCGCGGCCGCTTCCGGTCTAGCGAATCGCGGCGGCGGGTTCGAAGTCCAAATCAATACGTCGCACCACCAGTCCGTCCGAGATCTAGGCCACGGTTTGCGTGTTGCGGCTGTTGCTCCAGACGGTGTGATCGAAGCTGTCGAACATGAACCGCATAAACATTGGGTCGTCGGAGTGCAGTGGCACCCCGAGCGCATGAGGGACCACGCGCTTTCCTCGGCTCTTTTCCGCGCGCTGGTGCAAGCCACGCGAGCCGCTGCTGCGCACCGCTGAAGTGCGCAGCCCGGCCAGCAGGCCTGTCATAACCTAGCGACGCGATCGAAGATTCCGGCCCTGTCGGAAGGAATCTCTCTTCGTCTTGGAAAGTGAAGCAATGGGGAAGGGTTTCCGGAGTTGGGTTTTCGAGTTTCGACTATCAACTATCAACGATTCACTTCTTGGGGGGTTGATGATTTCACTCGCAGGCAAGGCGGCACTCATCACGGGCGGTTCACGAGGAATCGGTGCGGCGGCCGTCAAACTCTTCGCGCAGGCCGGCGCCGACGTGGTCTTCAATTACGTTAAAGCCAAGGACGCCGCGTTGCAGGTCCAGCAAGAAGCCGGGAAGCACGGTACTCGCGTGGAAGCGTTCAAAGCGGACGTCGGAAAACATGCCGACAACCAGAAGCTCGTCGAACACACTATCTCGCGGCTCGGCCGTCTGGACATTCTCGTCGCCAACGCGGGCGTTTGGAACCTCGAAGATCTCCCCATCGAAAAGATGACTGAAAAACAATGGGACGACATGATGCGCATCAACCTCAAGAGCGTCTACTCCATCATTCATTTCACCGTTCCACACATGATCAAGCAGAAGTCCGGAAAAATCATTCCCATCAGTTCCACCGCGGGGCAGCGCGGTGAATCCTTCCACACGCACTACGGAGCTTCCAAAGGCGGCATCATCAGCCTCACCAAGGGCCTCGCCACAGAACTCGCGCGGCACAATATCCTTGTCAACTCCGTGGCTCCCGGGTGGGTGTCTACAGACATGTCCATTCCTGTCCTAGAAACAAAAGCGGGCCAGAAGATGGCTTCCACCGTCATCCCTCTCGGTCGCGCCGCCACGGCCGAAGAAATCGCCGGCCCAATCCTCTTTGTGGCATCGGACTTGGCCAACTTCATGACCGGAGAGATCATCAATGTAAATGGGGGTTCGGTCTTGTGCGGATAAGGTTTCTCCCGGTCACGCCAATAATTTTAGCTGCGATCCTCGTGTTTGCTTCCGGCCCATCGGCGCAGCGACCCGATACCTTGATGCCGGAGCAGAGCATCGCCAAGGGTAAGCAGATCCTCTCCGACCTGATCAATGCGCTGGGCGGGCCAGGCTACACCGAAGTCCGCGAAAGCCAGTGCGAGGGGCGCCGCGTCCTTTTCGGCCACAATGGCGAGCCGGTCGGGAACATCGGATTTGTCGACTACCGCCGTTATCCCGAAAAGGATCGCGTGGAATATATCGGCAAGGGCCGTCACTCCATTCTTCCGTATCTGATCGGCATCGACGGTCTGGACTGGTCGCATGGCGGCATTGTCATCACGCTCTATAACGGCGACCACGGCTGGTCTTTTGATCGCAGCGGGGTCAATGAATTGCCAGCGACCTCCATCAGCGATTTCCAGGAACAAGTCAAGCGCAACGTCGACAATCTTTTGCGGCTGCGGCTCAAAGAGCCGGGTATCGCCATTCGCTTCGGGGGCAACGACACTGTGGACCTCAAGCAAGTGGATTGGGTCGAAATTACCGACAGCCAGGAACGCACGTTCCGCCTTGCCGTTGACCGTTCCACTCACCTCCTGGTTCGCAGCTCGGTAACGACCAAGGACGAGGAAACCCAACAGATCAACGAAGACGTCTCCATCTATTCAAATTATCAATTGAAGGATAGCGTTTGGACCCCGCTGCAAGTCTCCCGCGAGCACAACGGACGGCGCGCCGTCCAAATCTTCTATGAGACTTGCAAATACAATCCGGGCTTTCCGGACGAGCTCTTCGATAAATCGTCCCTCTCCAAGCAGGGCGCGCAATCCCTCGCGAAGAAAGGCAAGAACTAGCCAGGTAGACGGTCAGGGAAAAAGCCTTTACCAGGAAGATAAGCCGTTAAAGATAACTAGACTTCCATCATTCCGTTTCAAATTGTTACATTTCCACCCATTCCTTGACGCATAGAATAGAATGTAATGGTCTACTGCGAGTAAGCGCTATGTTTGGCAGCAGTTGCGTCCGGTCGTCCCTGGTACGGCAACTGCATCAAAATGGTCGTTAGATGATCCTTACAGGTTGGATCGCTGGTCTCGCCTTTGAATGAGGAATAAGCTTGTTCAGGAGTGCTACACCCTTCCGCACTCGTCGCAGCCGCATTGGCGGCTTCAGCATGGTGGAATTGGCCGTTTCGCTGACTGTACTGATGGTTCTGACGGCGATCGCCATTCCCTCGCTCATGCACTCGTTTCGAACCTACCAGCTCAATGATACCGCTGCGCGCTTGTCCGACATGCTGAAATTCACGCGATTCGAAGCGGTTCGCCGGAACAGAGCCGTGCCGTTCCAACTTCGGCAGTTCGGCAACGATTGGGTCGCCTGGACAGATCTGAACAACGACGGAAACCTGGACTTGACCGAGAAACAAGTCCGGATCAGCGGCTTCGTGACGTTCCTACCGGGAGGGGGAGGACCGCCGCCTACCGCCATCACAAACGCGGTGGGCGCGTTGACCCCCACCCCCGCAAATCCTGGTCCGCTGCAGTTTGACGCGCGCGGAGCGGTTCGCGTGGGCAACACTCTGAGCAACAATGTATATGTGTTCTATGTCGGTGGCACGTCCAACCCCGACGAGTTCGGGTATCGAGCTGTGGTTTTGCTTCCTTCAGGCGCAACACAGATCTGGACGGCTCCTGCCGGGGGGCCCTGGAAGAGAACCGGCTAGCTGGCATACGAAGCATGGACAAACAGGGAATGCGACACTCATCCACAAAGCTTCGCGAACCACAAGGTGGCTTCAGCATCCTTGAGATGATGTTTGCTACAGTTATTTTGCTGGTGGGCCTCGTAGCGATCGCGCAACTCGTGCCGGCTTCCATACAGTTGAATTACTCGAATCGAATGGACTCTTCAGCGCTGGTCTTTGCGCAGCGCGAGTTGGATCAGTTCCTGGATCAGCCGCTCACCTCAAGTTCATTCACCGATGCCGCAGGAAACGTCTGTCAGCTTGGCGATCCGACGGTCACCAATGCAGTCCAGGGAAGTACGGTAGCGACATACAACAATCAGCCTGTCATTGTTTTTCCGCCAGCCCCCTCCTCTCCTCCACCCCAGTCCCTTAACGGAGGCTACGCCTTCACGTACCAGGATCCAACTGATCCTAGCGGCGCAATTTACGAGGTTGCGTGGGCGGTGATCGTCACTGGAAACGGCGGAACACCCTCCGCAAAACGTTTTATTCTTGGCGTCCGGCAAGCGGGCGGTAACGGGTACTTTCAGCCCATAACGCTCGATACGATGGTGAGCAAATGAAGCCGCACAGCGGCAAAAAGCGCCAGCACGGCCTCACGCTTGTCGAATTGCTGGTCGCTCTGGGCATTTTTCTTCTGGTCATCGGGGCGGCGTTCACTTTGCTCGGTTCCTCGCAAGCACGCTATCAAACCGAATCACAAGTACTGAACTCGTTCCAGGAAGCCCGGCTCGGCCTGGACCAGATCGTGCGCGACGTTAACGATGCTGGCTATCCCCCGCCGACTTACGTGAGCACCAATTTCAATCTCTTCGCGATCACGCCTTTTGCCTGGGATCCGGGCTACGCCGGCAATAATCCTTGCGTGATTGGAACACTTGGCGGCGGGACATGCACGGCCCCGAGTGATTTTGACTTGATCATCGAGACGAATCCCAACCCACAGGATCCCAGCTGCGCTCCCAACTGCTTTGTTCAGTGGATTCGCTACCAATTGCAGACGCCACCGGCCGTTCAAGTACCGACGCTCATGCGCGGGGCGGTAAATAAGACAGGCCACAACCCAGATGCAACTACGAGCGCGGCAGGCGTCCTTGCCCCATTCGTGCAAAACGTCGTAAACACTCCGGCACAGCCCATTTTTTCTTATACCTGCGACACTGGGACGGCATCTCAATTGCCGCCTCTTCCGTGTCCCATCGCAGCGGCCACCGATAATTCCCCGGCGAACATTCGCGATGTGATTATCAACTTGATTGTTGCTACTCCCCAGCGGGATGCCACGACGGGACAACCGCGGGTCGTGGAATTGCGCGGGCGCGGCCGCCGCGTTAACCCCAATCGGTGAGACAAGCGAGCAATGATGGAGCGAAGAAGTATTCGAGGCAGGAAATCGGAGGAAGGAATCGCCCTGCTCATCTCGATATTCGTTCTGCTGCTGATCAGCGTCGTGGCCATTTCCTTGGTTGTTTCCTCGGGTACGGAGTCGGCGCTGGCGGGCAATTATCGTTCCGCGACGGGCGTTTACGATGCGGCCATGGCCGGCCTGGAAGAAGTCCGCGCGCGCTTACGCCCCAACAGTCCCATTTCATTCAAGAACACCGATCCTTTGTTCCTGCCCGCAGGAACGCCGCTGGACCCTTGCTCCCCTGTCTACGTCATCAATCCGCTTGGTGGTGAGACCGTTGCGCCGTGGGATCCCGCTTCAACCTACCCCGATACGGAATTCAACCAGGAGTTTACCGGCATTTGCCCGGCGGGCTCTTTACCTCCCAATCCCTCTCCGCGTGCATTCTCAATCTGGAATACGAATCCGCTGAACGGCTTGCCTTTCCCTGGCCCGTCCTACAAGTGGGTGCGCATCAACGGCGTTACCGAGCAATCTCTTAAGCTCGATGTGGTCCCCTACGATGGCACGTGGAACGATGCCACACCGATTTACTACGACGGCACGCTTAACAACAACAGCTCCGGTAGCCAAGTGCTGGAGGTCACGGCGCTAGCGGTCCTGCCCAATGGGAGCCAGAAGTTGGTGCAATACCTAGTCTCTTCCGTTCCCATCAGTCTCCCGCCGTTCCCCGCGGCGATGACGCTCGCGGGCAGCGGGCAAGGCAATACGGTTGGTTACTCTGCGCCGGCCTCGAACGCCGGTTTCTCAATCAAAGGTAATGACCAGGATTGCAATGGGGGGACGTTGCCCGGAGCGTTTCCTGCGATTGGGGTGTTCGATAGCATGGACGTTGGTACGGTGGTCGACGGTGGAGATGTCAATGGAGTCCATTTCACCGGAATCCCTACCCCTCCTTCCTCCATTCGATTGAGCTACACGGGCACGGTTACTGGTACGCCTCCGGACGTGGAGCGGGTTGACTCCTCTTTTACTGCTTCCTCCATGAGCACGCCGAGTGAGCTTGACGCCGCGGTGCAATCCATCATCCAGAATGCCGATGCTACCGTCCCGTCAACTGGCCAAACAAGCTTCTTGACGAACTTGGTTTCCTCGGGGGCCATGTCCTCCTCCAGTCCGCTGACCGTGGTGGTGAATGGAGATCTGGATTTGACCGGATGGCACAACACGGGTTACGGCTTGCTTCTCGTGACTGGCACCCTGACTTACGACCCGGATGCTTCCTGGAACGGGATCGTGATGGTCGTCGGCCAGGGCACGGTGATCGGGTGGCGAGGGGGTTCTGGAATATTCAATGGCACGATGCTTGTAGCCAGGACGCGGGATACTTCAGGAAACCTGATATCCGGTTCGTATCTGAGCTACAGTTACGTGGACTTCAACCATGGTGGGTCTATGGGAGGGCAGGGCATCCGTTACAGCAGTTGCTGGATCCAAAGGTCGCAACCCTCCGCCGGCTACAGGGTTCTGTCCTTCCACGAAATCTCACAGTAGGAAATTCCCGGCGCAATTCTTAGCCAGGCGGCCTTCGCCGCTTTCTGCGTTCTGAAAATGAAGCCCGGCGCTTCTCCA
>MNEA01000094.1 GCA_001917435.1 Acidobacteria bacterium 13_2_20CM_2_57_6
CCTGAACTGAATCCGATTGAGCGGGTCTGGAAGCTGACGCGTCGTCAGTGCTTGCACAACCGATACTTTCCTGTACTGGAGGAGGTCGTCGTTGTCGTCGAAAAGCAGTTTGAAAACTGGCGTAACGGAAACGAAACCCTACGCCGCCTATGCGCAATCACTTAAGACGCTGTGTTTAGTTAGGCGCTGTGTGCCTCGGGCACGTAGTCTCACAGGCGACCCTAGGCCCTCTCGGATAACCAGAAAGAGCTATGGGCCAGGAGTCCCAGATAGAACCATGGTCGCCATTTGACCAACGTTCTGCTTGCTGGTTTCGGAACTGATGGGCTTCGTCGCGAAGAAGCGATGAAAACCGCTGACAGGGAAAACCCAAAACGCTGGGCCACAACGCCCGCCAACCGAGCGAATGGCGCGGCAGGTCAGAACAGATCCTGCTCATTTAAGGGGGCTGCGAAGGAAGAAAAATTCCAGCCGCAGGAGATGTGTTTTTTCTTGACTTCTACCTTTATAGAACTTACAGAAAACCGGGGGGCATCCTTCCCAATTTGCAGCTCGTTCGCTCCGCAGTGTTGGCCGCCAGACTCATTCCCCTGGGAAAAAAGCGATGTCCACCGGCGATGGGACTTCGACAACCTGCCCGGTAGGCGTCAAGCTCCCTGTCGCGGCACTAATCTTGAAAACGACAATGTTATTTGAGAACTGATTCTCCGCCAGCAGGTATTTGCCGCTCGGGTCGATTGCAAAGTGGCGTGGCTCCTTCCCGCCGGTGGGAACATGTGCAACGAAGGTCAGGGTCCCTTTTGCCGGATCGATGGCAAAAATTGCGATGCTGTCGTGCCCGCGGTTGGAGGCATAGAGAAATTTCCCGTTGGGATGCGTCGCTATCTCTGCGGTATCGTTCCGACCGGAGAAACCCTTCGGCAACGTGGAAGTCTGCTGCACGCTCCGATAGGTTTCTCGCGCGTCGTTTGCAAAAACGGTCACCGTGGACTGCAGTTCGCCCAGCACGTACATGAACCTGCCGTCCGGGCCGAACGCCGCATGCCGCGGCCCCGCGCCGGGATTTAGTGTCGCAGAAAAAGGATCGAGCGCTGCTGCTCTATCTGGGGTTTCTTTCGGAGGTTGCGGCGCACCTGGCGCGAGTGAGCCCTTGGCCGCATCGAATTTGTATATCAGCACGTGATCCAAACCAAGGTCGGCAACGTAAACAAAATGATTGTGCGCCGTCGCTTGAATCCAGTGCGCGTGCGGGCCGTCCTGGCGTTCCTTGTTGGGGCCGAGCTTGCCTTCGTCGCGGACATTTGCGGCAGCTGCCTCGAGCTTGCCGTCGGGGCCGATCGGAAACACCACGACGTTGCCAGAGCTGTAGTTGGCAACGAAGACGTACTTGCCCGTTTTGTCGAACGACAAATAGCATGGATCCTCGCCCAACGCGGGAAGTTGATTGAGCAGCGTCAGCTTGCCGCTCTTCGCATCAATCGCAAACGCGCTGACTGTGCTACTCTTGCCCGCTTCGTTCGCGGCGTACAAGAATTTTCCGTTGGGATGCACTGCCACCCACGACGGGTCCCGCGTCTCCGCCGCAATCCCGATCGCGCTAAGCTTTCCCGTCGTCGCGTCGAAGCGGAAGACGTACATGCCCTTGCTGTTCGTCTTCGTCGTGTATGTCCCGACGTAGGCGAGATACTGGCTGCTTGCCGCAGCCTTGCTGGAAATTTGAGCGGAAGAGAAAAGAACCAACTGCGCGGACAGCACCAGCAGCACAGCAAGAGTTCGTCGCATGTTTTTCATGAGGGAGAAGATTCTAACACCTTCATGTTGGAGATGCCCTCCTCAGAGGACGCGCCCATTCCCCCTGCTCGAAGTCGCCCCAGCCAACTGCCCGAAAGAACCTGCGCGTGACTCAAAATCGGAAGGCAACGCCCAGGCCGACCTTGGTAGTGACCCGCGTGCCGAGGCGCGTGGGCGGCCCAGGGGGGAACACCACCGCGGGCGGGGGCGGGGGAAGAACGATGGCGTTCCCGTAAGGCACGATGAGCTCGCCCAACTCAAAACGCAGAACCATAGGATTGCTGTAATGCTCCATCGTCAAGCCAACGTCAAACGCCGGAACAGTATTCCGGCTGAGGTAGGAAAAACCGTTCGCCCCGCCGTAGTGCAGGAAACCTGCGCGACCGAGCACGAAAAGGCCGCTGTTCCCCACGCGCTGGCCGGCTCGAAGCCCAAGCAGGCCGTTGACTTGCAGATCCTGTCGTCGACTTGTGAGTTCCGAATCGAGCGCCACGTGCCCGTTGAAGTTGTAATGAAACCGCACACCGGCAGCGAGACCCGGATCGACGCTGTTCCAGTAGCCCAGATCAAACTGCATGCCCAGTTCATACCGGGGGATTCCCGCATTTTGCGGCCCCTGGCCCACAGTCCCGTCGGGGATCCAGTACATGAGAACCAGAAGGAACATAGTCTTGCGCATGAGCCACCTCGATGGAAGTGCACTTCATGCACGACGAAGCAATCCGCGCTCCGGGGCTAAATTGCTGAGGACAAGAGGGAAGTTTGTTGATAAAGCGCCACGTGGCGCATGGCGCTGACGACAGTTGGTACCGCCCGCTGACAGTCACTAGGTGACTGTGCTACTTTTTCTCTTCTTCGTTTTCTTCCTGCAAGACGGCGGCGGCGGCGACGGAGTCATCCGCCTCGAGCCGCAGCAGGCGAACGCCCTGCGTCGAGCGGCCAGCTTCACGGATTTCATTCGCGTGCACGCGAATCACTTTGCCGTTGTGCGTGATAATCATGACGTCGGACTCTTCCGTCACCTGCAGCGTGGCCACGACGAACCCGTTGCGGTCTGTAGTCTTCATATTGACCACGCCCTTGCCGCCGCGTGAGGTGATGCGATATTCCGCCAGCGGTGTGCGCTTGCCGTAGCCCTTTTCGGCGACCGTCAGCATCAGCGTCACCAGCGAATCTTTGATCTGTTCGTTCTCGAGCTCTTCGAGATTCTGCGTGGTGGTTTTGTGTTCCTTGGCGATGATCTCGAAGTCCGGCTGGACTGCGTCCATGCTCACGACGTAGTCGTCCTTGGCGAGATCCATGCCGTTCACGCCGCCGGCATTGCGGCCCATGGGGCGCACTTCTGTTTCGCGGAAGAGGATTGCTTGGCCATCGTGGCTGGCCAGGAAAATCATTTTCTTGCCGTCGGTCAGTTTCGCGCCAATGAGTTCGTCCTTGCCGTCCAGAGTGATGGCGATGATGCCGGTCGAGCGCGGGTTGGAGAATTCCGTGAGCGCCGATTTTTTCACTGTGCCGCTCTTCGTGGCCATGAACACAAATTTGTCCGCTTCTTCCAGGTTGCGCGCTGCGACGAGCGCCGTGAGTTTTTCATCTTCCTGGAATTTCACCAGGCTGGAGATCGCCTTGCCGCGCGTAGCCGCCGCCGCTTCCGGCAATTCGTATACTTTCAGCCAGTAAACGCGGCCTTTCGACGTGAACAGCAGAATGTAGCTGTGCGCCGACGCGATGAACAAGTGCTCGACGAAATCTTCTTCCTTGGTCTTTGCGCCGATGCGCCCCTTGCCGCCACGCGATTGATGCCGGTAGGTATCCGCTGCCGTGCGCTTGATATAACCCGCATGGCTGACGGTGATCAGCATCTCCGTGTCGGCGATCAGGTCTTCGAGCTTGATTTCATCGACCTTGTCCACGATCTGCGTGCGCCGGTCGTCGCCATAGTCCTTCTGGATTTCCTTCAGTTCGCCGATGATTACGGACTTCAGCTTTTTCTCGCTGGCTAGAATTTCTTCCAGCTCGGCGATGCGCTCGCGGATGGATTTCAGTTCCTTGAGGATTTCATCGACGGAAAGCTGCGTCAGGCGGTGCAGTTGCAATTCGAGGATGGCATCCACTTGAACGGGGGTCAGGCCGCCGGTAATCGCGCGCGCTGTTTCCCCTTCGATTCCGCCGAGCTTGTACTTTCTTCCATCCAGCTTGACGCCTTCGATCTTCTTGGATTTTCCATTTTCCGTTATGGTGACGTCCTGCTCGGAGAAAAACTTGAGCAAGTTTTCCTTGGCCTCGGCACGGCTCGAAGATCCCCGGATGATGCGGATTACGTCATCCAGATGATCGAGGGCCACCTGATAGCCGGTCAGAATATGTTCACGCTCGCGAGCCTTGCGCAGCTCGAAGCGCGTGCGTCGCACCACCACGTCGCGGCGGTGGTCGATGAAGAGCCGGATGAACTCCAGAATCCCCATCTCTTTCGGCTGTCCGCCGGCGATCGCCAGCATGATCATGCCGAAGGATTCCTGCATCTGCGTGTGCTTGTAGAGATTGTTGAGAACGAGCTGCGATTCCTCGCCGCGCTTCAGCTCCACCACGATGCGCATGCCGTCGCGGTCGCTTTCATCGCGCACGTCCGCAATGCCGTCGATCTTCTTGTTCTGCGCCAGTTCGGCGATGCGCTTGATGAGCGTGGCCTTGTTGACCTGGTATGGAATTTCCGTGATGACGATATTTTCGCGGTCCTTGCCGGCGTCTTCGATCGCGGCCTTCGCGCGCATCGTGAAGCTGCCCCTGCCGGACTTGTACGCCGCTTCGATGCCTTCGCGCCCGGCAATGTAACCGCCTGTCGGAAAGTCCGGCCCGGGCACCAGCTTCATCACTTCTTTCAAAGTCGTTTCCGGCTTCTCAATCACCAGCATCGTGGCGTCAATAATTTCGCGCAGGTTGTGCGGCGGAATGTTCGTGGCCATGCCGACGGCGATGCCGCTGGCGCCATTGACCAGCAGATTCGGCACGCGCGTGGGAAGAACGGTCGGCTCTTTTTCCGTTTCGTCGAAATTCGGGGTGAATTCGACAGTTTCCTTCTCGATGTCCGCGAGCAATTCTTCCGCGATTTTCGAGAGCCGCGCTTCCGTGTACCGCATCGCTGCGGGCATGTCGCCGTCAACAGAACCGAAGTTGCCTTGCCCGTCCACCAGCGGATAGCGCATGTTGAAGTCCTGCGCCATGCGCACCAGCGCGTCATAAACAGGCGTGTCGCCGTGCGGGTGATATTTGCCGAGGACTTCGCCCACGATCTTCGCGCATTTGCGGTACGGCCTCGTCGACGTCAGCCCCAGCTCGTACATGCCGAAAAGAATCCGGCGGTGCACGGGCTTCAAGCCGTCGCGCACATCGGGCAGCGCACGCCCGATGATCACGCTCATCGAGTAGTCGAGGTACGACTTCCTCATCTCGGCTTCGATGTCGACCGGAATCATCACCGACTGGTTTTGTTCGTCCGCCATGTGTCCTCGTGTTTCGCTTCCTGCCGTTGTAGCGCCGGGCTTTAGCCCGGCATGCCGCCCTCAAGGGCGGCGCTGCGAAATTCGCTCATTGTTTCGCCGGGTGTTCCAGCACGTACGCCTTCACGGTGTCGAACGCGTCCGCCGAATTCGTGAAGCGTCGAGCAGCAAACGCTGTTTCGATCTCGCGCAAGAACGCGTCGCGCTCAACTTCGCTTCCAAGTTCAATCGCCACGCCTCGCTCGTTGTCGGGCGCATCCGTTGGCGTCGCGCGAAAGCCGCTGACGCTCATTCCACGCAGCCCCGGCAGCGTCGCCCAGCCCAACTGATACATCATGGCTGGCTCGTGCCGCGCGGCCGCAAGCCGTAGAACACCGCTAGTCCAATGGCTAGAACAATCAGCGATCCGATCGAATCAATCATCAAAGAGGTTCGCCACGCGTCCGCGGCAGAAGAATCTCCAAAACGAACTGCCTCACGCCATTCCCTGAACTCGTGGGCCACTCGCGACAAGCGAAAACCGATCGTGGCTACTGCCGCCAAAAGCAAACCCCAGCGAATCGCGCTGCGAATGGAGCCAGCGTCGGCCTTGGAATCGCCCGCCACGCGTCAGATATCCAGGTTCACGACTTCGAGGGCGTTGTCCTCAATGAACTTGCGGCGGGCTTCCACGTTTTCGCCCATCAGCGTCGTGAAAATATCTTCCGCGGCCACTGCGTCCTCGAGCTTCACTTTCAGCAGCGTGCGTGTGTCCGCATTCATGGTGGTTTCCCAGAGCTGCGACGGATTCATTTCGCCAAGACCCTTGAACCGTGTGATCGTGAAATCTTTTTTGGCGTCTTCCATCACGTAGCTCAGCACGTCCTGCGCTTTTTCTTTGACCGCCTTGTCGCCGTTGCGCGACACGGTGAAAGGAGGTTTGTTAAATTCGTCGATTTGTTTCGCCAGCCCACGCAGCCGCTTGTATTCCGCAGTCGCCGCAAGCGCCCAATTGATTTTGGAATTGTTCGGCGCATCCAGCAGGATTTCGTACAAGCTGTGCTCTTCGTCGAAGGCGACTTTTCCTTCGAGCTTCAGTTTTGCTTTTTCGATTTCCTTCAGGAGTTTCTCGACCGACTTCTTTTCTTCGAAGTCCGTCTTTTTGTCCAGGCCCTTTTCCGCCAGCACTTCCGCCAGCTTCGGCTCTTTCAGCCGTCGCCCGAGCTTCGCGGCGACCGCCGCGTATTCCTGCACGTTGAGCAGAAAGGAAGTCAGGCCGGCGCCCTGCAGCGTCACGCCTTCCATGGCCTTCACAACGTGGTCTTCCGTAGCGCGCTTCATCAATTCGCGTGCAAAGTCGCGCTCGTCGCGAATGTATTTTTCCGTCTTGCCGCGCTTCACGCGGTAGAGCGGCGGCTGCGCAATGTAAATGTGCTCGCGGTCGATGAGCTCTTTCATGTGCCGGAAGAAAAACGTCAGCAGCAGCGTGCGGATGTGGCTGCCGTCCACGTCCGCGTCGGTCATCAAAATAATCTTGTGGTAACGCAGCTTGCCGGCGTCGAAATCATCTTTGCCGATTCCGGTACCCAGCGCCGTGATGATGGCGCGGATTTCTTCGTGCCCCAGCATTTTGTCGTAGCGCGCTTTTTCGACGTTGAGGATTTTGCCTTTGAGCGGCAGGATCGCTTGATACTTGCGGTCGCGTCCCTGTTTGGCTGAGCCTCCGGCCGACTCACCCTCAACCACAAACAGCTCGCACCGCGCCGGATCGCGTTCCTGGCAATCGGCGAGTTTCCCCGGCAAGCCGCTCGAATCCATCGCGGACTTGCGGCGCGTGAGTTCGCGCGCTTTGCGGGCGGCTTCACGGGCGCGCGCCGCTTCAATGCACTTGCCGATGATGCGGCGCGCGACCGTCGAATGCTTATCAAACCATTCGCCGAGCTTTTCGTTGACGAGCTGCTCGACGTCGCCCTTGATGTCGCTGTTTAGCTTGCCCTTGGTCTGCCCTTCGAACTGCGGCTGCGGCAGGCGCACGCTGACCACGGCAACAAGTCCTTCGCGCACGTCATCACCCGTGATGGTGACCTCGTCTTTCTGCTCCTTGAGCATACCGGCCGCGGCGGCGAAGTTGTTGATGGAGCGTGTCAGCGCGGAACGAAAGCCGGAAAGGTGCGTGCCGCCATCCACGGTGTTGATGGTATTCGCGAACGCAAAAATATTTTCGCCGTACGTATCGTTGTACTGCAGCGCGATTTCTATCTCGACATTTCCGCGCTTGCCTTCCATGTAGATGGGGGAATCATGCAGCGTGGATTTGCCGCGGTTGAGGTGTTTGACAAATTCACCGATGCCGCCGGTGAACTTGAATTCCGCGGTTTTCTCTGTGCGCTCGTCGGTGAGCGTTATTTTCAGCCCTTTGTTCAGGAAAGCCAGCTCGCGCAGGCGCTGCGACAACGTATCGAAGCTATATTCCGTCTTGTCGAAGATCGTTGGATCGGGATGAAATGTGACCTTCGTCCCGGTCTTGCGGGTTTTTCCGGTTTGCTTCAGCTTATTGGTGGGCTTGCCTTTTTCGTAGGTTTGTTCCCACACCGCGCCGTCGCGAGAAATCTCTAGTTCCAGCCAATCGGAGAGCGCGTTAACAACCGAAACGCCCACGCCATGGAGACCGCCGGAAACTTTGTAGGTGTCGCTGTCAAATTTTCCGCCGGCGTGAAGAACGGTCAGCACGACTTCCGCCGCGGGGCGTTTTTCCGTTGCGTGCATATCCACAGGAATGCCGCGGCCGTTGTCCACCACGGTGACGGAGTTGTCCGCGTGCACCGTGACGTTGATTTCGTCCGCGAAGCCGGCCATCGCTTCGTCGACGGAGTTGTCCACCACTTCCCAGGCGAGATGGTGCAAACCCATCTCTCCGGTCGAGCCGATGTACATCGCGGGGCGCAAGCGCACCGCTTCGAGTCCGCCGAGAACCTTGATCGATTTCGCGTCGTACTTGTGGCCGCCTTGCGGCGTGCTGCCCACGTTTTCTTTGTCGCCCATGTCATCTCCTGGCGTTGCAACAGCTGACGCAGACCTGCGGCGCTGAACGGACCGCGAGCCATTCGGAGCAAGCGTCCGCGCTCAAAACTCGTTTACTGTGAAGCAAGGAAGGCGTGTGTTCGGAATGTTCCGATTGTCTTTTCGTGCGGCCGCAAAAGCGGCCGACGCCTTACCCTTTGGTTCCGGCTTCGCTGGGCAAATCCAGAACTCGTAGGGTTCCTGCTCCATCCCGTCTCGCGCAGCGAGACGTGGCGAAGACTCATGTTTCTCCAGGTCAGTGCCCCTGAGCTCCTGGCGCGAAGCCCAAATCCTGGGTCACTTTTACCTGGCGGACGTGTCGATTTGGAGGATGCGAATCGGCGAATCGACAACACCAAAATCATACTCGATTTGGATGTATTTCTCAAGCGTGATTCAGAGCCCGGGGCTGAAATAAGTATTTTATTTACTTAAGCTTACGCGGCGTATTTGTCAGCGAGAGGGAAATCAAAAAAGGCGCCTTAAAAAGCGCCTTTCTCGGCAGAGATTTCCTGGTTTTGCAGCCACTTCAGATGCGCATGGGCATGATGATGTAGCGATAGCGATACGACTCGTCGGCCAGCGGTCGCATCTGCCCGGCGGATTGTTCGTCCTTCAGCTCGATGCTGATCGGGCCGTCGGCCGCGGCGCCAAGAAAGTCCAGCATATAGCTGGAATTGAAACCGATGGCGATGGGCTCGCCTTTGAATTCTTTCTCGATGCTCTCTTTGGCTTCGCCGTATTCCGGGCTCGAAGCAGAGATCTCGATGCCTTCATTAGAAACGGCCAGCTTGACGGCGTGGGAACGCTGGTCGGCAAGCTGCGAGACGCGGCGCACCGCATCGCTCAATTCCGCGCGCTCGATAACCACGTTCTTGTTGTTGTCCCGCGGGAGCACTGCTTCGTAATTGGGGAACTGCCCGGTGAGAATCCGCGAAATCAGCAATCGGTGGCCGACCTGGAAAAAGAGGTGGCTTTCGTCTTTTGCAAATTCGATGTGCGCGTCGGCGCCGGCGGCGCTGGAAAGTTTCTCGACTTCGTCCATGGCCTTCTTGGGGATCAGCACCTTTACTTCGCCGTTGAGTCCCGCGAGCTTGTGATCGGTCTCCGCGAGCGCCAAGCGGTGACCGTCCGTCGCCACCATCGCCAGCGTGTCCGGCTTCAGGATCAGTAGGCCGCCGTTCAAAGTGTAGCGCGACTCTTCCATGGAAATCGCAAACTTCGTTTTTCGAATAAGGTTCTCGATGATCGGCGCAGGAATCTTCACCAGTGTATGCGGCATTACAGGAAGGGCTGGAAAATTTTCTTTCGCCATGCCCACCAGCTTGTATTTCTTCTTGTCGCTGACGATTTCCACCCAGTGATTTTCTAGAAGCTTGACCTTGATCTCACCTTCCGGCAGCAAACGCACCAGTTCCAGCAGCTTCTTGGCAGGGATGGTCCCTGCGCCTTCCTTCTTGATCTTGGCTTCGCACGACGTGCGGATGCTCAACTCAAGATCGGTCGCCGTAATGGTCAAGCGGCTCCCCTTAGCCTCGACTAGCAAATTCGACAGAATGGGAATTGTGGTCTTGCGTTCGACGACACCTTGCGTGGTCGAGAGTTCATTCAATAGCGCGGACTTTGTGACGCTGAATTCCATCGATTGATGTTCCTCGCGTGCCGTTCCGGGTGCGGTCATGGTGAAGTTTACCCTCGATCAGGCCTGGGACGAGGCCTCCGTGCTCATTTCTACCGCTGCGGTACTTTACTCGCTTTTTAGCAAAGTATAAAGCCCGCCGCATGCCGCTCATGCCGCTACTCTGTGGAAATAGGTGGGAAAGGCAGCTTTCCTTCTCTCAAGTGTCGCCCTTGAGAACCGAAGGTAACAACCAACCCACAACACCATCAATTCAATAGATGCCTTTTCGAATTCAAAAAACTATAAAGCTTGTTGTTGTGATGATTGCTGTGAATCTGTGGATACTCCGGAAAGTCCAACCGCGCCCTTAATTTGCAGTGCTGCTTTACGAGTGCCGAATTGTGAAAATCTCGGAAAACTATCTGCCTACTGGTTAGCGAGTCGTGAGATTTGAGAATTGGTCCACTTCCTTCAACACATTTTCCGCACCTTTCCCAAGCCTTCGTAACAGGGTACGGAGCGCTAATCAGTGGCAAGTCTTGAAGGGGTAAGAACGCGCGGCACACAGCAATTGCCGAAAGCCGGCCAACTACTGCAACGCGTCCATCAAACGCGTGATGGTTCGGTTCAAGTCTTTGTCGGACCGGCGCAACTCTTCGATCTTGTTGATCGAGTGCAGCACGGTGGTGTGGTGCTTGCCGCCGAATTGGCGGCCGATCTCCGGAAGCGAAGCAGTGGTGAGCTGCTTGACGATGTACATCGCCACCTGGCGCGGGAAGGCAATTGCACGCGTGTTGCTACGAACTTTCAAGTCCTGCTCGCGCAGATTGAAGTGCTCGCTGACGCGCTTCTGGATCAGGTCGATGGTGACGCGCTTTTCCTGGGAAGCGATGATGTTCCGCAGCACCTGCTGCGCGGTCCCCAGCGAAATCGTTGCGCCCGTCAGCGACGCGTAGGCCATCAGCCGCGTCAACGCGCCTTCGAGCTCGCGCACGTTGGACTTGATGGCGCGCGCAATGTATTCCGCCACGTCGTCGGGCAGACTGAAGCGCTCGTTCTCGGCCTTTTTCTGCAGAATCGCGATCTTGGTCTCGAGGTCCGGCGGCTGGATGTCCGCAATCAGTCCCCACTCAAACCGCGAACGCAAACGTTCTTCGATGGAATTGATGTCTTTCGGCAGGCAGTCCGAGGAAATCACAATCTGCTTCTGCTGCTCGTAGAGCGCGTTGAAGGTGTGAAAAAATTCTTCCTGGGTGCGCTCTTTTCCAGCGATGAACTGGATATCGTCGACGAGCAGGACATCCACGGTGTGGAAACGGTCGCGGAAACCGATCATGCGGTCAAAGCGCAGCGAATTGATCACTTCAATCGTGAATTTCTCCGCGCTGACGTAACTCAGCCGCATCGCTGGATTACGCTTCTTGATGGTGTGACCGATGGCGTGCATCAAGTGCGTCTTGCCCATGCCCACTCCGCCGTAAAGGAACAGCGGGTTGTACGCTTTCGAAGGCTGCTCAGCCACCGCGCGCGAAGCGGCATGCGCAAACTCGTTGGACTTGCCAACCACAAACGAATCGAAGGTGTAGCGCGTGTTGAGCTGGTGGTCGCTGCTCTCAAAATCCAATCTTGACTGTTTCACGCCGGAGACCACAGGCGCCGCCTGAGCCGGTTCTTCTTCGGTGCACACGTATTGCACCTTCATGTTCGGCGTGCCGACCTCATGAAAGACGGCCTTCACGATATCGCCGTAAGTGCGAGTCAGAACCTGGCGGAAAACGGCGCTGGGGATCTGGATATAGAGGGTTTCGCCCTCGGCCCGGTTCAGCCTCGTCGGCTGGAACCAGGTCGTAAAAGTGTTGATGCTGACGCGGGACTTCACCCGGTCCAGGAACTTATCCCAGGAATTCACAGCTTCGCGCTCACGCTCCGTCTTGGTTGCCGTCGTCATTGGAAGAGAAAAGAAAAACCCGTGCTATTTCCACAGATGTGAAAAAACTGTGGAAAGCAAGTCCGTTCGCGTCTCTACAGGCTTCGGGATTCTTGCCCGCGCCGGAACGCTCCGATATGCCCCTGTCGCTCCGCGCGCGGCCCGTCTGGAATTGTCGGCCCACGTACCGCCGCTATGAGTCAGCGCGGGATTGTCTCTGATTGGAGCGTACGGAGCAAGAGAAAAATAGGAGAAGACATTCACCGGCTTTCACACCCCATGCACAGTTTTTCCACAAGCGCATATTTTGTGGTGGCCGTCATGAGATGTAGACTTTCGCGGCATTTGCGAACATTTTTTTCGCTTAGCGCGCGCTTCGTGTGCAGGACTCTGCTCCACGAGAATGGTGTTGGCTTCGAGGCGCGCGCCCTGCGACGTGTAGATCTTGTAGGTGGCCCGCCGGTTCCCTTCCTTGTCAAAATGCAGCAGCGTGTTGTATAGCGCAATCCACACTTCCCCGTTGGTGCGGTCCACGCCTACCGCGGTGAGGATGCGCTTGAACGAAGGGTCTTTCCCTTTGCTTTCCTGGCGCACGATCTCCTTGCGCGCGGCCTGCGCCGCCGGCATGGCCTCCAGCGCGGTGTACTGAATGTCCTGTCCCGCATAACCCAGGCGGTCATATTGCCGCACCGTCGGCTCCGGCAGGTAAGCAAACGCATAGTAGAGGTGGCCCTGGACGTCCGTGGCCAGCTGCCCGATGTTCAGATAGCGGTTCAGTTCCGCGCGCTCCGCAAGCGGTTCGGGGTCGCCGAACTCGCGCACGTCTCTTCCGTTCTTGTCGAAGACGATGACCAGGTGTGGCTCGCGCAGCGTCGCTACGGCAACTTCTCCTTCGGGGAGGGCGGCAACGGCGACAGGCGCGTTCACCGGAATCGAACGAAGAAGCGCACCATCCGGCGCAAATACCTGAATGAGATTCGCGCCGCGATCCGCCACGTAAATCTTCCCGTCGGCGCTGCCGTCGCAGTCTTCACCGAAGGTGATCAATGCGCGGCCCGTCTTGGCGCCGGCGTCAGCGCCGGGAAGCTCGCCGATGGAGAGAACTTGCTTGCCTTGCGCGTCAAACACCAGCAAGCCCGGTGACGGCGAAGCTAGAATATACAGCCGCCCATCTGCACCACGTTTCACCGTGCGTAGCCCGGGACCCACTCCTGGAAATACCCTTTGCCTAGCGGTGAGGTCGCCTTCGTCCTGAGCGGCCGCAATTCCCCCCGCGCAAACCAATAGACACATCACCGCAAGAACTCTCACGATTGGGCCCGCTCTCTTTCGCATGAATCTTCAGATTACTACGGACGCAGGCAGGTTGCCCCGCGGTCCAGTCGCGTGCCGAAGCGATTAGTCAATACAGAAGCGCAAGCGTTCGATGGAGCGCCCACGGAGCCGGCCGGAGGCATTGCGCGGACCTTCATCGTCCGTTTCGATCAAGATGCAATTCATCTGCACGTCGCCGGAAGCCACTTCGAACCGCGCTGGAAGCCCGTTGAGAAACTTCCCGATGATGCCGTTGCGGTCCATTCCAATCACGCCGCCATGCGGCCCGGTCATGCCGACGTCCGTAATATAGGCGGTGCCGTGTGGCAAAACACGTTCATCGGCGGTAGTCACATGCGTGTGCGTGCCGACAACGGCGGTCACGCGGCCGTCGAGATACCAGCCCATAGCGATTTTCTCGCTGGTGGTTTCCGCGTGCATGTCCACGAATACGAACGCCACGTCCTCCGGGATTTTCGCCAGCTCACTGTCGGCTTTGCGAAAAGGATCGTCGATCGGCGTCATGAACACGCGTCCCTGCAGGTTCAGCACGGCATACTTCACGCCATTCTTCGCTGTTCCCAGATAGAGCCCGCTGCCTGCATTGCCTTCCGGAAAATTGGCCGGCCGCAGCAGCCGCGGCTCGTGCGGCAGAAACTCCAGAATCTCCTTGCGGTCCCAGCTGTGGTTTCCTCCGGTGAGCACATCGATTCCCATTTTCAAGAGTTCTTCCGCCAGCCGCGGCGTGATCCCAAACCCCGACGCCGAATTTTCGCCATTGGCGATGACCAGATCGATCTGCCGTTGGGCAACGACATCCGCGAGGCGATCGCGAACGATCTGCCGTCCGGGCGAGCCGACAATGTCTCCTACGAAAAGTATGCGCATGCACTCTTTCGTACCGCATCATACAAAAATGGAGCGGACCGCTCGGCCGTGGGGAGCTAGGCTGTGAACCTCTGAATAAAGTGGGCGCCACGAGCCAACCGTTAGGCTTTCCTGCCCCGCTCGCGTGTCCTCATCGTTCTTGCCGCGACGCGACTCGCCAGCGGGACAGGCCGTGCACACGGGCTGTCTATCCGCAGCACCTCAGAGATTCTGCATTGGTTCAAACAGCTTTCGCGCCCTCACCTGCTTCGAAGTACCGCTCCACGCCCATTGTATCCTTGGCGTCAAAGCCGCGTCCAACCCCCGCCGCGGTTCGTCGCCAAAAGGTTTATCTCCATGGAAGACAATCGCTCGCGGTAGAATCTCCGCCAGTAATAGAAGGAGGCGTCATGCTTCATCAACTCCGGATCGCTTCAGCCTTCGGGCTGCTTCTTCCTTTTCTCGCCCTTCCAACTTCGACTCTTCGGGCGGACACTTCGACGGTCGCGCCTCCCGATCAGCTTGGCAAAGTGAATTTCCCGACGAGTTGCACAGCGGACGTGCAACCCACGATCGAAAAGGGCGTCGCTCTCCTCCATTCCTTCCAATACAAGGAATCCGAACAGACTTTCACGGACGCCGCGTCGCGCGATCCGAAATGCCCCATGGCCCGCTGGGGCAAAGCGATGGCTCGGTTTCATCAGATTTGGGACTTCCCCAATGACAAAACTATGAAGGAGAGCCGCAAAGACATTGAGGCCGCGCAAAGATTGCATTCGGCGAATCCGCGGGAAAAGGGTTTTCTTGACGCGGCCGCCGCGTTCTTTCAGAAAAAATCCAAAATGACGCACACCGAGCGCATCAAAGCCTATTCCGATTCGCTGGCGCGCTTCTACGCTCAATCCCCGGGCGATGTGGAGATCGGCGCTTTCTACGCGCTTTCTCTCGTTTCACTCTCCTATGTCGACGAATCCAATATGCTTGCGCACCAGAAAAAGGCTATCTCTGTTCTGCGGCCTTTGCTAGAACAGCATCCTGACCATCCAGGTGTGGCACATTACATGATTCACGCGACCGATCGGCCTGAGCTCGCGGCCAAGGGCCTCGACGCTGCCCGCCGGTACGCGGCCATCGCGCCGGATTCGGCCCATGCCCTGCACATGCCTTCGCATATCTTTGTGCGCCTTGGACTTTGGCAGGATTCCATCGCTTCGAATATTGCCGCAAACGCTTCCGGCGCGCACGCCGCTGAAATGCACCTCGCCGAATCGCACTATCAAACGCATGCCATGGATTTCCTCAGCTATTCCTACCTGCAGAGCGGTCAGGAAGCCATAGCGCGCGAAGTCATCGAGCACACTGATCATGTGGTTGGAGCAGACGAAGAAAGTAAAGCCGAGCATCGCGCCTATTTCACCGCGCGAACTGCGTTGGAATTGCACCGCTGGAAGGAAGCGGCTGCATTGCCGGTTCCGGCGACTCGCAAAGATTGGTTGGACACCATTTATTGGGCGCGCGCGATCGGCGCGGCCCGCAGCGGCGATGTAGCCGGCGCGGACGCGGATGTCAAAGAACTGACGCAACTTGTAGCTGACCGTGAGAAGCGCGCGCGAAAAGAGGGCTACGGCGTCTCAAACGAAAAAGCCACGGACCTCCGCGAGGCTGAAGCCTGGCTGGCCTTCGCTAAGGGGAAACCGGACGAGGCTCTTCAAGAGCTGCGCGCTGCCGCCGACCATCAGGACAAGAATGGCGGCGAATCCGTCAGCGTCCCGGCGCGCGAAATGCTCGCGGACATGCTCTTCGAACTCAAGCGTTCCGCCGATGCCCTCGCCGAATACAAAACCGTCCTGAAGAATTCGCCAAACCGCTTCGATGGCCTTCTGGGCGCCGCTCGCTCCGCGCAAGCCACCGGCGATGCAGGCGACGCGCAGTCGTTTTACGCCAAGCTCGCCGAAATCTGCGGTCCAGGAGCCGACCGGCCGGAGCTCAACGAAGCAAAAACCTATCTCGCCCAGAAATAGAGATAAGTCCGGAGTTTCTCCACAGGAGCGAACCCCAGGGCTGCAGATAACTTGACCCTGCAACCATTCCAACCTAAGCTTCGTCTTAGTAAGTACATGCAGGCCAAGGCTCGGCATATTCGCATTTTGGCGCTGCTCCTCGGGGTTATCTTTCTTGGGGCGCAGTTCCACCTCTGCGCCGACTTGACCGCCACTCCGTCCGCCTCCCACCTTTGCCCGGTCTGCTCGACAGCAGCTTCGCTAGTCGCGACGCAGTCGCCCGTCATCGCGGTTGTCCCCGTCACGAACCGGCTCGAACTCGCTCTTTTGGTTATATCGATATCCTCAGCAGTCCCGCGCGCTACCTCCCCCCGCGCGCCTCCCGCCCTCTAGCCAAATCGCAGTTGCTGTCATACCCAAGTTGGAAAATTCATATTTTCTTTTCTAGGAGTGGTGCCATGAAACGATTTTCTGCTGTGTCCCTGGTCGTTCTTTTCTCGGTGTCTGCCTATGCCCAAGAGAAACCCTCCATCTCTGGGAAGCAGGACGTCTCCCCTGCGGGGGCGGCCACCATTGCCCCCGAAGAAGTTCGCATCCGCGCTCTGGAAGAACAGGTGCGCACACTCGCCGAGGAAGTGGCCTTGCTCCGCGGAGAATTAAAAACTATCCGTGACACAAAGTCGGCGGACCCCGCAACCGGGAGCCGCCTGTTGCTTGCTTCCACGCGAATGGAGCCAGGCGTGCTCCCCAGCTCGACACCCTCAACAGTCGCGCCCGTCCCTGCACCAGAGCCGCAAATAGCGCAAACGCAGACTTATGGCGGCGCCACCTCCAACGCCAAGCTCCTCAATCCGGACATCAGCTTGATCGGCGACTTCATCGGCACGGCCGGGCGCAACACCATTTCTCCGTCGCGCTCGCTTGAACTCCACGAGTCCGAAGTCGGCCTGCAAGCCATCATCGACCCCTACGCACGCGCCGATGCCTTCATCTCCTTCGGCGAAGAAGGCGTAAACGTCGAAGAAGGTTACATCACCTTTACTTCTCTTCCCGCGGGGCTCCTTCTGAAAGTCGGCAAAATGCGCGCCGAATTCGGCAAGGTCAACACCATCCACAACCACGCGTTGCCATTTATTGATCGGCCGCTGGTGACCAACAATCTCGTTGGCGGCGAAGATGGCATCGACGATGCGGGCATTTCGCTTTCGCGCTTCCTGCCCGCGCCCAAAAACTGGTTTCTCCAGGGAACGGCCCAGGTCTTCAGGGGCGATTCCAGCGACGTTTTCACCGCCAACCGCCGCCAGGACGCCAGCGTGGTCGGCCATCTCCGCCTGTACCGCGACCTTGGCGAATCGACCAACCTCGATCTCGGCGCCTCTTACGCCCGCGGCCACAACAACGCCGGTGTCGCCACGACCTTTGATCCCGCAAATTTCTTGACCAACCTTTATTCCGCCGATGCCACGCTCCGCTGGAAGCCGCTCCGCCGCGCCATCTACCACTCCTTCCTCCTCCGCAACGAATTCTTCTGGAGCGCCCGCGACCAGCTTTCTCCGCTTAACGTCTTTCAAACCCAGCACGCTTTCGGTCTCTATTCCGATGCCGAATACCGCGTCAATCGCCGCTGGACTGTCGGCGGCCGCTTCGATCGCAGCGGTCGCGCCACCAACGCCAGCCTGACGGACACTGGTTTTTCCGGTATTCTCACCTATTGGCCCAGCGAGTTCAGCCAGATCCGTGGCCAGTATCGTTATGGCCATCTGTGGGATGTGCCCAACGATCGCTTCACCAATGCCAACGAATTTCTGTTCCAGTTCTTATTCGTGATGGGTGCGCACGGCGCGCATCCGTTCTAAGGCCCGCTTTGAGAAAGGCTTCTGAGATATCATGCGACTCACAAAAATGACTACTCGAATCAGCGCGCTGCTTGCTGCCTGCGCCCTCATCTTCACCTTCGTCAATCCTCCGGCCAGTCGTGCGGACAGCAAACCTCATATCATGACCGCCACCACCGACCTCGCCGCCCTCGCCCAGGAGGTTGGCGGCGAAAAAGTCGACGTCGAATCCATCGCCCGCGGCTACCAGGACCCTCATTTCGTCGAAGCCAAGCCCAGCTTCCTTCTGAAACTTCGTCACGCCGATCTGCTCATTGTCGTCGGACTCGAACTGGAAATCGGCTGGCTTCCTCCACTGATTAGCCAGTCCACCAATCCAAAAATTCAAGTTGGCGCGCCGGGCTACTTTGACGCTTCCCGCTTTGCCAAAATCCTCGAGATTCCCACGGGCCAAGTGACCCGCGCCGAAGGTGACGTCCATCCGCTCGGTAATCCGCACTATTGGCTCGATCCCGAAAACGGCCTGCGCATCGCCAAGGGCATTCAAAACAAACTTTCCGAAATGCGCTCGGGCGATTCCACCTATTTCGCCCAACGTTACGATTCGTTCGAGCAGCGCCTCAAGCAAGCCGATGAAAAATGGCTCGCCGAAATGAAGCCTTATGCCGGCCGCAAAATCGTCACCTACCATCGCTCCTGGCCCAATTTCGCCGAACACTTCCATCTCGACGTTGTCGGCTATGTCGAGCCGCGTCCCGGGATTCCCCCGAGTCCTCAACACACCGTCGAATTAATCGGCCAGATGAAGCGCGACGGCGTCAAGGTCATCGTCGTCGAGCCTTACTTCGACCTCAAAACTCCCAACGCCATTGCCCGTGACACCGGCGCGCAAGTCGTCGTCCTGATGCCCTCTGTCGGCGGCGAAAAGGAAATCACCGATTACTTCAAGCTGTTTGATTACGATATTGCGAAACTGAAGCAGGCTTTTGACACAACGAAGTAACGTTCAGGAGATCGCTGGATGGAAATTCTACTGTTCTTGCTCGCACCTTTCGTCGCGAGCCTCATTCTCACCGGGATTCACGCCTATCTTGGCGTGCATGTTGTCGAGCGTGGCGTTATTTTTGTGGACCTCGCGCTGGCGCAAATCGCCGCGCTTGGCGCTACAGTCGCCGTCGTCGTCGGCATGGACCCGCATGGCCGGGCCGCGTACTGGATCAGCCTCGCGTTCACCTTTATTGGCGCCGGAATCTTCGCTTTCGCTCGCTCGAGCAGAGGCCATATTCCCCAGGAAGCTTTTATCGGCATCGCCTACGCCGTTGCTTCCGCCACCGCCATTCTTCTTATGAGCAAAGCCACCGGCGAGACCGAGCACCTCAAGGACATGCTCGTCGGCAATATCCTGGCTGTCTCCTGGCCAGAAGTTCGCAAGACGGCGTTTCTCTACGGCGCTATCGGGATCTTCCACTTTCTCTTTCGCAAGAGATTTCTGGCCATCTCGATGAATCACGGTAAGGCCGAAAAGTCCGGCCTCAACGTACGCTTTTGGGATTTTCTCTTCTACGCTTCTTTTGGTTTTGTTGTGACCTCTTCCGTGGCTATCGCCGGTGTTTTGCTGGTATTCTGTTACCTGATCGTTCCCAGCGTCGGAGCCATGCTTTTCGCGGACCGCATCGGCACGCGACTGGCGATTGGCTGGACCATGGGTACACTGGTTTCGGCGCTTGGCTGCTACCTCAGCGTGCAGCTGGATACGCCCACCGGAGCCACCATTGTCGTCACTTTCGGAGGCATCCTCGTCTTGATGTTCTTCCTGCACTTGATCGTGCACCACGGCCGCTCCGCCCGCGAATTGGAAGGTGCCGCCTCTGCTCACAGGGAACTGGAGACGGCTTCTCCCTCCACACGGCAAGCGTAGTGCCTCGTGACGACCCGCCCGTTAGCGTCGGCCTTAGAAGTGGAAGCCCAGCTCTGCCGTGTAGCTCCGCGGCGTAACAAAGTGTGTTCCGCTGAACGTCGACAGGAAGTTGTAAAGCGTCGTCTTATTCGTCAAATTGATGACCGTGAACCGCAGGCTCCACTTGTAATGGTCACCGTGGAATAGGTCGTCATCGCCTACACTAGTATCGAACAGGTGGCGCGGAGCGACGCGCGGCGGATTGTGATCGTCATTTTCCGTTCCCGGAGCCGGTATCTTAAGCCGCGTTGATCCATAGAGAGACGGAGCGCACGTCACCAGTGGAGTGCTCAGCGTCGGGAAAACGTTCCCGCAGAAGAGTCCAGCCTGCATCTGCTGGTCCGCAGAGAGAACGGTGAGGTCCACCGGCGTTGTGGTATCCGTTGCAAAGGGAACAGCGCCCGCCACAAGTCCGCTGTCATAGCGCCAGTTGAACGCCACCCACGGTCCGCGTTTCCAAGGTTGATATTGCGCATGCGTGGTTTGCTGGAAGTTTTGGTCGTGGTCGATGCGGAACACGGGCCCATCGCTGGTGCCCAGCCCGCCGACCTGGGGTTGAAAGTAACGAGCGGAAGCGTGGCCCATGACCGTCAAGACCGTGAAGCCGTGGATGTTCGGCACGCTGACGCGCGCGTTGAACCCGCTGATCTTCGAGTTGTGCCACGCAATCGGGAAGAAAATTGGGGTGTTCAGCAGGTCGCTGAAGTCGTAAGCGTTGTGCGTGTACTTCCAGAGATAGTCGCCATCAACGACCAGGTACCTGCCAAACGCTTGCTGGAGTCCCGCATGGAACTCGTTGCGCTGACCGGCGCGAATCGGCCCGGATGACCCGCCAAAGAGAGCGTCCAGCAAAGGATCGCCCGTCCCGCTGGCGACGACCAGATTTTCATTGAAGGGAGTCTCGAGAATGCGGGCGTAAGAAACGCGCAGAACCGAGTTGCTTGGCTTGAGGTTGTAGGAAATGCCGACACGCGGTTCGATTTGTGACTCTTTGGTGAGCCCTCGATATAAGTCGCCGCGCACGCCCACATTGAAAGACCAACTCCCCTTGGTGAGGGTGTCCTGCAAGTAGAGTGCAATCTCTCGAACGTCCCCGCGCCCGTGGAAGCCGAACAGCGTGCTTTGCGGAGTCGTGCAGCCGTCACCTGAGGCAGGCGTGGGCCGCGTAAGATCGATACAGCCGAGGATCGGAATGAAGGGCGCCGTGGCATCTGGGTTAGTCGCTACGTTTTGCTCAAATCCAGCGGCCGTACATTGCGATGGATCGGTCAAGCTGGTGTCCCCTACACCGACGAAGTCCCCGGCAGCATTTTGTGTAATGCACGGCGAATTGATCGTCGGGTCTGTAAGTCCCAGGCTGAAGTTTTCTGTCAAAAGCGTGTGCTCGAAGGTCGCCCCCATCTTCACGTTATGGATGCCCTTCACATAGGAAAGGTCGCTGCGCAGCCCCAGATTAGTCAGCTTGCGCTGCTGCGTGGCAGTCTCGGAAACGTCCGCAAGTGGATCTGCGCTCGGGTAATAGTTGAACTGATCGTGCCGCACAAACGCGCCGAAGTTCAGCAAGGTGCTGGTGCTGAAGAGGTGCGTCCATGTGGGCGCGATATTGTACGTCTTGATCTGTGCGCGCTGATCCTGCCCGGATGCCACCGCATCGAACGAGTTCGGATCCTGGAACCAGGACCGCGTATAGCCCCCATTAAAGTGTATGGAGTCGGAACCGGTAAGCTGCAAGTCCACGCGGTCGAAGAGGTTCTCCTCGTTACCCTTGGAATGGATGACTTGGAATTCCGCCGGATCGAGGAAACGTCCTGTTTTCAACCCGTTCGCAGCGATGAAATTGCCCCACTTCGGGCCCCCAAACGCTACGTCAAAGGCCCCGTTCGCCGACCCGAAACTCCCGTAAGAGGCTCGCACGCTTCCAACCGGCTTCGTCTGGCCCAGCCCGGAACGCGTCGTTACCTTGATGACCAGGCTCGTCTTGTCGCCAAATTCGGCGGGCGGGGCGCCGGAGATTACTTCCAGCGACTGAATCGAATCGACGGGGATTTGATTCGAGAAGACCTTGCTGGTCTGGTCCGTCACCGGTTGGCCATCGACGGAAAACGAGCTTTCCGCATGATCGCCGATGGCGTGAACCAGTCCGTTAGAATCCGCTACCGCCCCGGGCGCCGCCAGCGTCACCAGTGAGCTCACTGACGAGGATGCGCTCTCCAGCGGGAGTCTATCGAACAGGCCTCGGTCAATGTCCGTGTGAAAAGTGGATTCATTTTCCACCAGGTCCTTCGCTTCAACGTTCACGGTTTGTACCGCTGTCCCAATCTTCAAGCTGATTTGCAGCGTCGTGGGAACAGCTGAACGCACGTCTACATCATGGGTGTAGTTCTCAAAGCCCCCTGCCGTCACCGCTAAATGATAGGAATTGAAGGGGACGTTTGTGAACTTGAAGCTCCCGTCGCTTCCCGTCGTCGCCTCTCTGTGAAAACCGCTTACCGCGTACGAGATTTCTACCGTCGCACCGGCAACCACACCGCCTGAAGGATCTGTGACCACGCCTTCAATGGATCCGGAATTCCCGGTTTGCCCCTTCACCGCCCCAGCTGTCAATAACAGGACAAAACCCAAGACGAAAACCGCGCAGATACTCAATCTCTTCAACATTATTTTTCTCCGTCCCTTTCGAGGGCTACGTGTTTTGTTGTGGATAGAGGCCACCGGGAAAATGGCGGCGGCGCTGGCCTTCAGAAAAGCCGGCGCAAGCAAATACACTTCGAGTCAGGACGAGAATCTAGGTGGTGGGAGGAGCGCGCCCAGCGCGATGAAGGGAAAAGGAATCGGTCGGCGCTGCGTGTTGCGGCAGCGAAAAATACCAAGTAACGATCTGAGACGTGCTGACGAGATCGAGCCGGGCAGCCGCCAGCGCCGGCATGTGCAGCGCCTGGCAGACATGGCAGGCATTGTCGGGGCCCTGGGCGTGCCCATGGGGCAGCGTTGCGCCAAGCGCGAAGTACAGCAAAGCACCACAGGCTACCAGCGCGAAAATACGGCGCGCCGCGACTGCTCCGCAAATAGTCCCCTGCAAGTGCATAAGCGACACTTTAGCTTAGCACTTTAGACGGACCTTTAACCGCTTTGGTTGCAATGAATTGTTTGAATGCTACCTGCGCAGCGCGTTTCTTACTACTTCGGCGGCTGTGCGGTCGGCGGCAAAATCCCGTTCAGCCGCAGATAAATCGCCTGCGTTGCATAATGATCCGTCCAGCTCCCGCCCAGCGCCACCAGCGCGCCTCCTCGCGACATCGGCCGGTTGCCGAACATCACGAATTGCTCGCCTAGCTTCGAATCGTCTACCTTCGCCAACGCCGTCGTGCAAAACGCAAAGGAATCTTTCAGCGCAGCCACTAGCTTGTCCTTCGAATCCGTCTCCGCAATTTTCACGTCTGGCGCCGCCTGCCCGGAAATCTTCGAGCAGAACGTGTTGTTCGATTGCGCGATGTGCATGATCAGGTGCCCAAACGAATTCATCTCCGGCGACGGTTTAAATGCGTACTTCTCCGCGGGCATCGCCTCCGCCGCGGCCACCATGTTCTTTTCATATCGCGCCACTCCCGCCTTCACGAATCCGCTCACGGGATTCGCTACCGGCGACATGTCCGGCGCAGCACCCGCTGCCGGTGCCGACGCCTGCTGCGCAAACGCACCGCTCCCCGCCAAAAACACCGCCGTCCCAGCAACCAACAAACTCACTCGTATTTTCATCGTCATTCCCCCTTCTTCCAAAAGGCACTGCAAAGAATACTCCCCGCCACCTCTCTAGGAAAGATTCTTCACCGTCTTCTCGATCAAACCTGCCGTCCCCGCATAAGGATCGCCGGGGCTATCCCACTCCATCGAAAAATATCCTTTATAGCCGTGCTTTTTCGCAATCCCAAACGTCTTCGCCAAATCCACGTGCGCGATTTTATCCTTCCCATCGCCCACTTCGGTTTCTTTCACGTGAGAAATGCCGTACGCGAGTCCAAACATCCACTCGATTCCCTTGTACGCATACTCGTCGTCGCGCGCTGCCAGCGTATTTCCGAAATCCGGCAGCGCGTGCAGCCACTTGCTGCCCACTTTTTCAATGACCTTCACCAGAAAAAAAGGATCTTCGCTGACCGGATTGTCGTTCTCCAGATTCACCACCACATTCTTCGCTGCGCCATACTCCGCCACGCGCTGCAAACTTTCCGCCGTCCGCTCCACGTCCGGTTTCGCATCCTTCGCTTGCGGAATGTTTGTCCGCACGCTCGGCGAGCCGATCGCCACTGCTGCATCAATCCATCCCTTGCTGAACGCGATAGCGCTCTCCCGCTCCGCGCTGTCCGCGGCATAAGGGCTGTGCTCGCCGTCCACCGCAATGTTCACGATCGCTCCGCCCGCCTTCGCCACCGTCGTGCGCAACTCCTCGAGGTACGCCTTCTCCAGCGAACGAAAATGCGCGCTCCACGGTTCGATTTTCTTGATGTTGAATTTCGCGCTAACGTGCGCCGCGAACTCTTTCAACTCCATCTTTCCGCCGCCAGCCTTGTCCGCGCGCCCCGCGATGAAGTCCCGGAATGGGTACGACGCAATCGCAATTCGTTCGCGCGCCGCCGTCGGAAACTTCAAGCTCGGTCCCGCATCCGCCGCAAGCACCGTCTCCATTCCCGCGGACAGCTCCAGCGACGCTCCTAGGCACACACCTGCGCTCGCCGCACCGGCAGCTTCCGCCAGAAATCGCCTTCGCGTCTTGATCGTCAAACCCGCGCCAGTCTAGCAGACCGCTCTGCCGCCTGCCACAACCTCAACTACATCCGCAGCAATTTGAGTCCTCGTCCTCCCTGACATAGAATCTCCGGTGCCAACATTCGAATCGCGCGATGTCAACTGAACCATGCCCGTTTCTTTGGAAAACTCGAAGCTCATCTACCGCGGGCTGAAAGGCTGCGGTATCCGGCTGCTTTCCGCGCTTCCGGAAACTTGGCTCGTCCACCTCATCCAGATCGCCGAAGACGATCCCGAAATGAGGCTCGTCCGCTTGGCCAAGGAAGAGGAAGGCGTCGGCCTGTCGGCTGGCGCGCACTTTGCCGGCGTCAAGTCCGCCATGCTCATGCAGAATCATGGATTTCTCGCCGCCATCAACGGCATCGTCTCCTTCGCGCATCTCTACAAAATCCCGCTGCTGATGCTCGTCTCCTATCGCGGCTCGTTTGGCGAGCGCGATCCCTGGCAGACGCAGGGCGGCAACGTCACCGAGCCGCTGCTTCGCGCCATGAACATCCCTTATTCTTGCCTGGACGCCTCCGCCTCCGTTGAAAAGCGCATCGCGCAGGCTCATACCCTTGCCGAAAGCAGCCTCCAGCCCGTTGCGTTGCTCCTGACGCGCGATTTGATGTGGGGGGAATGATGTTGCGCATCGATTGCCTTCGCGCCATTTACTCCGATCTTGAAAAATGTCTGGTCGTCACCATCATGGGCGCGCTTCCCGCCGAGCTTCAATCGCTTGGCCATCGCCCCAATTTTTTCTATTTGCAGCACGCCATGGGCCTGGCTTCTTCCACAGGCCTCGGTCTCGCTCTCTGTTTGCCCCATCAGAAAATCGTCGTCCTCGACGGCGACGGCTCGCTCCTCATGAACCTCGGCACGTTAAGCACTCTCGCGCGCTACAAACCGAGAAATTTCGTCCACATCGTTTTTGACAACGAGAGTCTCCTCTCCGTCGGCGGATTCCCCACCGCCACGAGCACTGGCACCGATCTCGAAGGCATCGCTCGCGCCGCCGGCATCCCGCAAACTTGCTCGGTCCGCACCGTCGACGATTTCGCCTCCGCCGCTCGCCGCGCTATCTCTAGTGAAGGGCTGCAGACCATCGTCGCCAAGGTCGAAGCCACTGGGCCAAAAGCCTTCATCACCGATCTGGGCCTGCTCGAAAACCGTTTCCAGTTCCGCCGCCATATCCAATCGCTCGCGGCAAAATCTCGCTGATGCCATCACGTTTTATTTTTTCGCCGTTCTGGGCATACTCTCCGTTGCACGCTTCAGGGGGCTGTCATGTCTGAAACACTTTTGCGATTGGTCGAAGATCTCAACGCCGGCCGCTTGCGCGTCGTGGACCTCACTCTGCCCCTCAGCCACGCCACGCCCTTGATCCCTCTGCCTCCCCAATGGAACAACTCACCGCTCTTCACCCTCCGCGAATTGTCCCGCTATGACGAACGTGGCCCCGCCTGGTATTGGAACGCCTTCGAAACCGGCGAACACACCGGCACGCATTTCGACGCCCCCATCCACTGGGTCAGCGGCAAGGACTTGCCGGACTCCACTGTCGACTGCATCGCGCCGAAAAAATTCATCGGCCCGGCCTGCGTCATCGATGTTACGAAAGGAGTCGAGAACAATCCGGATTTTCTCCTGACCTCCGAGCATATCCGCCAATGGGAATTCGCCCACGGAAAGATCCCGCCCGCCTCGTGGGTGCTCCTTCGCACCGGCTGGTCCAAGCGCACCGATCCCGCGCAATACATCAACCTCCAGCACGACGGCCCGCACACGCCGGGCTGGGCGAAGGAATGTTCGCAATTCCTCGCTGGCGAACGCGACGTTTTGGGTGTGGGAGTCGAAACAGTCGGTACCGACGCAGGTCAAGCCGCCAAGTTTGACCCGCCCTTTTCAAACCATTTCGTCATGCACGGCAGCGGAAAGTTTGGCCTTGCCAGCCTTTGCAATCTCGATCAGTTGCCTCCCACTGGCGCTGTGGTCATCGCTGCACCGCTCAAAATCGTCGGCGGCTCCGGCAGCCCCCTCCGCGTCATCGCCCTCACCCCGTAGTCGGGGCCACTCTTGTAGGGCTGGCCTTCGGAGGCCGGCCGTTCTTCCCGCCCTCGGATTTGTAGGGGCACGATACATCGTCCCTTCCTATCCCTTCGTACGGTCGGCTCTCCTTCCCGCCGCCTTCACGGTATAGAATGGGCCTGTCGTCCGGGACGCCCACGAGAGAGCCAGACTGGAGAGCATCATGAAAAAAGCGGTTTTTGTCCTTGTATTACTATTCACCGCGTGCCCCGTCTTCGCCCAAACGGCCCCGGAAGGAATCTGGCAGGGCTATGACGGCGAGTGGCGCCACGTGTCCAGCCAATTGCTCGCGCTCGCCGAAGCCACTCCCGAAGAAAAATTCTCCTGGCGTCCCGCGCCGGGCGTGCGCTCCACCAGCGAAGTCTACATGCACATCGCCCTCGCGAATTTTTATCTGCTCAGCGTTACGGGGCCCAAAATGCCCGCCGACGCGAAAGAGGGGATGGAAAAGTCGGTCACCGCAAAAGCCGACGTCATCAACTGGCTCAAGCGCTCCCTGGACGCCGTGAAGCAGGCCCATTTAGCAGTCACGCCGAAAGATCTCGAGCGCAAGGTTCACATCGTCGATCGCGATGCCACTGTGGACGGCATGTACTTGCGCATCATCGTTCATGCCAATGAGCACATGGGCCAGCTTGTCGCCTACGCCCGCATGTCCGGCGTCGTCCCGCCCTGGTCCAAAAAGGACTAAGCTCTCTTTAATTGGAACGCCGTCATCCTTGGCGGGTTTTCCTCTTGCTTTTGTAGGGGCACGATATATCGTGCCCTTCTCTCCCACGTAGCGCCGGGCTTTCGCGGTTTTTGCGTCCCGACGATGTGTGTCGGGAAGCCCGGCATCTCATTGTTGTAGTGGCCGGTCTTCCGCGCCTTCCGCGTCCCGGTTCCTGCCGGGAAGACCGGTTCTTTTGACTCACGTTCCTCGAAACTCATGGACCGGGCAAGCCCTCTTCGCCCTCTTCCGCTTCCTGTCACCGCCGCCCTCTCACCTCTTCACAAATAAAACGCAATAATCACCCTCCGGCCAGTCCTTCACAATCTTCTCCACCTGCAATCCCGCTGCGCTCAGCTCCTCGACCACAATCTTTTGCGGAATGCCGTGCCCGCCCCGGTTGCTTGGAACTCCTTCCACCGGCTCCAGCCCTGCGCGCGCCGGAAAATCAATAATCGCCAGCCGCCCTCCCGGCTTCAGCGACCGCACCAGGTTGGCGTCAAACTCCGCCGGCTTGGTCAGGTGATGGTACACGCGCCGCAGGAAGATCGCGTCGCAGCACGCCGTCGGCAGATTCGTGTCCGCCTCTTTGCTCTCCACCACCACCACGTTCCCGACCTTCCGTCTCGCGGTTTCGCTCTTCAGCTCCGCCAGCTTCTTGGTATCAATCTCCGTCGCATACACTTTTCCCGCCGCCCCCACACGTTCCACCGCCGCAAACGTGAACCTCCCGTCCCCCGCCCCAATATCCGCCGCCACTGTCCCCGCTTTCCATCCCATCAACTCCGCCAGCCGCTTGACCTCTTCCGCCGCGTCCCCGCGCACCTGCCCTGCAAACACCAACGCCACCGTGCACGCCAGCCCTATCAGCAACAGTCTTCTTTTTCTCATCGCGGCTCCGGCCCCCTCTCCAACAACATACTGCCCCTCACACCGCAAAGATTCCTATTCACGCATTGGACTCAATGCATCAGAAGCTCTTTTAGCGATTGCTTTTTTCTATGTCTCCATCCCAACCACCTCCACCACAGAGCGTTTCGCACCGCCTTCCTTGGAATTCTAGATTGATCCGTTTTCGCGCTCATCTTCAAACCCACGTGTCCACAATCCCCGATGTCCATCCTCAAGTCTTTCAGGGGACCACGCACAACTCCCGCGCCATCCCCCCTGTCATATGTTTGACGCACTTTCGCAAGATTCTCATCGGCCAACGGCACGCGCACATACACAGGCTATCTCCCCTGCATACCCAGTCTTCTCGAGGAGTGCCCGAAATCCTTTCACGGCGTCTTCGAAATTCGCCTCTACTTCAGACAATCCGAGCTCCTAATCGACGATTTAGTTTGATCTCAACTCCCTACCAGTTGGCGTCGGCGACCCTCGACTCTAAGCATACGCCTTCAAACAACGCGTTCCACGTGTCCGATGCCCCTGTCATGTCTGGGGCAGGGTCTTCAGGAAAGTCGAGGCTCTTGCCAGGAGTTTTCCACAGTTCATTCGAATGGTAATCCAAGACGTACTTAACAACTGCATTATATCTGTGCTAGCATAGTTTTTGACAGTCAGTCGCCAACTCGCGCGATTCACCCCGTCCCATTCCCCGAACCCTCTGCGTTCCCTGTGTCTCTGCGTTGAATTATCCCTTCCTGCCCTCAAGATCTGGCCGAGCGCTTCATTCGTCCCTCGCAACTCCTTTGCTTTCACATCGTTTGCAGACCCCCACCCACTAACCTGTCGAATCCTATCGTTACAAAAACCATAGCCGGGAGGGGTGACCTACGCCCTGCAAGAAATATGGGCCGAGGCCGCATTTTGCACAAGTTTTGTGCAAGGTAAGTCCCTTTAATCAGCACATACAGGGCCCTCGTATATGTTGTAAAGAAAGGACTTGCGCAATGCCTAAGTCCCTTAGATGCAACTTACAAAAAACGGGGGGACGGGGCCGTCATTGATAACTAGAACGCTCAACATGGATTTGTGGGACAGACATTCCTGTCTGTCCTCTTCCGCGGGTCACGGGACACCGGAAACGTGACCACTCCCCGTATAATGTGCGCTCCACTTCAGGAGAGCACACGATGCGCTATCGCAAGTTCGGCCGCACCGGATGGAACGTTAGTGAAATTGGTTACGGCATGTGGGGCCTCGCCGGCTGGACCGGCTCCGACGACGCCGAATCGCTCGATGCCCTGCAGCGCGCCGTGGATCTCGGCTGCAATTTTTTTGATACCGCGTGGGCTTACGGTGCCGGCCACAGCGAACAAATTCTCGGAAAAGTTCTCCGCGCCAACTCCGGAAAAAAACTTTACGTGGCCACAAAAATTCCGCCCAAAAATCAGAAGTGGCCAAGCCGCCGCGATTTCACCCTCGACGATTGCTTTCCGCCGGACCACATCGAAGAGTACGTCAACAAAAGTCTCGCCAATCTCGGCGTCGAAAAACTCGACCTCATTCAGTTTCACACTTGGGAAGACCGTTGGCTCACCGACGAACGCCTCCCGCGCGCGGTGGAAAAGTTGCGCTCGACCGGCAAAGCGGAAGCCGTCGGCGTCAGCGTCAATCGCTGGGAGCCGGGCAACGGCATTCGCGCCGTGCTCGAAGGCGTGGCCGACGCCGTCCAGGTCATCTACAACATTTTTGACCAGAATCCCGAAGACGCGCTCTTCCCCATCTGTCGCATGAAAAATGTCGCCGTAATCGCTCGCGTGCCGTTTGATGAAGGCACACTCACCGGCACTCTGACCATGGATAGTACTTGGCCAAAAGGCGATTGGCGCAACACGTATTTTGTCCGAGAAAACCTGAAGAACAGCGTGGCCCGCGCCGAAGCGCTCCGGCCACTCGTTCCTGCGGACAACTCCATGGCGCAGATGGCACTGCGTTTCATTCTTAACAATCCTGACGTCAGCACCATCATTCCCGGCATGCGCAAGCGCCGCAACGTGGAAGCCAACGTTGCCGCCAGCGAGCAGGGCCCGCTCCCCGCTGCCCTCCAAGAACAACTACGCGCCCACCGCTGGGATCGCAATCCCACAAGCTGGAGCCAATGAAAAGTTTTATGTTTGGAAAAAAACAAATTACGCGGTTTGCTTCAGCGCGCGTTCGACGAGCGTCAGGCAACGCTCGGCTTGTTCGCGCATCAACTGCTCATGATCGCCGCGATCGCGCTGCAAGCTGTGGAGCTCGTCCGCAATCGCCAGCGCCGCCAGCACCGCGACTTTTTGCGTGTCCACGGTCTTCGTCACATCGGCGATATCGTGCATTTTTTCGTCCACATATTTCGCGAGCTTCTGCACGTACTTCACATCCAGTTCTCCCTGGATGGAATACACTTGCCCGAAAATCTGGACTTTCACCGGCGCGCTCATGTTTCAGGATTGTAGCGCAGGACGAAGCTTTGCGGAATATTTCTTCAACTGGCGCGACGTTGCGCGCCAAGATTTTTTTCAAGGGCGTAAATGATTTTGCCGCTGTAATCGCCGATCTGCGCTTCAGTCAGCGTCGCTTCGCGGCTCTGGAACGTCACGCGCACCAGCAGTGAATATTTTCCAGCAGGAACACTCTTCCCGCGGAAAAGATCCGTCGCTTCGACCGCGGAAATTTCCTGGATGCCCAGCGACTGAATCGTTTTCGTCACGTCGGAAAACTTCGTGCCATCGGCGAGCAGCAAAGAGAAATCGCGCTCGACGCTCGGGAATTTCGGCAACGGCTCATACCGCCGCGCCTCTTTCGCCGTGCGCATCGCGGCATAAACGGGATCGAGTTCCAGCTCCGCGAGGAAAACGTTTTGCCGCAATTTCAGTTTTTCCGCGACGCGCCTCGCAAGCTGGCCCGCGTAACCGACTGGAAAGTTAAGGTTCTCGAGAACCGCGATAGTTGCAGCGCGCGCCGGATTCAGCCAACTCAGTCCGTCCTGTTGCCAATGAAAGCCGCCAACGAGTTCACCGAGGGAATCGAGATCGCCCTTGAGGTCGGCGAAAGAAAAATCGCACGCCGCATCGTAGAGACCTTTTTCGCGCGCTTCACCGGTCGCGCCAATCGTGAGCACGCGCGTCTCAATGGATTCGCTCCCGTTCAAGCGATAGTGGCGGCCGATTTCGAACAGGCGCACATTGCGCTGGCCATGATTGAGATTCCATTCGAGCGCTCCGGCTATGGTTACGATTCCGGTGGAACGCAGCACGTTCGCTTCCTCCGAGAGCGGATTCGAAAGACGAGCCGGTGAAACGCCGTTGGGACGAAACAGCGCGTCGCGCTCTTCGGCAACGTGCGGAATCGTCAGGATTTCGCGATAGCCAAGACCGATGAGCCGTTCGCGCAAACGGGTTTCTGCTTCGTAGTGCGGCAGGCGCGCTGCGCCTTGGCGAGCTGCAGGCAGACGCGGCGGAAATTTATCGAGTCCGTAAATGCGGGCAATCTCTTCAATCAAATCGATTTCGCGCTCGACTTCGGCACGCCAGGAAGGCTGCGTACATTCCCATGCGGCGAGCAGTGAGCCTTCCGCGCCGCGGTTCTGGTCGATTCGAACCGGCGCGAAGCCGAGCGCGCTGAGGCTGGCTTCGACTTGCTTGTCGGGAACGTCCGCGCCCATCACGCGAAGAATTTCCGCGCGGGTCACGCGGATTTTTTTCGGGGCGCGCTTGCCGGGGTAAATATCAACAACGCCGGAGAGCAATTCGCCACCGGCAAGCTGCAAAATTAATTCCGCAGCGCGACGCGAGGCCAATTCGGCCATTTCCGGGTCGGCGCCGCGGCCAAAACGAGTGGACGCTTCGGTGTGCAATTTCAGAAAACGCGCGGCGCGGCGAATGGCAACCGGTTCGAACCAGGCGCACTCGATCAAAACATTTTTCGTCGAAAAGGAAATCTCCGTTTCGGCTCCACCCATGATTCCGCCGATGCCGATGGGGCGCGAGCCATCGCCATCGCTGATCATGCAAATGTTGGAATCAAACGTTCTCTCGATTCCGTCGAGGGTTCTCATCTTTTCCGGAGCCGCCTTACCGGCGGCGTCGGCGGGCTTAGCGCGGCGGACGATGATTTTGTGATCGCGGACTTTGTCGTAATCGAACGTGTGGAGCGGGTGGCCGAGTTCGAGCATCACGTAGTTCGAAATATCGACGACATTGCTGATGCTCGCGACACCAGAGGCTTCGAGGCGGTCTTTCAGCCATTTTGGCGAAGGCTGGATTTTCACATTGCGAATGACGCGCGCGGTGAAGCGGCCGCAGAGTTCGGACGATTGGATTTCGACTTTTACGGCGTCGCTAGCTTTGGCGGAGCTTTCCGCCGGTTTTGGCGCAACGTGTCTCAGCGGAAGTTTGTAAATGGCGCCGACTTCGCGGGCGACGCCGTAGTGGCCGAGGCAATCGGGGCGGTTGGAACTGACTTCGGCGTCGATCACCGCGCCATGAGGACCGTTTTCGACGCCGGCGATATTTGTGCCGGAGAGTGCGAGGCGCGAGGCGAGATCCTGCGGCGTGGCGGTCAGGTCGACGAAGTCTTTCAGCCAGTTGTAAACAACCTTCATGCCGCAGTCCCCGTCCGCAGTTGTCCAAAATAAAGCCGCGTGAAATATTCCATGCGCACATAGCCATCGCGTTGATGAGCGCGAAAAATGTGGTCCAGCTCCACCATCATGGGAGCGTAATTCGCGTGGCCTTCGGTGGGCGCAAAGGAACTGCTCCGCAAGCGCCCGCGCAGACCATCCCAATCCAAAACCTGTTCGTTCGGCAAGTCGCGAGACTGGAAATGGTCGCCGCCGGAAAAACTGCGGATATGATGCACCTCCGGGTAAGCATCTTTCACGCGCTTGTAGTCGATGCCGAAGCGTTCGAGCAACTCCTCGTATTCCCGAGTGAGGCGCTTCTCTTCCATGCGCCGGTCATTCCAGGCGATGACGACCCAGCCGGCAGGCTTCAGGATGCGGAGAAATTCGCTTCGCGCGCCGTTTGGTTCGAACCAGTGGAAGGCCTGGCCGGCGGTGACAAAGTCGATGCTGGAATCGACGAGCGTGGTGGATTCGGCCGAGCCCTCCATGCTGGAGAAGCCGTCGTAGGAGGAGAGATATTCCTCGCCGGCCCGGCGCATTTCGGCATTTGGCTCGACACCGTAAACGCGATTGCCATTCCTCAGGAATAGCTCACTAAGCAGCCCCGTCCCGGAGCCGATGTCCGCGATGACGTGGCCAGGGCGCAAGCCGCATTCCGTGCGTAGAAGATCTAGCACGGCTGGGGGATAGCCGGGGCGGTAGCGGGCGTAGTCCGCTACGCGATTGGAGAAGCGCTGTTTGGCGTCGGCGAAAGTCATGCCGGAAGTTGACAGTCGACAGTCAACAGTCGAAAGCCTCCGTTTAACGAAAGTTGGTTCATGGGAACTGCCGCAAGAAGCGGACGTCGTTCTGGAAAAAGACCTGGATATCGTCGATGCCGTATTTGAGCATTGCCAGGCGGTCGATGCCGATACCGAAGGCGAATCCGCTGACTCTTTTGGCGTCATAGTTCACGAAACCGTAGACGGCAGGATCGACCATGCCGGCGCCGAAGAGTTCGATCCAGGCTGCGCCCTTGCACTTCGAACACGTTCCGCCACCGGCGGCCGTGCCCGTTCCGCCGCAGAAGGGACAGGAGACGTCAAATTCGACGCTCGGCTCCGTGAAGGGGAAATAGCTGGGACGGAAACGCGTCTTGACGCTAGGGCCGAAGAATTCTTTTACGAAATACTCGATGGTGCCGGTGAAATCACAAAAGGTGATGTCCGAGTCGACCGCCAGGCCTTCAATCTGGTGGAAGGCGAAAGAATGCGTGGCGTCCGGATTATCGCGACGATAGACCTTGCCGGGAACGATCACACGCACGGGCGGCTTCTGCTTCTCCATGGTGCGAATCTGCATGGGCGAAGTGTGGGTGCGAAGAAGGAGCGGCGTCTTCGCGCCTGTGGGCAATTCCAGATAGAAAGTGTCCATGTCATCGCGGACAGGATGAAACTCCGGGATGTTGAGCGCCTCGAAATTGTAATAAGGCGTTTCGATTTCAGGGCCTTCGACAACGGAGAAGCCGATCGAGAAGAAGATATCTTCGATTTCCTGGAAGACCTGGCGGATCAGGTGGTGGGAGCCGGTAGGGCGAATGAAGCCGGGGAGGGAGAGGTCAACGCGCTCGCGAGCGAGGGCGGATTCTTCCGCCCCAGATTCGATGGCCGCGCGGCGGGCTTCGATTTGTGATTCCACGTGGGCGCGAAGTTCGTTGAGAGAAGCTCCAACAGCGCGCTTCAATTGCGGAGTTGCGGGCTTCAGCCAATTGTCAGTGATTTGCGTGAGTACGCCGGATTTGCGGCCGAGCCAACGGTCGCGGAAACTTTTCCATTCAGATTCGTCGTGAACAGTTTGAAAATGTTCCTGAAAATGTACTCGAATCTTAGCGAAGCGCAACGCGACCTGCTCAGGCTGCGTGACGCCGAGGTCGGCGAGAGTTTTGTCGAGACCGATGTCAGAAGTTGGCATGATTCGCGAAGTAGATTACACCGAGGGGCACGATATATCGTGCCCCTACAAACAGCGAGCGTTGAGCGGTTACGCGTGCTTTGCCTTGGCTGGCGGCGGAGCGGCGGCTTTGGCTTTGGCTACGAGTTGCGCGAAAGCCGCAGCGTCCTTCACTGCGATATCCGCGAGGACTTTGCGGTCCAGCGCAACGCCGGCAACTTTTAGTCCGTGAATCAACTGGCCGTAGGTGAGGCCATTGTTCCGGGCGGCGGCACCCACGCGCTGAATCCAGAGCTTGCGATACTCGCGCTTCTTCACGCGGCGGTCGCGTTTGGCGTAGCGATCGGCGCGATTGGCGGCTTCCTGCGCGGATTGGAAGAGCTTGCTCTTGGTGAGGAAAAAGCCTTTTGTCCTCCGGAGGTACTTCTTGCGCCGTGCCCGGCGCTTGGTGCCGCGTTTTACGCGTGCCATGGGTTTCTCCTTTTTTTATAGGAAACAAAACGGGTTGCGGGAACGCGAATAACACGCCTACCGCAACGGGTTTGTTTCCGGTGTGATGCGTTTGTAGCGTTGCCTTGCGGCGAACGCCTTCGGCTGAGGCCGAAAGATGGCGGCATAAACCCGCCTCTACATGGACCCGACTCCGTCGGGGCGAATCGGCCGGCAGGCACCCGTGAAGCGCTGCCTGGCACGATTTGCGGGACTTGCGTCCTGCGTTTCAAACGGAAGGGCACGAACTATCGCGCCCCTACGCAGAAAAATGGATGGCGTGCCATTCCACGGCACGCACATGAAAATCGTTACGGCCCTAGCCGTAGGGAAGCATCTGCTTGACGCTGGCGACGTCCGCCTTGTTCACCAGCGTCAGCTTCTTCAGCTTGCGCATGCGGCCTGGCGCTTTCGTACCCATCAAGTGGCGCTTACCAGAGTGCATGCGTTTAATTTTGCCATTCGCGGTGATCTTGAAGCGCTTCCTGGCGCCGCGGTGGGTTTTCAACTTCAATTTTGGCTTCGATGCGTTCCTTGGCATTGCTAGAAATCCTCTCAATAAATTATTGGGCGCCTGCTTCGGCGGGCGGGGCAAGCCCGCCCCTACAAAACCTTTCGCGCTGTCGATGTCGCTGCTTATTGCGACTGCTGGGCGCTGGACGATTGGTGGCCCGCGGGCTTCGCAACGCTTACGCCTTTTTTTGGCGCCAGCAACGCCACCAGGACGTTGCCTTCCATGCGCGGCATGGTTTCGATCTGGCCCTGGTCGCCAATTTCCATGAGCAAGCGGTTCATCTTGGCGCGCCCGACTTCCTGATGGGCCATTTCGCGCCCGCGATGGAAAATCATTGCGCGCACTTTGTGGCCTTCGCCGAGGAACCGCAGGATCTGGTTCTTGCGAACCTGATAATCGTGTTCCGCGGTGGCGGGCCGAAACTTGACTTCCTTCAACTGCGAGCCGCGGCTGCTTTTGCGCTGCTCATGAGCTTTTTTGTTGGCCTGGTAAAGATATTTGCCGTAGTCGGTGATCTTGCAAACGGGCGGATCAGCCGTGGGCGAGATTTCCACCAGGTCGAGCCCTCTTTCCCTGGCCAGCTTCATGGCCTCAAACGGCTGCATGACGCCCAGCTGACCACCCTCTTCATCAATCACCCGGATTTCGCGAGCCCTGATTCGTTCGTTGACGCGAATGCGGTCGCTTTGCCGGAAGCTGCGTTCTGCGATAAGTCCCCCTCAAGCACTTCGTTGTTTGCGGCCGCGATGCGGCCTGCAGGTACCAACTCCCCCGGATCATCCAGGGGCGGCCCGAATTCCTAACCCGACCCACACAGCGCAAAAACGCCTGGGGACGGGCTTCAAAGTATAGCACGCGCCAGCGGCTGCGCGGCAAGAGGCAAAAGACTGCAAAAGACTAACGCGGCACCAGGCCGGTCCCGGGCATCAGGTGGAGAAGAGCTCCAAGAGCCGCCAGAACTGTGACGAAATAGGCGGCAATTGCCGGACTAGGTTGCGGCGGCAAGTCCTTCGTAAAGAGACGATAGGTGACACCCGCGGCGACGAGGAAAAACATACCTTCGCCGACAAAAAGCCAGAGGAGAAGGCAAACCGCCAGCAAGGCAAACCGCTCGGCTTTACTGAGTGCCGTTGCTGCCTGGCCGCCATCGAGGACCCAAACGGGGATGAGGTTCAGGATATTCAGACCCGCGGTTGAGCGTGCTAGGGCGGCCCAAAGACCGTTTGCCGTGCGATACCAAAGCGCGGCGCAAACGGCGGCGCCAAGAAATCCGGCGAGCGGACCCGCAAGGCTGACGGCCGCGCGCGTCTGACGGGTTACCCCGATAGCCCGCCAGCGGACATAAGCACCTAACCCGGGGAGAAATACGGGCATATCAGCGGGCAAGCCGCGTCTGCGGATATCAATATAGTGGCCCATTTCGTGAACGAGGATGAGCACAACGAAACCGACTCCGAAGGCTGGGCCGAAAAGAGTCCAGTAGACGCCCATGAACGCGAACAGGCTGAAGAGGAACTTCAGTTTGAAAATGGCGAGAAGAAGAGTCTTGCTTTTCGCGAGGAGAATGGCGATGGGAGCGAGAGGACCGAGTTTACGGGTGCAGGCATGTTTCTCTTCGGGAGGAGGAGCAACCTTGGCGGCGAGTTCCAGCTTGTAAACCTGGCCACGAATCCATTCGGCCTGCGTGGAGTTTGCAGGGAGAAGCGGAAGGGCCTTGAGCCATTCTTCGCGCGCGGGGAGAAGCTGGTCTTGCGCCTCAAGAGATTTCGCGCGTGCCGAGATGCGCACCAGTTCCTCGCTGTGGACAAGCGAGTGACATTGATCGCAGGCCAGCGCCCCGAGCGGCAGGGAGGCCCCGCAGTTGTGACAATTGCGGATTGGTTCGGCGTGGACGGTGGACACGATGGGCCAGACAAAACGGGTTAGGTTGCAGGTGGCGTGGCAGTGCTGGCCGTGAACGGCCCGAGGATATCAATCTTGGGTCCAGCCGCGAGGCGCCATGCAATGTTCATTCCCACGAAAAGAATGACGAGGCCAAGGGCGCCGTTAACGGGATTTTGCAGTTCGAGAAAAGGAGAAGCGAGACCGAGAAGAGCGAGGAGGCCGAGGGCTTTGAAAAGATTTGCTCCGGGCTTGGCTGCCGGGGCAGGCTTGGAGGAAGAGTCGGCGGCGGATGGTGACGAGTCCTGGCCGGGAGTCGCCGGATCAGGAGCGGCGGAAGGGGCAGTCTGAGTTTGCGCCGGTTTGCGTACTTGTTCGCTAATTGCATGAGAAAGAAATACTGGAATGGCGGCCATGGAGACAGCCGCATAAGTGAGAGTTGCGGCAGCCACCTGGTAGCGCCGGCCACCGATACCGCGCGAACCCATCTTGATGGCTTTAGCAATGATCCAGCCGACGGCAAGCGAAACGTACCCGATTTCAATGCCGGTGATGATGCTAAAACCGGAATAAAGAATCAGGCCGAGGATTGCCCCGCCCAATCCAAAGGCGAGGCCGCGAACAAAGACAGCGTGAGTGTCCCAGGGAATTTGGTTCTTGAGCTGATCAACGCAGCGCTGGCAAGCCAGTGCGCCATTGACGCGAAAATACTGGCCAGATATGCCCTGGTTGCAAGACTTGCACACGTCCGTGCCGGATTTTGGCGCGTATTCCGCCGTGCCAAATTGCGGAGCAGGATTGCCGAAATCGGAGTCCGCCATACGCGGGAGGCTACCACAAAGGCTACGGAGCCAAAAGTAAAAATCTTGCGGGATACGGCCGTCTCTCAATTCTGCGATAAGTTCGTGCGGGACAAAAGGCTCAAGTGCTGAGCTTGGCGTCGCCCTTGGGCCCGCTGATGAGCGCGTGAAGGCGGGCTTTGTCGCTGCGTTGGACGGGCAGGTCTAGGCCGATGCGTTTGAGAATGGAGGAAAGTTCGTCCGGATCAGCGCTGAGGATTTCAAAATACTCCAGCGTGCAGCGCGCGGGAGCGTCTTTGGAGGGATGGACCGAGTCGGCGCTCCATTCGATAAAGAAAGGAATAAGACCGTTGCGGTCGTCGGCGAGATTGATGGTTTTCCAGGTGAGGACGCTGCCATCGGGACGTTTTCTGGAGCCGTCGTCTGGGCCGGTGAAGGCGACCTGGTTTTCGCGGAGCTGCTTGGCGACGGCAGTGATGTCCGGAGGATGGACGGCCCAGCCGATGAGGCGCGGGTCGGTCATCTGGAGGATTTGCGGGAAGTGAACGATCTTTTGCTGCGCAGGATCGGGAGCAATGATTTCCAGATAGCGGCGTTCGCCAAGCGAGAGGAGCGCATTGCGCGTGCCGCGGCCGGGATGAACTCCGCCAATGGCCGGGCGGACACCAGTGGCCTCTTCCACCGCTTCGATGCCGCGATCGAGATCATTGCAGCCGAGAATGATGTGATCGAGCAAAACGGGCACGTCATCGTCGTCCGCGTCATCCAAGTTTGAGGCCAGGGCCACGGCTGGCACGGCTAGCGCGCTACCAGTGAGCGCAAGGAAACTCCGGCGAGAGAAAATTGGCGACATTCCTATTCTCCAATCAAGCGTGCGCGATTCCCGGCAAGAGCGAAATCTCCGATGTGCGCTGGCCGCGCTTGCTCAAATAATGATGCCAGAACAAGCGAGCGGCGACGGCGCGCCAGGGGCGCCAAGGCGCGGACATTTTCTCGAGGCGTTCGGGCGAAGGACGCTGGCGGAGGTGTTTTACCTCTTGAACTGCCGTGGCCAAAGCCAGATCGCCGGTCGGCCAGATGTCCGGGCGGCGAAGCGCGCTCAATAGATAGATGTCGGCGGTCCACTTACCGATGCCTTTGAAGGCTACGAGCATTTTGCGGGCGGCA
>MNEA01000028.1 GCA_001917435.1 Acidobacteria bacterium 13_2_20CM_2_57_6
CGATGCTGCCGGCGTTTCGTGGGCAGGTGCTTCCTCAACTTCCGGGCAGGATCGGGAGACCCCACTACGCGCTGGCTGCGGCCCATGCGTCTTTGGGCAGCATTGTAGAATTTGCCGGCTTGTACATACTGCTGGCGGCGGGAACCAAGATTCTTCCCGAGAAACTCCGCATAAAGCGCTATAGATTGTGGATGAGAAGCGTGTTGGCCGCTTGGTGGGTGGTCCTTTTTCTTGGAATAGTCACGTATGCCCGTTGGTACGTCCGTTGGCCTTGAAAGATCGATTTGTGGGCGGCTTCGGATTGTCGCTGGAGTGATTCAGAATTGGATTAGTACTATTGGCGGTGTGAAGGAGAACGCGCCTCCGAGGTAATCTTATATCTTCGTGATTCTACATTACTTACTGGACACGGCAGCATTGATTCTCGGACCGGACTAGCCGCGATGTACTACTACCCCAGTACCCCGCTGACTGGCTCCGGTGACCCATTGAGGCTCTCGATTCCGGCGCGTAGCCTTCTAGGAACGGGTTGGGGGCCGCGCGGGGACAGCGGTTCCGAAAGGGGCCGTGTGCGAGCTACCCAACCCGCCAAGTTTCGTTTCTTGCTTCCCCCACTGCAGTTCAACCAGAGCACATGGTTAAGGAGGGCCTGGACCAAGGCCCTCCTTTTCTTTTGCGTTCTTTAGCGACCGTCGGCATCCGACTTGCATTCTAAAGAGTTGTGGACACGCATACTTCCATGAGCCACTCTCGAATGAATTGGTTGAGAGAAGTTGTGTTGACGCGATCTGGAAGGTTCACGCGACAGGCAAAAGCCATAAACAACATCGACGCGAGAGTTATCGTGTTGCTGATGGCTGCGCTGGGGCTGGCCCGGATGTTTGTGCCGGTCGCACAAGCCGGCGAGCCTCCTTTGCCAAAATTGAAGACGGAGACCGAGGAAGCGTTTGAGCGCTATGTAAAACTGACGGAAGCGAGAAATCAGGGCGAGTTGAAGCGCGGCGCGGGCCTGTTGTGGGTCGATGGGCTTCCAGTAGGGCAACGGGCGGCGGCCTACGCGGCGTTGAAACAGGGCGAAGTTAAGATGCAGAAGCTGGAAATCCTCGATAACGGCAAGCCCATCGCGTGTCCGGGCGGCATGATTCACCACTGGGTCGGCGCGGTGTTCATTCCGGGAGCAAAACTCGGGGATGTGCTGGGTGTGCTTGAAGATTACGACAAACACTCCGATTATTACGCACCGGACGTTGAGAGATCGAAAGTCGAATCGCGACAAGGCGATCACTTCCGGGTCTTCTTGCGGTTTCGGCGACACAAAGTGATCACCGCAGTATTGAACACCGAGCATGACGTGCAGTACTTCCACGACGCACCGGGAAATGCCCATAGCCGCAGTTCCGCAGTGCGCATTGCGGAAGTCGAAAACGCAGGTAAGAGCGATGAACGGGAAAAAACGCCTGGCGATGATCGCGGGTTCCTGTGGCGGATGGAGACGTGGTGGCGCATGGAAGACCGCGACAGCGGCGTTTACGTGCAAAGCGAAGTGGCTTCACTGACAAGAGACATTCCCATGGGGCTTGGATGGATGATCAAAGGCTTTGTGATCGACATACCGAAGGAAACGCTGACGTTCACGCTGCAAGCGACGCGAAAAGCAGTCGAAGCGCATCGAGCCAGCCGCTGATCTCCAGCTGCTCGCTAGGGATTCGATGCAGTGGAAACGGTTTTTCCCCCGGCAGCATCCTTCAGAAGCTCCCAGACTTCTGCGGCATTGCGGTCCCAGGTCCAATCGAGAGCGGCCTTCGCCGCGGATTCACCAATACTGCCACGTAAGATTTTGTCTGCATGAAGCCGTTTGAGTAATTGCGCGAGAGTTTGAAAATCATCGGACTGGCGGAGAATGAACCCGTCGATTCCGTCGTGAATCAGTTCGGCCACGCCGGCGTTCACGGAAGTAACTACCGGGAGCCCGCACGCCATGGCTTCCGCCGCGGGCAAGCCGAAAGAATCTTCCAGGGTCGGGCTGACATAGAGATCTGCACACGCATAAAGATCGAGAACATCCTCGCGAGATGACTCAAAGCGGCAGCGCTCTAAAACGCCAAGCAATTTTGCCGTTTCACGAAAGGAACCCGGAGAGTCATCCCCGGCCGCAATCACCAGAAATGGCAATTCTCGAAGAGTGGCCACTGCACGAAGAACGCTATCGAGTCCCTTGACGCGCCAATCGTTGCCAATTAGGAGGAGAACGAGATCTGACTCGCGGATATTGCGGCGCGAGCGTGCCTGCTCCCGCAGGGCCAGCCGCGTGGAAGGTGAAAACTGCTTTACGTCAACACCGTTGGGGATGACGCGAATATCTTGACGGCGAAAAAAATCGTTGAGCAAATTGGCAGCGCGTTGCGAAACGGCAGCCAGAGAAACCTTCGGGTCTACATAGATAAGCCGTTCCAATTGCGCAAGAACAGCGTAATAGGCGCGCCGATGAAACCGCCGAAGAAAACCAGACTTTGCCGAATCACGGGCTTCCCCGGGACTAACTTCGCGGAGGCGATGGAAGAGCGCGTGAACGATGATGACGTCGGCATCCAAGCAGTTGATGCCAGGTGAAACGACGAGATCGAAGCGAAGTCCATGAACCCAGCGGTCCCATGCACGCGAGACCGAATTCAGGAACAACCAGGTGAGAAATTGTAGGAGGTAAGGACCGGGAATGGAGAGAACTCTATGCCAGATGATTGCTCCGGATTTCCTTACATGCGTAACACCTGCTTGGTCTATGGTGAGGTGGTCGACGCGTTGGGCATAGAGATGAATCTCGCAATGCTCTTTCGTCGCGAGGCGCTCCAGCAGTTCGGCCAGCGCGCGCTCCGTTCCATGACGGCGGTCAACGAAGGGTGAAACCACGGCTAGGCGCAAGTCAGCGTATCCGGGGAGCGTACGTTTGGGGAGATTGGGCGGCGGCATACTGGACGGAAACAGCAAGGGTCGGCAAACGGAAGAGGATACCAAGGAGAAGCCAAAGATAGGCGTTCAAAACAAAGTCTTGGTATGGCTGCATGCCTGCGAACGTCATGGGAAGCAAGAGAAGTCCCGCGTACCAGAAGATGACAAAGGCCAACGGAAACCAGGGCGAACCTCTCAACTTTTTCACGACTTGCCATGCCGAGAACAAGATCGCGAAGCTCATGACGAACCAGAGTATGAGGCCGCCAACACCCATCTCAAGGACGATTGTGCCAAAACCACTCTCCACTCCTATGATTGGAGGTTTTACGTGGAAGATACGCGCGACATATTGGGTGCCAAGAGACAACGTGCCGATGCCATATCCGTAAGGCCAGCGCTCGTAACCGAATGCGCCGAGGAAATTGTTCACGGGGTAATCCCAGGTTCGGACTTGAAGCTCGCTGGCGCTGCTACTGGGCAAAAGAGTCTCTGTGTAAAAAGCAGCGCGAGAGAGGAGCGCTTCGGGAAAAGCAAAAAACAGCAGCACGAGACCCAGGGAAATTCCAAGAGCGGCACGTTGAACCGTGCGAAAGACGCGGATTACTTCACGCTGACGCCAGGGCGCGCCCCAGACAAAGGCAACAGCAAAGACCAGCATGCTTCCGGTACCCCACAGAAGAACACCTCGCGCAGCCTCCAAGACAATCGCGCCAGAGGTGACAACTAGCGCCAAGAAAGCCAGATTCCTTCCGCTCTTGCGGCGCAAGAGAAGATAGCCCAGAAATCCGACAACCAAGAGCAAGGAAACGAGCATGAAGTTGCCGAAGCGCCCGGTGCTGACGAACACAGAGGTGGGACGATATGACAACAGACCAGAGATCGGTGAAACACGATAATTCGTGCTCAGCTCGCGTATTTCCTCGGCCGGCCGCTCGGGATTCAAAAACGTATGTCCCAGAATGGATTGCGCAATTCCGAGAGAGCCAATGATCAAGACGAGGATGATGTTCACGAAAAAAAAACGACGCAACTGTTCTTCGGAATTGAGCAGCGCATATCCCACAAACAGCAAGGGAACATAGTAGAAAAAGAGCTTCAAACCCAGAACGCCAAATATCAGGCTCGTAGACGCTGGATTAAAGGTCTGCATTACTCCGAACCAGACAAAAAGAAGAAGAGGCACGAGGAAAGGAGGCCGGAACAGAGCGACTCGTTTTCTCCGGTAAGCCAGGAAAAAGGAGAGATAAACGACAGCGACCAAAACGTCCTTGGCGAAGTAGATCGCCATGTTATTGCCCAGATATTTTCTCGCAAAGTCTTCGAACAACAGCCACGCCAGGAAGAAATAGACGCCATTGCGCCAGCTATTGAGCATGGCCACTACAAAGGCAGAACCGATGAAGATCAGCGCGACGTACGCGAGCCCTTTCATATCGCCGGCGATGACGTAATTCGCGGCCTTGTAAACGGTGACCACAAACAAGGTTATGAAAGCAAGAAGGGGAAGCGGTCTGCGGAGTTGATCCCCCGGCATCGCTCGAGGCGCAAGATTCATGGCACCCGCTCGGAAATAAGAACCTGACTGTTGATGACCGTTCGTGTCGATTTATGAGGCGCGTTCCGACTTGGCGGAGCCTGCGCACAACGCAAAGGCTTCATTTCCATGAGACGCTTACTTTGCGGCACCAAGGCCTCGCTCTCCCAGCCCGGACAGTCCATTGCCTGTCCTCCAAGCCACACGCGCTTCGTCTGTGGATAAACCGAAATTTCAGTATACAGGAGCGGACTGTTCCGAAACACTCTCGGAAGTTTCGTTGAGGAATTCCTCTCGAAGCGTAGGCGACAAAGAGCGGAATGAATAAACCAAAGATGGGCAAGCAAAATGTTCCGCCCAGCTACGCCGGCGCCGGAAGCATTTGCCGAACCCAATTCCGCGCCACACGTGTTTTATTCTCCGTGAAAAGGGAGACTGCCCAGGTAAATCCAAGCACTGCGGCACCGATCAGACTTCCATAAAGCAGGTGAACAACATCGGGCTGCCACCTCTGCGGCGGAACGATCCACGCCCGGAGAAAAAGTAGCAGGGGGAAGTGGAGCACATAAAGGCTATAAGAAAATCCAGCGAATCGATGGGCAGCGCCCAAGTAGTAGGTGGAACCCGCTCCGAGTTCGAACTGGAGAACTCCGAATAGGAACAATGTGAAGAAAACTCCTACAACGAGGTCACTGCCCAGCGCGGAAGAAATAGACGTGCGGGCGGCGGTAAGCGACGCAAGCAAGGCAAGAAATGAAAGCAACATGTAAAAAGACAGCCAGCCTTTTGCTCGCAGTGGAAAGTTGGCATAGGCGAAGACCAAAACGCATCCAGACATCCAAATCAAAAATCCGATGAGCTTTTCGAGACCCAGGAAAGCAGCCAAGCAAGCCGCCACGAAACCAAGCAGAATCGCAACGCGCATTTCCTTCCTGGCAAAAGCAATCCCCGCAGAAAGCGCCACCGGAAAAAGCGCGTAATACCAGAATTCGTTCGCGAGGCTCCACAATGGCGTGTTCGAGCCGAACGGGGAACAAAGGATGGTCTGCAGGAAGAACAAATTACCGAGAAAATTAGCGATCGTGAGGCTATTCGTGGCAATCGCCAGGCCCAGATCGCTGAGCGGGTGCGTGTAAACGCCCGCGGGGGCGAACAGAGAACTTCCGGCTATATCCCAGAGCGAACCGAGCAGAAGCCCTGGAATTAACACCACATAGAGCCGGGTGGAACGATTAATCGCATATTCGCGCCACGACCACGTTCCAGAAAAATGGTTCTTAATGACGGTCGTGGAAATTAGGAATCCACTCAGCACAAAAAACACCGTAACCGCCTGGTGTCCGAATCCGGTCAAGAAATAAATGACACGTAGTAGCCAGCCTGGGTGCAGTAGGTGCTGAAAGTCGACAAAAAAAAGAGTCCTCAGATGGCCCCACATAACGGCCCAGGCCGCGACGGTACGAATCACATCCAGATGAGCGGAAGCCGACGCACTTAGCTTGCGCGGCTCCCATCTGGCAAGATTCATTCGCGAAATCCTTCTTGTTTGGTCGGTGCGCTGTGGGGAGAGGCGGAATCAGCGGGCGCGGGCCCCGGGTCACCGATGCGTGCGACGCCGATGCGTATTGCCCCAAGCGTTCCGGCGATATTTTCTTTTGGTCCCCACGTCTCCATTCGCGCGCGAGACGCGCCGGCGAGACTCGCTAGCCATGTCCGGCTGGCGTGGGCACGCCCAAGAATGGCTGCAAGCGCATCAGTGTCTCCACATGGGTAAATGAGCTCAGGACAAACGGGAGCGACAAGATCACGACCCGCGCCAACGCGATCGCTGACAGCCACGGCACAACCGCACGACATGGCCTCATTGACCACAACTCCAAACGCATCGTAAGCAGACGGAAGGACCAGAAGATCCGCGGAGGTGTAGACCGCCGGGAGCTGCGTTTGATTGAGGAAACCCAGGAATCGGACGCGAGAAGCTACGCCGAGGCTGGCTGCTTCGGACTCAATTAGGGAACGAAGCGGACCCTCGCCCGCAAAAACAAGGATGGCATTCGAAAGATTTGCTCTTGCAAAAGCGCGGAGTAGATCGAGGGGGCGCTTCCAAGGCTGCAACTTGGCGCAGAAAAGAATCGCGAGAGTATCCGGAGCGGCGCCCCAGCCGGCACGGACGGCGGTCCGATCAACTTGCGCGGATTTCTGAATCCACCAGTCGTTGTCGACGACGTAAGGAATCCGAGTTACGTGATCCGGCGCAACGTTCAAGGTCAGCATGAGGTCGCGCGTTCCCGAGGAAGGGGCGATGACTTGATCGGCAAGTCGGAACAGCCGAGGCCACAGAAACCTTTTCACTTTTGACTTCCAGGCCGGTCCATCGCGAGGAGTCAGAGAAACGGCATCGGTGCCGAAAATGAAAGCGGCCTTGGAAAGTTTGGCAGAAGCGAGAGCCACCCAAAAGCTGGCACGGACGTAGCCCACGTAGGAAACGACGGCGTCATACTCGCCACCACGGATAAGCTTCCACAACCCGGGATTGAACAAGCCGAAGAAGGATTCCGCGCCCGAACCGCGATTCGGGACGTGAGTCCAAGAGTAGCCATCGAGAAGGGGCACGTCCCATTGAATGTTGGCGCCAAACTCCGGGTCATGGCCAGCCTCGGCGCCGCGGAGCGTGCAATACGCTACCTGGACGTCCACTGACGGGTGCTCGGCCATGCGGCGGAAAAGCGGGGCCTGGTATTGCACAGGATGGGAAGCTACAAACAGGACGCGGTACCGGCGCTCAGGCATGCCAGGCACCTGATTTTTTGGCCCGACGCGCAGCGGCCATGCGGAAGTCTGTCGTATTCAACGAGATGCCCCGAAGCGAAGTATAACTCGTTTCCCGCGGTGGACGCGTGTGCTAAACTAACGTGGGTCCGCAGGGGTTTGCGGCTCACCGTAAGTCTCCGCACTGGTGTCTTTTTTATGGGCGACCGTAAAACGGTCGACTTTCTTGGCGGCCGAAGGACAGTCGTCTTCCGAAGCCGTTCTGCGGCGCAAAAATTCTTCCATCGATGATCGCAGCAATCCCGCGGTCACGTGAAACAAACGAGGATGTGTCATGTCCGGGCATTCAAAATGGGCCACGATTAAACACAAGAAAGCGGCCACCGACGCGAAGCGCGGCCGCGTTTTCACGCGGATCATCCGTGAAATCACTATTGCGGCGCGCATCGGCGGCGGCGAACCAAACTCCAACCCGCGCTTGCGCACGGCGATTCTGGCGGCAAAAAACGAAAACATGCCGAACGAGAACATCGAGCGCGCAATCCTTCGCGGCACGGGCCAACTAGAAGGCGAGCAATACGAGGAAGCGACCTTTGAAGGCTACGGCCCGGGCGGAGTGGGCATGCTGATTCAGGTCGTCACAACTAACCGCAACCGCATTGTCGGGGAGTTCCGTCACCTCATGAGCAAAAACGGCGGCAATTTGGCCGAAGCGGGAGCGGTGGGATGGATGTTCCATCGCAAGGGGGAGATTTCCGTTCCCAAAGAAGCGGCCACGGAAGACAAGCTGCTGGACCTTGTACTGGAAGCGGGCGCCGAAGATCTGAAGGACGATGGCTCCGCATGGTACATCGTGACGCCGCCGGATGCGCTGGAGAAGGTGAAGGAGACGTTGACCAAGGCAGGGATTACGCCCGCGTCCGCCGAGATCGGAATGGTCCCGCAAAACTACATCAAGCTGACCGGCCCGCAGGCCACGCAAATGGTGCGCCTGGTCGAGGCGCTCGAAGAACACGACGACGTGCAACACGTTTACGCGAACTTCGACATCGACGAATCTGAAATTCAGGCCGCCGTCGGCGCCAATTAGACTTTTTCCCTCTCGGGGCCACTGCGGCCGTGCAGTGGCCTTTTCCTTTTACGGCGAAACACGCACAAAAGGTTGGCGAGCGTCGAGCGTTCGCCGTAGACTTGGTGCCATGGGTGAAGCGACCTTCACGGGGATAAGCAGCGGAAAGAACGGCTGGATGCGCGTTTTGGGAATAGACCCCGCAGCGGCGGGACCGAGCGGCTTCGGAATTGTCGAGAGCGACGGGCGTCGGTGTCGTACGCTCCATTATGGGGCGTTGAAGGTGGCTCCCAAACGCCGGGGGGAATGCGCGGGCGCGGCGCTTCAGGACGTACATAAGCACGTGTGCGGCCTGATAGAGAAGTTTTCCCCCGATGCCATGGCCATCGAGAGCGTGTTCACGTCCTTGAATATGCGTACAGCCCTGAAGCTGGCTGAGGTGCGCGGCGTGATCTTACTTGCCGCCGCGCAGCACGGAGTCGTGGTCTACAGCTACGCGCCGCGGGAAGTGAAGGCTTCCGTCACGGGCCACGGACACGCCGACAAGCGCCAGATGCAGCTAATGGTGCGTGCCCTGCTCTCGATGAACGAGACACCTGAACCGTCAGATGCCGCGGATGCCCTGGCATTGGCACTTTGCCACTTGCAAGTGGAACAGGCACGGCGGCGATTTGGGCTGCCGGATCAAGACTCATCAATGAAGCTTCGCGCCGCAGTGCGTTCTGCCGGGTTGCCGCGCGAAATTCAACCCAGGGGCGCAACGCGTGGCGGGTTGCCGCGCATCGTATCGACGCGATGACCGCTCTGCCGTCACAAACGACCATGAGGACTTCCCTGCTCCGTTTTTTCTTGCTGATTGCCGCTGCCGCTCTGGCGGCGTGCGCGGCGGTCTCCGCCCCTGGTCCTTCCAGCGCCAAGCTGACCTTTCGGCGCGTCTTCAAAGGAAGCTCACCCGAATTCATCGAGATCACCGTGCGGGAGGATTCGGATACCGCTGCGTATGAAATAAGGCAGTTGGACGAAGATCCCGGGTCATTGCCTTTTCAGGTGAGCGCGGCATGGCGCGCGAAGATGTTCGACCTAGCAGCGCAGCTGAAACATTTCCAGGGGCAGGATCTGGATGTGCATCGCAAGATTGCCAATCTCGGCGAGAAAACCTTTCGGTGGGAATTTGGCACCGAAGTGCATGAGGCCAAATTCAATTACACCTTGAATTCGGCGGCGGCCCAGCTTTTGCAGATTTTTGAGGGACTGGCGCGCCAGCAGGAACACGTCGACCTGATTACGCGGCGCATGAAATACGACCGGCTAGGAATCAACGACGCCTTGCTGCAGTTTGAATCCGATCTCAACCGCAGCCTGCTGCCGGAACCCCAGCGCGTTCTGCCGATGCTCGATCAGATCGCCGGCGATTCCCGATTTGTCGACATCGCCCGGCAGCGCGCACGCTCACTGGCCGAACGCATTCGCCACCAGGGTTAGAATGCTTTTTTCGAATCTTTCTTCGATCTCGCGCTCGCTACCGCATTGTGAATGGATAAGGAATCTCGCAATGGATCCCCGTCGATTTCAGCGCAACGCGGCCGCGATAAGCAGTTCGCGCCCCGTCCGCGTTTTTTCCTGTAGCACGATCGTGCTTCTTGCGGCCATCCTCTCCACGTGCAGCGGAATCGCCTTTGGCCAGAAAAAACAAAAGCTCGAGAAGAATTTTCGCGACTGGCTGGAGCGGGACGTCGCTTACATCATCACCAAAGACGAACGCGACGCCTTTCTGAAGTTAACCAACGACGAAGCTCGAGAGAAGTTCATTGAGACGTTTTGGGAAATCCGCAATCCCTCCCCCGGCTCGCCCACCAACACTTACAAAGATGAGATTTACCAGCGCATGGCCTTTGCCAACGCTCGTTTCGGCATCGGCTCCGGTGCGGAAGGCTGGCGCACCGATCGCGGCCGTACCTACATTACCCTGGGTCCGCCGCAACAAAAGCAGGTTTACCGTAACTCCGCCAATCTCTATCCCATGGAAATCTGGTTTTACAGCGGCGCCAATCCCGCGTTGCCGCCGTTCTTCTACGTCATGTTTTATCAGCGCGAAGGCAGCGGCGATTACCGCTTTTATAGTCCATATACCGACGGCCCGGACAAGCTGGCTACGGGCGTGGAGGCCATCAACTCGCGTTCGGCCGCGCTGCGCATGATTCGAGAGTCTGCGGGCCCGGAGGTGGCGCGAATCTCGCTTTCGCTTCTGCCTGATGAACCCGTCGATGAGACCACAGGAATCGTGAGCCTGGAATCCGACATCCTGCTGAACAGCATCAAGAATCTCGCCAATCTGCCGGTGAACCGTGATGACATCCTCCGCCGGAGAGCCAATCGCGAAGCGGTTACATCCAGATTGGTCCTTGAGGGCCACAATCTCGACATCGTTACCTTCCCGGCTCGCGATTCCCGCGGATTGACACGCCTCGACTACGCTCTCCGCCTGCATAGTCCAAGCGACCTCAGCATGGCCGAGGAGAAAGATGGACGCTATTCCTACTCTGTGGAGGTCCGCGTCCGCGTGTTCAGCGCCGACAACAAACTTATCTTCACGCAACAAAAATCGCTGGCGGATTTAATCACCAAGAAACGCCTTGATGTTATCAAGGACAAAGTATTCGGTTACGAAGGGACCCTCCCTCTTCCGCCCGGCAAATATCATCTCGAGTTTCAGTTCACGGACTGGTCCAAGAAAGCGGCCTTCCACACGGCACGGGAAGTCTCAATCCCTGCGCCAGCGAAGGACTCTCTGGTTGTGCCTGGCGTGATGTCATTCCTGTCCGCCGAAAATGCCGATCCAGGCCTCGCCGATTTGATGCCCTTTACTATAGGCGGCGTGCAATTTACTCCCATGCCAAGCAGCACGCCGACTCTCGCCCCGGGCACCAACCTCCAGGTCGTCTACCAGATTTGGGCGGCGCCGTCAGATCCGCGCGAAAATCTCGGGAAGAAAATGGATGTGGAATACGCATTCGGCCGGCCCGCCGCTCCTGGCAGTGCCACCAAGGTCAAAAACGAAATCAATCGTGAACAATTCGACGCAGCTGGCTCTCTGGTAACAGGAAAGAAGCTGTCGCTCGATCAGCAATCCAGCGGCAACTATATTTTGAACGTCACGGTGAATAATCCTGAGACGAAGCACAGTGCATTCGGAACCATGAATTTCAAAGTCCGGGATACCCCTCCCCAGCCGGAACCCTGGGATGTGCTTGAGCCGGGAATTGCCCAAGACGCCGAGAAGGGCATTCTCGACCAGCAAAGGGGACTTTGTTATTGGGCTCTGGGCCAGTATGACGAGGCTCGCGTCTGGTTTCGTCGCGCGTTGCAACTGGATCATTCCAATGACGTCGCGCGGGCCCGGCTTGTGGACGCCTACTTTTCAAGGAAAGATTATGCCGCGGTTGTCAGCCTCTTCGCCGACGCCGGCGTCACGAACGCCACGGATTCTGAAACACTGCTTCGCATCGCGACTAGTCTCCAGAAGCGGGGGGACACGTCGAAAGCCATCTCCGTGCTCGAAAGCGTCCTGCCCTCCCGCTCGGAGGAGGGTCCTCTCTATCTGGCCCTAGCCCAGTACTATACTGAAGTTGGGAACCCGAAGAAGGCGGCAGACCTGTCACAGAAGGGCAAGTCGCTGCTGGCAGAAGCTGCAGTTAAGCCATGACTGTCATGGGCCTCGGGGACTTTCATTCTTGTGCTGTTCCCCCACACTAATCCATATTTCTGCATAATTATCCAAGAATCAGGAACGAAGCATGGTTGTCCCCTCCGGCTCCCGGCTAACATTGCCGTAATTCGCTGAATTTCTGAGTCTTAGTATTGGATAAATTACTTCCAATTTTGGCAGTTTTTATGCAGAGTTTGTGAGAGGATGCCCATGGATTTTGGGGAATCGATGGCTTCTTTATAGACATTTCTGTTGTATCCGCAAGACACAATAAGTTTTTCAATCATTTGAGAGGTAATGAAGGGAGTTCGAGCTCTATGAGACATAAATGGCTCGCGATCAGCTTGACTTTGACGTTTGGCATGGTCTTCTCAACGTCGGCCGCAGCTCAAGACCAGGGGGCTGCACGCGGCAATTTGGGCGGCATTGTTTATGACGCCTCCAAAGCTTCCGTTCCGGGAGCCCAAGTCACAATCACGGGTCCGATCGGAAGTCTGTCGCAGTCGACGACGGATCAGGGAACCTTCCTTTTCTCCACTTTGATTCCAGGCATTTATTCGGTCAAAGTGCAGAAACCAGGCTTCAAGGTCGCCAGCGTAAAGAGCGCCGAAGTCCAGATTAATAAGACCACCAGCATCGAAGTTATCCTCGAAACGGGCCAAGTCACTGAAACCGTGGAAGTCAGCGCCGCCACGGTCACCGTAGACACTTCCACTTCGGCTGTTACGGCGGACATCTCCGACACCTTCTTCCAAAATATTCCGGTGCAGCGCGGCGTTGCCAACTTGTTTTATCTCAGCCCTGGCGCAGTCGATGGTATTCAAACCGGCGGCAACAATCCGTCCATTTCTGGGTCCAGCGGACTCGAGAATTCCTATGTGGCTGACGGCGTTTCCATCAATGACCCCGCCTTCGGGGGGTTGGGCGTTTGGGCGCGGTCCTACGGGGCACTGGGCAGCGGCATTAACCAGTCTTTCGTCAAGGAAGTGCAGATCAAGACCGGCGGGTTTGAGCCGCAGTATGGGCATGCCAGCGGCGGCATCGTGCAGATCGTCACCAAGTCCGGCAGTACCAAGACCCATGGCGAAGTGGGCGGCTACTTCCATCCTCTGGGGATGCAGACCACACCCCTCAACGCAGACGACCCTCAGTTCGGGAGAGTGAACTTGTTTGGCCGTTACCTCGGCAATGCCACCTACGAAGGTGACGCCGAACTCGGCGGTTACGTTCCCATCGGAAAACTGCGCGATCACCTCTTCTATTTTGGAAACTTCAATCCCAGCGTCAACAATCAATACGTTGCACCGGCCGTAGGCTCAGGCCTTTTCACTGCCTATAATGGTCAATTGCAGCGCACAAAGACCTCCTATGACTATGCTGGCAAGCTGACCTTTAAGATTAACGACAGGCATACCGTAGAATCCTCAGTTTTTGGTGATCCCTCGCACACTAACAATGTTCCTTGGGCGACTTTGAATGCTTCCGACAAAACCGTAAATTCCAAGTGGGATTACGGCACACGCAACTGGGCGGCACGTTACGACGGAACGCTTACCTCGACGTGGCTCATCGACGGCGCTTTCACGTGGAGCTGGAATCATTTTAGCGAGAAGCCGTTGGCAGACATAACGCAGATTTTTGACGAATCAGGTCTATTCAAGGCGGGCACCTTCACCGCGCAGGGGTTTGGCTTTCTTGAGCCTTACGACTCTAACACGCGCAGCATTGCTTTCGATACTTCGAAGACCTATCACTTCCTCGGACAGCACACATTCAGTATCGGTTACAACTGGCAGTTTCCTATCTATGACGATTCCACTTCCTTTTCGGGCGGCAAGTTCGCACTTCCCGCGACCAACGCTTCTGGTGGAGACCCTGGCTACGGGGCAGCAACCAACCCGACGGTTGCCGGCAAGATGACCGACGCCTCGCTCGTTCTTGAGCCTATTTCCTCCGTTTCCAATAGCTCCGGCTGCACGCTCTGCCCGTACATGGCTGATTCAGTGGGCGGAGGCAATCCGATTCAAGTCGTACTGGTCCAGTCGCGAGGCCGCTTTGATGGAGGCGTTACCAAAAGCAGTGGAAAGTATCACGCTGGATACGTGAACGATTCCTGGGCTCTGGGAAAGCGCGTCACTGTCAACCTCGGACTACGCTGGGAACAGCAACGTTTGGTCGGCAATCAGCTTAATAAACTTTTCAATGACATGTGGTCTCCTCGGATTGGCTTTGTCCTCGATCCCAAGGGCGACCGCAAGACCAAGTTCTATGCCAATTATGGCCGCTATGCGTTCATTCTGCCGCTTGACGCGGCTGTCCGAGCTCTCAGCGCTGAGGATGATGTGCTGGGCGCGTATTGGGCTCCCTCGTCAAAAACTACTGGGTGCCCGGCAGGGACACCAGCCGGAGCTCCCTGCATTCTGACGGATTCCAGCGGCAACCCCGACTACGCAAACATGTTCAAACCAAGTTCTTCCACTTTGCTCAATTCGGCCTCCGGCGGCATCGGGAACGCCGTGACCGTCGGCCTCAGCGGCGGTGAGCCATTCCAGCCAGGAATCCGCATGGAATATACCGACGAATATGTTGCCGGCTTCCAGCACGAATTTCGAGGCGGGCTTGTCTTCGGCGTGCGTTACATTGACCGCCGCCTGAAGCGTGTCATTGAAGACGAAGGCGGCATTTCCGTCGAACAGTTCAACGCCCTTGCAAACAATGGGGGCGGGTTGAATTACTTCATCGGAAATCCCAATTCAAAATCGGATGTTTTCGTAAACCCCAACGAACAGACGTTCGGTGGGGTAGACGAAACCCAATCTGCGTGCGCGGCGAACGGCGGCAAGCCGCTTGGTGCGTTCGACTGCGCTCTCCTTACCGCCGAGCAGAACCCTTCAGCCGCTAACGCTGCCGCACTGGTGGCGTTGGGCTTTCCTTCTTCCTGCATAGACACTCACAACGCTCCAACTCCCTATGTCGCGCCAAATGTTGCCAATACTTTTGGCACCGTGCTTGGCAGCGCGTGCTTCCCCGCGGTCAACACAGGCACTTGGACCGATTCTTCCGGCAATCTCCTTTCCGATTGCACTAACTTGGCTCAGAGTAAGCAGGCCGGTAACTGCGCTGCGTTTGGAGGCGAA
>MNEA01000097.1 GCA_001917435.1 Acidobacteria bacterium 13_2_20CM_2_57_6
CAAGCCCGGGCGCGGGTCACATGGCCAATGTGACCGACGACCCTGTCTCTCCAGCATAGGAGGCACCGATGATTGGGATCGCCAGTATTCCTCGCGGTAAAAGCAGCATTCAAGCGCTTTTGTGCGGCTGCGCGATTGCCTTCCTAGCACCCGGTCCCATTCATGCGCAGCTCTTTACGTTCTCCAAACAGGAACTGATGGACTACACCGCGCAAGAACCATTCGACCGCCTTTCCGACGGCCGGCCAAAGGTGCCAAACGACATGATGGAAAGAGCCCGCGAGCTGTCGTCGGAAGAAATCTGGGCCGTACTTCAACAAAGGGGCTTCAACAATCAGTATGCCGACGGATTCCAGGTCTTACATCCCGGAAAGACCATGGTTGGGCGAGCTTTCACGGTTCAATTCATGCCGCAGCGTTCTGATGTAGATGACATTGCCAGAGCCAAAGCGAAGAATAGTGGCCGCGCGGGCCTTACCAATCAAACCGCGATTGACATGCTACAACCAGGTGATGTGCTCGTCGTGGACCTCTTCGGTAAGAAAGTAAACGGAACCATTGTCGGCGACAACCTCTTCTATTACACGATGAAGGCCACTAGTGGCGGCGGCCTTGTCGTGGATGTAAGTGTCCGAGACCTTAATGGAATTCCAGAAATCGACATGCCGGCATATTTTCGCGCCGTCGATCCGACTCCCATCGGGAACGTCATGCTGACTGGCATCAACATCCCAATTCGAATCGGCGGCGTTACCGTCATGCCTGGCGATCTTGTCGTCGGCGATCGCGAGGGCGTCTATTTCATTCCGCCGCAGCTCGTCAAGGAAGTCCTGGACCGAGCCGATGAAATCCACATACACGACGAGTGGACAAAAAAGAAATTTGACGAAGGGAAGTACAAGTCGAGCGAAATTTACTCCACTCCGACCGATCCCAAGTTGCAGCAGGAGTATCAGGAATACCTGAAACGCCGGTTAGAGGAAATTCGAAAGCAGCGTAGTCCGAAGTAATGGAGGAATGATCATGCCGGTCCTCTCTAAAAAAGAGATCACACGCCGCCGTTTCATCTCCAAGGTTGGCGGAGGCATCGTCGGGGCCAGTGTCAGTGGTATGTTGCTGAAGGATGCCAATGCACAGCAACTTGTCGTCCCCGATCCGCCGGGCAAGAAACTTGGATGGGCAATCGTTGGCCTTGGCAGCCTATCGATTCACGAGATTTTGCCCGCCTTCGCCAAATGCGAAAAATCCAAGGTCGTGGCGTTTGTAAGCGGCCATCCGGACAAAGCGAACAAGCTGGCGCTGCGTTACGGCGTAAATCCAAAAAACATCTTTAACTACCAGAACTATGACACCATCAAAGACAACCCCGAAGTCGACATTATTTACATCGTTCTGCCCAATGGGATGCATGCCGAATATACCGTCCGTGGATTGCAGGCCGGCAAGCATGTCCTCACCGAGAAGCCGATGGCCAACACTCCTGCCGAGTGCCAGCAAATGATCGATGCCTCGCGCAAAGCCGGCCGCAAGTTGATGGTTGCCTACCGTTGCCGATATGAGCCTTACAATCGTGAAGCCATCCGGATTACGCGCTCCCATGAACTGGGCGCGACTAAGGTCATCCTCGCTGACCACGGCTTCAACATCGGTGACCCCACGCAGTGGCGGCTGAAGAAAGACCTTGCCGGGGGAGGTTCCTTGATGGACATCGGCATTTATTCTTTGCAGGCAGCGCGCTATCTTTCGGGCGAGGAACCCAACGAAGTGAATGCGGTGATGTATAACACCCCGGGCGATCCGCGCTTTAAGGAAGTGGAGGAGACGATCAACTTTCAGTTGCGCTTCCCGAGCGGCGTGCTGGCGAACTGCACATCAAGCTACGGGTACGCCGGACAGAATCATTACCGGGTCGTGGGAACAGAGGGTTGGCTGGAGCTGGATCCGGCGACAAGCTATCGGGGCTTGCGTATGAGGGTGTACCGCGGAAACGTCACTGAAGAAAGAGAGCTCCCCGTCCGCGACCACTTTGCTCTCGAAATGGACCATATGTCCGAATGCGTAATGGAAAACAAAGAACCGCTTACGCCGGGTGAAGAGGGATTACGCGATTTGAAAGTAATGATGGCGATCTACGAAGCGGCGAACACCGGCAAGACCGCGAAGTTGTAGTACAGGGACTCCACGCGCATATCTCCAGTTACTTCGACAAGCGAAGCATGACCACTCCGTGAACGGGCACCGTTGACGAGTATTCAAGGCCATCCAGCTTCAAGTCGCTGTGAGTCCAGAGATCTCTTATGCGGACGGGCGCAGATTTCAGGCCCAAGTCCGACCACTTGACGGTGATCTTTGCAGGCGCGTCGCCGCGGTTAAACAAGCCAATCGCCAACCCACCATCGAAGAGCGGCTTGGCCCAAACCTCCTGGTCTCCCGATTTTGCGATGCGCCGACCCTGTTTGCCATCTTTGTCCTGATTGACTGCGATGACCTCCCTGTTGGTCAGTATCTCCAGGATCGTGGGAGTCATGTTTCGCAAATCATTTCCGGCGAGCAAAGGCGCAGCCAGAATTGCCCACAAGCTCATGTGCGTTCGGTACTCGTCGTCGGTCATGCCGCCGTTGCCGATCTCCAGCATGTCCGGATCGTTCCAATGCCCCGGCGCAGCCCAAATAGCGAGTTCGTCTTGAGAAAAACCGATCTTAGTCATGGAGTCCCAAGTATCGCGAATATCTCCCGTGGTGCGCCAGGCATTGCCGCCAACCTCGGGCCCCCACTTCCACACGTCATCGCGGCCGTACTGGCAAAGACTATAGAGGATAGGCCGCCCCGCTTTCAGGAGCGCGTCACCCATCTTCTGGTAAACGGCTTGCATTTCTCCATCAGTATAAATATTGCGAGCCCCGCACCAGTCGTATTTCAAATAATCGATGCCCCAAGCAGCGTAGGTCCGCGCATCCTGTTCTTCGTGGCCGTAGCTGCCTTCGTATCCGGCACAGGTATTTGGCCCGGGAGAAGAATAGATGCCGATCTTCAAACCCTTGCTGTGTATGTAGTCAGCGAGAGCTTTCATATCCGGAAATTTCTTGTTGGTGGTGATATTCCCTTGCCCGTCGCGGCTCGCTTCCCAGGTGTCGTCAATGTTGATGTACTGATAGCCCGCATCCTTCATCCCGTTGGCAGCCATGGCATCAGCCATCGAGCGCACAGCGCCGTCATCCACGCGGCTTGCAAATTTGTTCCAACTGTTCCACCCCATCGGAGGCGTTTTGGCAAGGCCGTTGTACGGCACGTTGTGAAGCGCAGGCAGCGGCAGACGGGCCGGCATCGCTCCCTCTCCCTCCGGCGCACGATGAGCCACCATCTCGACGAGGTCGGCATTGGGCCGGCGTCGTGTGGAAACGTGCAACTCGTCACCCACAAGCTTGCCTTCATATTTCACCCGGCGCTCATTTGTATCATCCATCATGCTCCCCGTGAGTGTGAAACCATCAGCGCCGCCAGTGCTCTCGACAATCTTGTAATAAAACTGCGTGACCCGAATGGATCCGGTTATGCGAGAGCCTTCCTGGTGAAGATCTAAATAGGTGGTGCGAAAAGTGCCGTCGGGCAAAGGGTCGCGGACCGCCCAATTCCCGGTCAAGTCCGCGGCGAGACACGGCACCGCGAGCAGCGTTAGCAAAACAGCGGAAAGAGGTCTCATGTCAGTCGAAGACTACAACAATCGAACTTCGGTTCAAATTGTTTTGTGAACGGCGCCTTTCACATTTTCTCAAGCAGCTGTTTAGGAGGACTGGAATAGTCCCCCATCTGGTTCTCGGGGTACGCTTTGGGAGGTCTTCATAGTGTAGGACCATGCTCAGTTGATCGAGTAGGTTCTTCGGTGAGTCTCGCCGACCAGATCGTAGAGCACTTCGAATGACGCGTGCGCCCCAAGAGTCCCAGCAGGTTATTTCAACTCAAACGTATAGAAGCCTGAACCCACGGAGACTATAAGCGAATCCCCTTTTCGCTGCGCCTCCACGTTTTTGCCGCTTTCTGTGACTTCGGCACTGCTCGCTGCCGGCAAAAAAATGTCCGCCGTGGTGTTGGCCGGAATTGTTACGCTTAGCTTAAAAGGTCCCTGCGCCGTTCCCTTCCAATCCGTAACGATCTTTCCGTAGATCGAGTCGTATTCCCCACGTGCAAAGGTGACGCGAGGATCGAGATGTGGATGAACGACAATTTTCTTGAAGCCCGGTGAACTAAGAGCACTGTCAATCCCGGCCACATAGCGGTAGACCCAGGCAACAACCGAGCCGAACGCATAGTGGTTGTAAGAGTTCATAGCCGGGTCACCGGTGTCGCCGTTCCAACGCTCCCACCATGTGGTGGCTCCTTTGGAAAGCATGTATCCCCATGATGGATACGTATCGTTCAGCAACAATCGGTAAGCCACATCGTCCCGGCCGTGGTCCGCAAGCGTAAAGAGCAGGAAGGGTGTGCCCAGAAATCCCGTCGATAGATGCCAATTCCGCGACTCGATGTCTTTGACGAGCTTTTCGACAAGGACAGGCTCCAGTTCTTTCGGAGCCATCTTTGTATAAAGAGCCACGACGTAGGACGTTTGCGTCCCGGTCCCAACCTCTCCGTTATCTTTGATATATGCTCTCTGGAAGCCCGCGCGAATGTGGTCTACAAGTTCCGTGTAGCGCTTTGCGTCTGCTTCCTTCCCCACGGCGTGCGCCATTTCGGACATCATGTTTGCAAGCAACGCCCAATACGCGGTAGCCAAAAGGTCCTTATCGGTATGCTCGTCCGGCGCAAGCCAATCTGCGAAATTGGGGCCCACTCCTTTTTTTCTGAGGAAATCCGGATTGCCGCTAAGGATGAATTCCATCCAGTGCTGCATGCTATCCCAGTTTCTTTCGATAAGGTCCTTGTTTCCGTACTGTATCCAGGTGGTCCACGGAATAATGATGCCGGCATCGCCCCAGCCAGGAGCGCCCACCATGTTCTCTCTGCGGGCCGGTGTCATCTCCGCGTCTGACCCGCCAAAAGGCAGAGTATTCGGTGAAACATTTGTAAATGCACCTTGCGGCGTTTGCGCGTCCACCATGTCCGCGGCAAACTTCTGTGAGAACGCGGCAATGTCGAAATTGTAGCTGCCAGTTCGCCAGAAAACGCCGGCATCTCCCATCCAGCCAAGACGTTCATCGCGCTGCGGGCAATCCGTTGGGACACTCAAGAAGTTTCCCCGTTGGCCCCAGATTCCAATGGACCACATTTTATTGATTAAGTCGCTTGAGGTCGTAAGCCTTCCGACGGCTTCTCCCCGGAGGCTACTAACGACTTCTCCCAAAAGAGCATTCTTGTCGGGCGTTCCGGGATACCCGGTGACCTGCACATAACGAAATCCGTGAAAAGTGAACTGTGGACTGAATTGCTCTTCCTCATCGCCTTTTAGAACATAGATGTCCGTGGCATCGGCATTGCGAAGATTTTCCGTGTAGATCGTGCCATCCGGGTTCAGTATTTCCGCAAACCGCAGGCGCACTCTGGTGCCAGAACGGCCTTTGACCTTCAGGGATACCCAGCCCACCATGTTCTGTCCCATATCGAATATATAGGTTCCCTTAGCTGGTTGAGTGACACGCTCGGCCTTCAGAGTAGCGACAACCTGCGCCGGAAGCGTGCTCTCGCTCGAAACTGAAATCCTCGGGAGTTCCGCGACAGTTGCGGAAGTCCAGCGCGAATCATCAAATCTTGGATTTTCCCAGCCCTTCTGTTCCAAGCGCGCGTCATACGTTTCTCCGGAATAGATTTCCGAATGAACGACGGGCGCCACCGCTCCTTTCCAGGATTTGTCCGTTACGATGGTTTCGTGCCGGCCATCGGCATAATCGATTTCCAACTGTGCAAGCAAGCGATTGGGCGGCGGAAAGAAATGCATTCCAACCCAGGTCAGACCACTTCCATACCACCCGTCCGCTAGCGTGGCACCGATAGCGTTCTTGCCTTTCGCCAGCAAGCTCCCCACATCATAGGTTTGATACAAGACTCGCTTCCGGTAATCAGTGAATTCTGGCGTGAGTACGTCCGATCCCACGCGCTTTCCGTTGAGATACACGCGATAGCTGCCGAGCGCCGTTACATAGAGCCGCGCGCTTAGGACCCTCTCGGGCAGATCAAATTCTCGCCGCAACTCCACGGCGGGCTGCGGTATTGGCCCAGGATCGCTCATGCGCTTGTCAGACAGATCGCCGATGACTTGTGAGGGCTGCCAACTCGATTGTGATTCGAGTTTTGCTGCCCAGTTTTCATTAGTGGTAAAACGAAGAACGGAGCCGTCAAAATGTGAAATTTTCACTAACGCAGCCAGCGCCACGGGCACGGTTTTGGCTCCCGCGTCAGGGCCATAGGGCAGCGGCGTGCCCGCGGTCACCGTCACCTCGATGGTGTTTTCACCCACCACAAGCAAGTCGGTAATGTCCTGCCGGTCGAAAGACGTCCACGCTCGTTTTCTAGAGACTTCATGACCATTTACTCTGGCGGCGTAGTTTCCTCGAACGGCAATAAACAGCGCTCCCTCACGGGGTTTCTCGGGAATGTTCACGAGTTCACGAAAAACAGCACTGGTGTTGGGCTCAACTTTCAAGGCATCCTGCCCGGCAATCCAAATCCAGCGAATCCCTGCCCGGTCCGCGTCGGCTTCCGGATTCTTCCAGCTGATCCACTGCGCTTTCCAATCGTCCGGGGTGAGGAACCCCATTTCCCACCACGACGTTTCCGTCGATTCGGAGAGCTGGCCCCGCTCATCCCACACCCGCACCTTCCAATAATACCGGTGCCGAGACTCTAGTTTGGACCCCGCGTAAGCGATTCCTACGGACTCGTCAGAGTTTGTCTTCCCGCTGTCCCAAACATCAGCCTTGCCAGTACTCAGGTTCTCGAGACTGCTGGCCACCAGGATTTGATAGGCAGTCTGCTCCCAGTTTCGTTCTGTGTTGTTGCTTTGCCATGACAACTGAGGCGAAGTTTTGTCGATCCCCACAGGGTTTTCAAGGTATTCACACCGAAGATGAAAGGGACGAGCCGAAGCCGAATCCGTAAATGCAACAAACAAAACGCCCATAAGACAGAGCGCTCCTGGTTTCACTGTCCCCTCCCGGAACCCGCCAGCCAGGCAGTTCCCCAAGTTAGGAATGCAACCGCGCCATAGGCTATCATTTCGCTCGTGCCATCCGGCAAAAAACGCGTGACCTTGAGCCGGACGGCTGGGTACCCTCGTTGGGTCAGGGGTTTAGCATGGATACGTCCAAGTCCGAGAGAGTACTTCGGGCCTTAATGCACTTGCGTATCGAAATCCCTTCTTGGGGCTTCGCCAATACAGGAACTCGCTTCGGGAAATTTACTCAGCCTGCTGCAGCAAGCACCACAGAAGAAAAGTCCACCCTCGTTGTCGGGTACGGGAATTACCTTGGTGCAGCGCCTCCACACTGACTGGACGAATGTTCTTTTCGGAACCCAATGATGAAATCCGCAACCTATGCCGTGCGTTCGCCGTATGTTGTGAACATTGAAGACTTGCGTCTTTTGGCGCGCCGCCGCTTGCCACGTGCGGTGTTTGACTACCTCGACGGTGGCGCTGAGGGGGAACTGACGCTGTCGGAAAATGTGCGCGTCTTCCGAGAGGTAACGTTTCGTCCGCGTAATGCCGTCGCGACTGATGCTTATAATCTGAAAACGCGGGTCCTTGGAGAGGAACTCTCTTTCCCCGCATTACTCGCCCCTGTCGGGTACAGCCGGCTGATGCATCCTGGGGGTGAGGTTGCCGCCGCCCGCGCTGCCGGCGATGCTGGAACGGTTTATATCCTGTCCACTATTTCCGGCCATAAACTGGAGAATGTCAAAGCCGCGACAAAGGGGCCTGCATGGTATCAGCTCTATCTCGTCGGCGGCCGCGAGGCCGCGGAGTCTGCCATCGACCGAGCCCACCAAGCCGGTTTCACAGCATTGGTCATTACTGTTGATACGCCCGTAGCTGGCATGCGCGAACGTGATGCGCGCAACGGGATGAAGGAATTGCTGGGTGCTTCCCTATTCGCAAAACTTCCCTACTTGCCGAACTTCCTAGCCTATCCTCGCTGGCTCACGTCCTTCCTCTTGGATGGCGGCGTCCCTAAGCTCGAGAACATCGTCATTCCTGGGCACGGGCCAATGGAACTCATGGATGTCGTCGCGGCGTTATCACGAGCCGTGGTGACTTGGGAGGACCTGGGATGGATTCGCGAGATCTGGCGCGGCCCGATCGTTGTGAAAGGTATCCTGACCGGGGATGACGCCAAGCGCGCAGCAGATAAAGGTGCAGCCGCCATAGTGGTTTCGAATCACGGCGGACGCCAATTGGATGGAGTTCCTGCATCGTTACGTGCCCTGCCGGAAGTTGTCGCCGCAGTGGGCGGCCAAACGGAAGTGTTGATGGACGGGGGAATTCGCAGGGGCAGCGACATCGTTAAGGCCATTTGTTTGGGTGCGCGTGCGGTTCTCTGCGGACGTGCGTATGCCTATGGCCTCGCGGCCGCCGGAGAGGCAGGAGTTGCCCGCGCCCTCGAAATTCTGAAAGGCGATGTTGAACGAACTCTCCGCTTGCTGGGTTGTTCGGCAATTGCGGAATTGGATTCATCCTATGTGGACACGCGTCTGCTTCAAAATTGTCTACGATAACTGACCGAAGGCGGCCTGCAAAAAAGAACTGGCCGGACTACGCCATGGTCCTTTCCGAGAAACGCGTCGTTTCGGGATTGTTTGTTTCGCGCCCGGGTACTGGTAGTTTCGTTTCCGGTTAACAAATGGCCTAAATGGCTAACTGTTTTGGATTGACTTGGAGTTTTTGTGTCGGGCATTCTGCGCGTGTCTTCAGAGTTGTCCCCGGCTAGCCAGCTCAGTCCATCGTCAGGAAGCGTTTGTCATCCTGACCCAGGAAAGAGAATGCGCCGGGAAATTAGCTACTCGGAGTTCTTCAGGCCACCGGACATCCTGGCCGGCCTTTGTAATCAACATTGGCAGTGTTTGCTTCGGAAGAAAGAGTTCGACGACCAGACTAAACCTAGTTCATCCCAACCATAACAACGTCGGAGGCAAGGGCGATGAATTACGAGTCACCGATTGTTCAGAGCTGGGGAAATCTACATTCCTTTTTCGATCTGTTTTTCTCGAAAGACATTAATTCCCAGATTGAGCTCGTCAGTGGGGACTGGCGCGTGCAGAAACTTAAGAATCTTATCGATAGCGACCCCGCGAGAGTTCGTTGGAACCTTGACGAAGTATGTAAGCAGCTTGAATTATGTATTTCCGGCCGGCAAGCCCGCCGTCTCTTCAAGGCTTGCACGGGCGTTGGGATTAAGGACTATGCAAAGAAAAGGCGGCTTGACGCCGCAGCACAAGCGTTGCGGACCACGGATTCACCTGTGAAGGCAATTGCAATGGACGCGGGGTACGTGCACGTGCGCAACTTTACGAGATGCTTCTTGAAACAGTTTGGCTTGTGCCCGACTAAATTTAGAAGAGTCCGGAGCGAACGAGCGGCACCAGACGATCTGCTAGGTGATGGAGCGGAGCAAAGGCATATCCAAGAGGCGCCGGTCATTCCTGTGGGCTAAGTTCTTTGTCGGTCACCAGCCCGTATTTAAACAGGCGTGCTATGGTCCAATGTGCGCCAGCAATGATTTCGGGTTCGGAACCATTTGAGAAGCATTTGACTATTTTCGCGACCGAAATACCTGGACGATCCGAGATTTCGCGCAACATATTAGCGAAGTTTTGGGGGCAAGGAGGGGCACACAATCGGTCCAGCAGGTAAAAACGCCCCGGCCTCTTCAGCCATCCTCGGCCTTCTTCCGTTATAAAGCACTTCTGTTCTTGGCTCCGCTTTGCGTTCGCGTAGTGGCCAAAGCACTTCTCTAGAGAAAGATTAAGTAACTGGCTGGACTTCGCGGAGCGCAAATCCTTAGTCCCGGCCATTGCGCATGATTCATTCCATAATTCTTCGTACCGGTTGACGACGACTCGCCAAGTAAGGTGGCTCTCCACGAACTGCTTGGCGGCTTTTCCCATTTGTGCGCGACGCTCTAAATCAACCGCCAGTCTTTCCATGCTTTGGGTCAAAGCGGGGATGTCAATAGTTGTGGACTGCGCGAGTGAATCTTCCTCAAACATTGACGTCACGCAATCACAAAGACGCAGGTCTTCTACCGTGGGCGGCAATACCGACGGGACCAAGAAACCGTTCTCGCCGTGTTTCACTAAGTCTCGATAACCATTCCAGTCCGAGACGATAGCAGGCAGACCATAGGCCATGGCCTCCGCTACGGCTAGTCCAAAAGTTTCTTGCATGTTATCGCTAGGAGATAGAAAGAAGTCCGCCCCCGAATAGAGGAGATGCTTCTCATCAGAGGAAGGATTTGGC
>MNEA01000109.1 GCA_001917435.1 Acidobacteria bacterium 13_2_20CM_2_57_6
CGCTGAGGAGCCCCAAGGGATCTGCCACTGGGTTGTCCCGGGCTGCTGGTTCTCGAGCACGATAGGATTGCTCTGAGCCGCCGTCGTCGTGGGTAATAGTGTAAGTCCCACGAGCGCAGCCAAGCAAAATACGTGCAGCACTAACCAAATTAAGTGGGTGTCTTTAGGCTGGGACGTCATTTTTGTTTACCCCCTCGCGATCGAAACTCCCGGGAGCAGCATCAGAAACTACCTTCCTGGTTGCCTCGCGGTCGCGATAGGGCAGTTTACTTGGCAGGCGACGGCGAGGGTCCTTGCACGTAAGTTCCGGGGAAACCGTGCCGGTTCAGGAGCAACGACTGTTAGGACTTGCTTTGGGTGGGTACCGTTGATTGACTCTCCTAAGGTTAAATCTTCGAAGCCTAGCCCCAACCCAAACAAACGGACTTACTCTGCTGCCTGAAGCGGGAGTATGTTCAAAACAATTTCCGTTTCTTCAAAACTGCGCAAGATCTAGGTCCGGGCGCTTCGTTTCGAACGTAGAAGAAGATCTCAACGAACGACGGCGTCAGTTTCCGACATGTTCGCGGAGAATGCCTAGCATCCGTCGGAGCGGTTCCGCTGCACCCCACAGTAACTGATCGCCCACCGTAAAGGCCCCAAGAAATTCCGGGCCGAGCTTCAGCTTATGGAGGCGGCCTATCGCTACGTTCAACGTACCGGAAACCGCCGTTGGCGTGAGGCAACGAATGCTCGATTCCCGCTCGTTCGGAATCAGTCGCACCCACGGGTTGCTGTTCGAGAGTATCTGTTCAACGTCAGCGAGTGGCACATTTTTGCTCAGCTTGATACAGAGCCCCTGACTATGGCACCGCATTGTTCCGACGCGCACGCAAATGCCGTCAATGGGCACGGGAGGTTCCAGACCCATGATTTTGCTCGCTTCAGCCATCCCCTTCCATTCCTCACGAGTCTGGCCCCCGGGCATGTCGCGGTCGATCCATGGAAGTAAGCTGCCAGCGAGTGGCGCGCCAAATTCCTTTGTGGGCAGGCTCAAAGCTCGCTGCGCTTCGATCATCATGCGCTCGACCTCCAAAGCATTTTGCGAGGGAGTTGCTCGGGTCGGGTCTGTCAGGCACTCCATCTGCCTGACCAGTTCCATCATTTTGGCGGCCCCGGCGCCGGAAGCTGCCTGATAAGTCATGGTGGTCATCCATTCGACCAACCTGGCCCTGAAGAGCCCGCCGACGGCCATCAACATCAAGCTGACCGTGCAATTTCCGCCGGTGAATGTCCGAACGCCGCGTGCCAGGCCATCTCGAATCACGTCTGCATTTACCGGATCAAGAACGATCACCGCATCGTCGCTCATGCGGAGCGTCGAAGCGGCATCCATCCAAAAGCCCTTCCAGCCGTTCTTGCGCAAAGCCCCGTAGATTTCGGTCGTGTAGTCCCCGCCATGGCAACTCAGGAGGACTTCGCAGCTGGCCAGCTCGCGCAGGTTTTTGGCATCCTTGAGCGCGCCGCCATCCCTGGCCTCCTGGGGAGCGGCGCCTCCAACGTTTGATGTGGAAAAAAACATCGGCTCGATGCCAGCAAAGTCATTTTCCTCCCGCATTCGCTCGAGTAGAACGCTGCCAACCATGCCCCTCCAACCGGTGAATCCCACCCGTAACATGCGTGCTCCAAAATCTTTAGTTTACTTGGTTCGAACTAGTCTTCTCGGGGAACTCCCGCCCAAGCCGCTCTTTTCGTTTCAGAACGATTTGCTCGTTGATGGCAGATCGGACCAGCCTCGGAAATCTTCCTCGATGGAGACAATTCGCGTTCCATGGTCCTTCGTCCCTTACTCTAGGGGTCTCAGTTTCGAGTAGAACTCTTTGATGGGGGTGTCCCACAGGAGAGCGGAGCCGCAACGTGCGACCGGCTTGGCGGGATTGCCTTGCACCATGGTTAGCGGAGGAATCGAACGGGTTACCACGCTGCCGGCCATGACCACCGCCCCCCGCCCAATGGTGACGTGAGGAAGTATGATAACTCCCGGGCCCACGAAGGCATCGTCTTCGATTTGAACGGAAGTATATTTTTTCTCATTTCCATGCTGTCGAGGAGGGAGGCCCACCATGTGAGCAATTATGGTCGTGCGCATTCCTAATGTGACGTGATTCCCGATGGAGACCCATTCGGGGAAAGAAGTCTCGATGAGCGTCCCCATTCCGATTCTACATTGCGTACCGATTCGCACACCGCGCAAACGGTGGAGCCAGACGCGCATTGATGATTCGCCGGGCGCGAGGAACGCCAGGATTTGGATGCCGCGTTTGATAGCGCCAGAAAAGAAAGGTTCCACAGGGAATCCTTTGGCGTTTCTTGTTTGCCTCATCAGCGAGTTCGATTCTTCCCTTGCGGGTCCTAACGACCCCGAAGAGCCTGCTGCGGATCGATCTGTTTTATCTGTTCACCGTAAGGCTTTTCTTCGCGATATGCCGGCAGAATGGTCCGATGATCGTGAGATTCTCCGGGTCCAGTTCTTCGAAGTCCGTGGTAATTCCGAATCGTGCCTCGACCTCGACGATCAACTGAAGGATGCCCATCGAATCGATCACCCCTTCCGTCAGAAGGTCGAAATTGTCCGGTACGTCTTCCGCGCTCAGCCCTTTGGCGTCGAGCGAAGGCTGCAGCTTTTCAAGCACCAGAGAGCGGATGTCTTCTGCCGATACAACCATCAGGATTTCACCTCTCTAAGCTAACTTCCGCAGCTAGCGTGAATAAAGTTCCTCCTAGAGAGGATTCAAAACTGCGGAAGGTCCGCCAGCAATTTAGCCAACTGCCCGCGATCAATCTTTCCGTTTGGATTTAAGGGCAATTCAGAAAGCAGATGGATGCGACGCGGAACGGCGTAGGCGGGAAGTTTCCTTTTCAACCTTTCTAGAATCGCCCGAGGTTCGAGCTGGTTGCCCAGTACAAAGGCCTCGATTCCCCCGGCTCCACTCGGCGTGATTGGCCAACCAACGGCCACCGCCACCTCGACGCCAGCCTCCTGCCGAAGCAAGCTTTCCACTTCGCCCAACTCCACGCGGTGTCCTTGGATCTTTATCTGGTGGTCCAATCGCCCCACATAGCACATGGGAGCGGTTTCCTTCGGCCTGCGCACACGATCGCCCGTTCGGTAATACGTCTGGTTCCTTCCCGGGGGGACGACAAAGGCGGTCGCGGTCCTTTCCGGATCTTGCCAGTAGCCGAGGGCGACCTGGGGCCCGGCCATCAATAGCTCTCCGTCCTCTCCGGGCGGAACCTCTCTCAACTCCTCATCGACGACCAGCACATCCATTCCCGCAAAGGGATATCCGACGGGCACCACACCTCGCAGGCACTCTGCCTCGGACTTTCCTTCCTGCCAACGGTAGAGACAGCATGCGATGGTCAGCTCGGTAGGCCCGTATAGATTCTCGACCACGCTTTTAGGAGCGGCCGAAGACCAGGACTCTGCGATTTCGGCCGGCAGCGGCTCTCCGCAGAACAAGCTCCAACGAAGCGTCGGAAACCGGCCTGCCTTTAAAGCGCCGAGGCGCTTCATAAAGACTCCTACCGAGGGCACCGAAAACCAAACGGTTAATTTCGCATCTTGTATGAACTTGGCCGGGTTGAGCAGAGTTTTCTCAGAAGGGCAGCAGACACAGGCCCCCCGCTCCCAGGCAACAAACATGTCGAAGGCCGAAAGATCAAAGGTCATATCGAAGGTCTGTGAGAAGCGATCATGTTCGCTTATGCCGTAACGAGCGGTCATAAAGGAGACCAGATGAGCAACATTTCGATGGGCCACCATGACACCCTTGGGAATTCCGGTGCTGCCCGAAGTGAACAGAAGATAAGCGATCGAATCCGGCAAGACCGGCTTCTCTTCGAACTTCCCAGCCGGCTCGAGATCGCTTGCTCCCAGAATCGTGTGCCTGGACCACCGGCTCCGCAGACTCCTCGTGTCGGCTCGCTCGGGCAGAAGAATAAGGAGAGGCTCCTTTGCGAGTTGGAGGACGGCTTCGAGCTGGGGCTCCGACTCGCCATCAACGATGAGGGACCGGCACCCCGATCTCTCAAGCATGGTCCGAGTACGATCGGGTGGAAAAGTGCGGTTTAGCGGGACGTACCCATGGCCGGAGAGCAGTGCGGCAAGTACTCCCGAATAGGCGGTAGCCGAGCGATAGGCAAAAACAGCCGTCAGCGGGGGGCCGCCGGAAGGCGTGGCACGCTGGAGCGAAGCGGCGAGCGACATTGCACGGCTGCGCAGCTCGTCATAGGTCAAGATCGTCCCCCGCACTTCTACGGCCGGCCGGTGGGCATACCGTTCCGCGGAGTGCAAAAAGCCCCCGTGAATACCCTGGCGGGGTGCGTTTGCTCTTGACAACCTAGCGGCTGTTCCCATCTTCTATCCCGTTTCTGGACTCAAGTTTTGGCGGCGCTGACCTTAATTCTGGCCTTCTCCGCAGCCCATTGAAAGACAACTCCGACGGATTGAAGATCGCGCTCCTCCGCCGGGATGTCCAGAATATAGTTCGTGAATCCGGCCCTCAGGTACTTCGTGAGTTCGCCGGAAACCTCCTCGTAACTCCCAACGAGATAAGGGCAGAATGTGCTGTAGTTTTTGAATGGCCAAAGCCAATAGATGCTAGATTTACCAGAAAGATCCCGCTCGATCTCGGAGAGCTGCTTGTGCCACTGGGAGTCGGAGACCTTCATGGCCATAGCATGCATGATTTGACCTTTGCGGTCGCCCGGAAACCTCTTGTGGGCTATTTCCCAGGCCGTTTCCGTTTTCTCGGCGGTGACAATCCCGATGCGTATTCCTGAGTTTTCGCGGGGCGTGCTCCGAGGATACTCTTCCCCCGGTTTCGGGTATTCCACTGCCGTGGCTCCTAGGGCGTCAGCAGCGGCCATTCCCGATTCGGATGAACCAGAAACGAAGATGCCCGGAGAGAGTTCGGCGGGCAGGGCGGGTTTGAGAGATAGGTCTTGGACTTTGCAATACTTCCCCAAAAATGTACACGGCCTGTTTCCCGATAAGAGTTCCTTAATAATCGCCGTGTATTCGGTTAATCGGACATATCGTTCGTCGTGTGGCGTTTCGTCACACAAGGCCGCGAGGTCCCCACGAAATCCTCCCGCGACCATGTTGAGGTAAATTTTGCGGCCGTAGAGATAGCCGAGAGAAGCGGTCATTTTCGCGACCGAGTAAGGGTGCATGTAGACCGGTTGGACGGCTATGAGCGGGCACAGTGACTTGGTGCTCTCGATCACCACTTGGGCGGCGAGCCAGGGGTCGATCAGCGAATTATCCGTGTAGATCAGAATCCCCGTGCATCCGGCGTCTTCACTCCAGCGCGCCACTTGCGCAAGTCTCCGAAGATACGCCGGCGCGTCAAAATCGGAGGACTGGGGAGCGGTGGAAAAAACCCGCACCGACAAATTTGCCACATCTGTTCTTCTGTTTTCGTCTGACATGTTTTCGGACTCCCTCAGGGCGGCGGAACTAGTTCAATTCCCTGCCAGCGGCCAATCCTTTTCGATCTCCGAGCGGTGTCTCGACGACTGCCTTTCTCCTCGCTTGAAGGCCTTTCTCGTCCAATTCGCGCTGCCTCTCGAGCGACTAACAAAAAGGGTGGTCAAGCAGTTCCCGGTCGAGAGGCTTCCTGGACCTTAATCTTGAGCAGCGATGAGTTAACCAAGCGAAGACGGCCGAGGTTCCGGCCTGTCAAACCGGCGATAGAGAGTTTTGGCCCTTGCGGCTTTTCACTTCGAGCGGCACAGCTGACACTCAATTCACCAGCTTCTCGCCACCCTTCAACACCTTTGCCGGATGAATGGACTCCTTGCCGATTTTTAGCTTGGTGACGAGCAACCACTCGTCGCTGGACGCCACTTTCACACCTTCTCCAGTCGACTCACCCACGGTGCCGGGAGGCGAATCAGCGGCCAAGTGTGTGCGGCGGGCTTTCACCACTGCCAATTCCTGAGTGCCCATGCTCGTCCGTGGGTGTCCCCAGGGGGACCGGAAGGGAAAGTAATCGCAAGCTCTAACAAAATCAACGATCTTTTGCGCTGGCCACTGCCACGACAACCTGCCACCTTCAGGAACTCCTGCATGGAAATATTCCCGCTTCTCGATGTCCTGAGGAACGGCCGGAATTTCTGCGGGGTGCTTTGCCGCGACGTCCAACAACCGCATCATGAGCGGCAAGCCCTCTCGAACGCAGCGGGCAGCGAGGGACAGCGCCGTATCGTTTTCGTCGATTGGAAACAACGACTGGTAGGCAATCGGGCCGGCGTCAATTTCCGGAGCCATCCAATGCACGGTGACTCCGTGTGACCTTTCGCCTTGGTAGATTGCCCAGCTGACGGCATTGAGGCCCGCATAGCGGGGCAACGGACCGGGGTGAAGGTTAAACGCGCCGATTCGTGGTGCTCCGAGGACCGTCCCATGTATCACATAGAGGGAATGAACATTCAGCAGGAGGTCCACCTCCTCGGCACGCATTCTTTCTGCTAGAAGAGGATCTTTTACCAGCTGGGCGGGCCAGGTCGGGAGACCCAGCTTGGCTGCTGCGTCCCACAAGGAGGCGCCAGAGGCCGCGACCCTCCCGGGAGAGGCCATCACCGCTATCACGCGGTGGCCGCTCCGCTCGATTTCATGGAGCATTTGAATCCCTGCGGACTCTTCGCCGATGAGTAGGATATTCATGCAGCTGAAATTTCCACTTGCGAGGGTCGGCCGGCCTTCGCATGTCTGTGCATCTCAACGGGCACTCGCTTTGTCAATCGTGTAGACAATTCGCTCACCTTCGACTGTGGCATAGGCGATGCGCGCTCGTTCACTCTCAGGGCCCTCAATTCGCCATCCTCTCTGGTCCTCAACGAGCTTCATTTCACTACGAGCTCGCCACCAGCGATCTACTTCTCCGGGCACGGTCTCCCAGAGACCTCTGCGTTGAACGAATTCCCGAAGGTAGGCGAGGAGCGATTCGTATACTCCACGGGAGCGCCGCTCGATTAGGTAATCAGGATGGGTAATGAAGCTTACCAAACCATTTTTTCGTAGAATTAGATCGATCTGTTTCTTCCACAATTCAATCGAGTAGTCGTTCAAGATGTGAAAAATCGAGTAATCTTGACTGGTGGTAAGGGGAATTTCGAGGATCCTTCCAACGAAATAGGGCATCACCGTGCAGCACCCGCCGCGCTGTGGTTCAAGGTGCGCCACGTTGGGTACGGACATGTCGTAGGAAAACTCAAACGCATCGTACCAGTCCTGGTTGCGATACATGGCGCCCGCGCGAAACCCGCGCGCATCGTATCTCTTCACATATTCGTTGATTCGATTGGCTTGCCGCAAAAACTCCGTCTTCTCCCGGAAAAGGCGGCCGTCGTGATTCAAGTCATGAATGTTAAATTCGAAGCCGCGGCTTCGAATTTCGCGCACAAAGCTGTCAGGAACCTCGTAGCGCTCCTCGGGCACGACCTGGAAGGAGGCCCTGAACCCGTGCGAAATGTCGATATCCATGAGAGCAGGCGCGAAATCACGGCCCGCCGCTGTTTCCACGTCGTGGGTCAGGATGAGGCACCCGGATGCCCCCTCAGGCCAGAACCAGATGAAGGGAACTCGGTCACGGCCCTGGGCCCTCATCGTTAGTCGGAGAAAAGCCTCGTGCAAACAATCCACGGTGACGTCAACCGGCCAACGCGGGAAGGGCAAGTTTTGCCAGTCTTTGAAATACGCGCGTTGAAGATGTCGGCGGATACGGACCGGCATGAAAGCCCGCAGAAGATAATAAGCATCGCGGATCAGCCCGTTATGGGCAAGATCCGATTGCCCGAAGCTCAACCGTTTAACATAATGCTCTCTCCTGAGGTTCTCGACGACACCTAGAGCGTCAAACGGTAAACGAATTTCTGAGTCGGAGACGGTCGTGGTTTTCGAAGCGTCAAAATCAACGGCGGCCTGAACATCAGGGGCAACGCCGCTTGAACATTCACCGTAGCAAACAATATCTTTGCCAAAGGAAAAGAAGCCAGACGGGCTCTGGCCCTCCCCGTCAGTGGAAACGGCGGGCGCAAGGAGCGGGGACCGGTAGTATTCGGAGAGAATTGTCGTCATGACCTGGTTTTTCGGACTTGTAGCCGGGACAACGCGGCTCATCTCGTTCTGTTCCGCTCGCACGACACGGCGCGAACTGGCCCGCGGAGACCGGCTCCACGCTAACAACTTGGTTCTCATCTTAGTTCATACGAGACAACCTGGGAACAAGTGTCGACTCGTTGGATGGACCTCTCTAGCCGATATGGCGATAGATGAGCGCTCCCGCTCCCGCCAGCAAACGCTCCGGCATATAGGCGCAAATTCGTTTAACCATCCCCAGTTTCCAATCCTGGCTGGAAGTGCGGAACGGCTCAGCGGGAAACTTCCAATAGGTCAGCCATGAGGATACTGGCGTCCAATGGTTCTTGAATTCGATAAGCCCGCTCTGACTGTCTTCTGTTCTCCCGAGATCGAGGATCCTCGATCCAATCGCTTTGGCACGTAGTAGCGCTCGCCAAAGAAGAAAAGGCATAACCCCAAGACTGTGAAATTTTTCATCCGAGCAGCCGTACTTGTAGTAGGTCGTATCTTTGAAATGTAATATCAGAACCGCCCCCAACGGTACATTTTTCAAATACGCCAATCGCAGCTCCACCGCCTCTCCCAGGCAGTCGACCAGATTCTGGAACCATGCGTAAGGCTGGGGAGGCAAGTTATGGCGGGCGCGCGTCCGAACCATGAGCCGATAAAAGTCCTTCAAGAGCCTTTCGGACCTTCCACAAACCTCGACGATGCCTGTTCGTTCCGCGCGGCGCACTCGCCGCTGCACGGAGTGCTTATCGACTCGCCGAAAGATCTCTTCGGCCGCTGGTTCCAGGTCCACGCGGTGCAAAGTGTATTTACCGACCGCACCGAATCCCAGCTTCTTCATGGTGTCCGCCAGGCTTTCCTGCCTCGGACGAATTTCAACGTATTTCCACGGTTGGCCGATCCCCGTGGCATGCAGATGACCGATCAGGCTCTCGAACTCCTCGCCGCCGTCGCAGAGGGGCTCGCAATAGTCTGAAAAGGGCAGCGACACGAGGCGGCGGCCGGTCACCCAACTCCGGATGCGGCAGAAGACCAGCCCGTTTTCCAGACTCGATTCTGGCGGTGAAGTGGTCAAAACGACGGGCTCATATCCGTAAGTGCGGTGGAGTGCATCTAACCAACCCACGCTATGGAAAATGGAGGCCTGGGGATGCTGGCCGAGAAGTTTCTGCCAACGGGGGTCTCTGAGCGGGTCCACTTCGTAAATGTCGCTCAAACTGCGCTTGTTCGCCCCTGTCAGAACCGCACCATTCCGTCGAATATCTTGCTCTGATGTCTCTTCCGGCAAATTCATAAGTGTTCTCATAGTGAGTGGTCTTAGGACCAAGAAAGAAGCGGACCTCCAGCAGGCCAAAACTTTTCCTGAATCTCTATGCTTTCCTGCTGTCGGCATCTCCTGGCGGTTCGGACAGAGGCCCCGCGGCCCTCGCGGTTCCCTGCTGTCCCTGCGTAACTCTTACGACACAGTCTGCCCGCTTACGACAGGGCGTTCCGCGCTTAAAGCCGCGGTTTTTCTTGCAACAGCGGCGCTTGGCCCGGGAGTACAGGTACTTACCCTGATCCTAATCTGTCCGTAGCGGCAGTTGATAGCCTCTCCAGGAGCGCGCTAATCTAGCCGCGCTGTAAGAAGTACAATTTACTCGCTCGCCCGGGGCGTTTCGAAAGAGATTCGGGGAATCAATGAAATTCAGAAAGTGGGTTTTCTTTGCCATTATCTTGCTTTATCCGCCGGCACGTGTCAACGCGCAGGCATGGTCGGGAATCATCAGCTCTAGCCGAGCCATCGATTGGTCGAAGGCCGGCGTCATCGGGGGCATCCCAAACCGCACGACGATTTGCGCCACGCTGAATCCTGGCGCGACCGCATCGCAGATCAACAGCGCCATCGCAGCATGCCCCAGCGGGCAAGTGGTTAAGCTGAATGCAGGTACCTATAGCCTTTCCGGCGGAATCGTCTTTAGCAATAAATCCAACGTCACGCTGAGGGGAGCTGGTCCCGATCAGACGATCCTGGCTTTTTCAGCCGGAGGCGGCTGCGCGGGATGGAGCGGTGCGGATGTATGTCTCATGACTACGGATACCGGAGACGCAGGCGACCAAAACTATAGTAACGCCGCTTCCTGGACAGCAGGTTACTCCGTAGGAACTAGCTCCATAACGCTCGGAAGCATAAGCAAAGGCAGCATCGGTAGTCTGCAAGTGGGCAGCCAAATCTTTCTCGACCAGCTGGACGATGCAAGCGATACCGGGCAGGTTTTCGTCTGCAGCACGTCGGGCATGTGCAGCACGTCTGGCAGTTCCAATAACGGGCGCCCCGGCAGAGGTCAAGTCCAGCCGGTCCAGGTAACCTCCATTTCCGGTTCGGGACCGTGGACCATTGGCATCACGCCGGGAATTCGAATGCCGAACATTGCGAGCGGTCACTCTCCTGAAGCCTGGTGGGACAACGGTCTGCCGATCCAGAGCGACGGCATTGAGAGTTTGACCATCGACAACACTCCCAACTCCGCCTGCTGCGTCAACGGGATCTTCATACTGAACGGCCATAACGACTGGGTAAAAAATGTGCGCTCCATTAACGCCGCGCAGAAACATGTGTGGCTCTACCAAACCACGCACACTACCATTCGAGACAGCTATTTCTATGGCTCGCAGCCCACATCAGACCATTACGCCACGGATAATTTCGTTACCGCGGACAACCTGATCGAAAATAATATCTTCCAGCACATCGGCTTCCCGATGATGAACGAGGGGTGTGTCGGATGTGTGGGGTCGTACAACTACGGCCTCGACGACTACTATACGGGTACACCGACCGGCACTGCGACCGACTGGCAGCAGGCCGGTTCCTATCAACACTCCGTTGGTGATGCCTTTATCCTGTGGGAGGGCAATCAGGATATCGGAATGACCAGTGATAACGTTCATGGCACATCGAATTTCGCCACGGCCTTCCGAAACTATTGGAACGGGAGGGACATGGCTGGCGGCAGCAATGGCGGAAAAACTTCGCAGACCAACGCCGTGATCCTGAACAGCTACAATCGTTTCTACAATATTATCGGGAACGTGCTGGGCACCTCGGGTTATCATACCAATTATATTTCCAGTGCTACGAGCGGCGGCAACTGCGCAACTTCTATCTACGCGCTGGGCTGGGGAGGAAACTGCGGCAGCGGGTCGCTTCCGAACGATGCGCTGGTCACTTCCACCCTCATGCTGTGGGGCAACTACGACACGCTCAACGCTGCGACGCGGTTTGTCAGCACCGAAGTACCCATTAACCTTGGCTCTTTTGCTAACGCCTTGCCGTTGAGTCAGGTTCTGCCGTCTTCTTTCTATCTGTCTTCGAAGCCCAGTTGGTGGGCAACGCCGTGGGGAACTCCGGCATGGCCGGTGAACGGTCCCGACGTAGCCGGGGGCAACGTCTCAGGTGTAGGCGGCCACGCGAACAACATTCCGGCGGCGCTCTGCTATGCCAACAGCCCGATAGACACCGGATATTCCGGCGCAGCCGACAGGGGCGTGCTGCTGTTCAACGCCGACAACTGCTATGGAACTTCCACGGGGAGTACTCCGCCAGCCCCTCCGACAAATCTCAGCGTGGTTGTCCACTAACGATCTCCGCATCTTTTCTGGCGGAACAGCCGTCTCTCCGCGGCGCGGGGTGCGCGTCCCGTCCCCGGGACGCTTATGACGAAGCGCGAAGTGCTTGCCACGCTTGCACCACCGGCAAGATCTGCGCACCCGAATCTACGGCGTATTGCACAATCTGTTCAAAGAAATCAGGGGTACACCCCCACGGCGTGGGGGAATCCGAGATGTCGTGAGTCGCAAAAATGAGCCATCCTCCGGCTCGCAGATTCTGGTCGATTAGACTCTTCACCGCTTTAGGATTCTCCCGGCTCTGCTCCAGGAAGAAAGCAGAGAGGTAGTTGAGATCCGCGCTTCCAACATTAAAAGTCTGGCCTGCGCCCCGACAGCACAGAAAATGGCGGGCGGCCTTCTGCTTGGTCTTTGGCCGCGGAGGGCTGATGGGGTAGGAAAACGTCCTGAACGAAGCCTGAGGAACCAGCTCCTGCAGTGCTCGTTGGTTCTTGATGATCGACTCTTCAAACAGATCCGGTCTAGTCTCCCAGGAATGGCAGTGGTTAAACGTGTGGCAACCGAGCTCATGCCCTTGTTCTAGCAGTCCTTTCATATCTTCGGGCAGAAACATGGTTCCCGTGGGAGCTTGCTTCCCCATGAGGCCAAAGGATGCGTAGTAGGTCCCTTGAAGTCCATGACGCTGCAAAATAGCACCGCCGGTGTGCCAGGCGGAACGCGGGAAATCATCAAAGGTAAAAGAAATGAGAGGGACCTGCCTCTTGATCGCTAAAGGACGCTTGAAAAATAGTCTTGCCGCACTCCTTATATAGCGGCCCTGAACTCTGGCCCAAAAATGAAGAGGCAGCATGATCGCCCGTCTCCTAGAGCTAATTTTCCCAGATTCTGCTGGTCGAGTCTCGTGTACGCGCCCGGGCAAGGAGTTCAAATCGCCTCCGCGGGCCGTTCCACGAATGAATCTGTATCTCATTGGCTTTAACGGCGGTTCTCCTCGGAACAGGATTGGCCGGCTCGAATCTATCGAATCGAGCCCGAACCGGCGCCTTGACCTTCAACTGACGGCCGGACACCCTCCGAAGAGGAGATGCGTTCCTCTTCACGCGGTTTTTGTGCAGAGAACTCCGTCTGCAATTCCGGCAAAGCGTTCCTGTGCTGCGAAGCTTCGGTCTTTTGGCTGTTTTTTAGAGCAGAATTGGGTCATTGCAATCCGAACTGGAACATGATGGCCGTGCCGTCATTCAGCAGAATTTGGTAGACGTAGGTGTTCCCTGCTGCCAGTCCGCTCGTGCTAGTGTTGAAAATCCACTGCTGATCCGTCGGGTCCCAGTGGAATTGCGTGTCCGGCGTCGTGGAGCTCACTGTCTCATTGACGTTCGTGCTGCTCGTCCCGGAGTTGATCTCGATGAGATGGAAGCTCGCCACCACCCCCGGCGTTCCAACGGAATTGCCAGCCCCGTCGCACACGCGGAACTTCGCGGGAACGGTCCGTCCCTGTTTCCACACGCTTGTTCCGTCGGTTTTGATCGGTGGCAGGATGGTGTGTCCCACATCGGTGTAGCACGCTTGCCCCGCGGCCGCGTACAGGATGCGGAAGCTCTCGGCCACATCCGGAGCAGCGTTGTAACTGTCATTTCCGACCTGCTGCCCCTTCACCGTGCAACTTCCCACTCCCGTAACTTGCACCGTCGTCCCGGAAATCGTGCAGCTATCGCCGGTGCCTACGGTAAACGTGACGCCCAAGCCTGAAGACGCCGTCGCCGAAACTGTGAATGAATCTCCCGGAAGAAAGGTTCGATTCGCAATCGCAGCAAACGAGATTGTCTGATTTTGCTTGCTCGCGAGCACTTCGCGAATCCGGCCACCTTCACCGTCCGAGATGAACAGATTTCCCGCGCTGTCCACCGCAATGGGGCCGCCTGGTCTTAATTCAGCCGAGGTGGCCGGCCCGCCATCCCCACTAAAGCCACATTGCCCATCACCTGCAACTGTGCTGATTACTTGTGTCGTCGCATCCACACGTCGAATCCGGCAGTTAGTTCCGTCCGCTATGAAAAGGTTCCCCACCGTGTCCACCGCATCGGGACCGCTTGCGCTTAATTCAGCCGAGGTGGCCGGCCCGCCATCCCCGCTAAAACCACATTGCCCGTCACCTGCAATTGTGCTGATTACTTGTGTCGTCGCATCCACACGTCGAATCCGGCAGTTGCTTCTGTCCGCTATGAAAAGGTTCCCCACCGTGTCCACCGCCACGCCCGCCGGGCTCAATTGAGCTGCGGTTGCTGGGCCACCATCGCCGCTAAACCCCATGGTGCCATTGCCCGCATATGTGGTGATCGTCTGCGTGGCGGCATCCACTCGGCGAATTCGGTTAAATTCCCAATCTGTGATGAAAAGGTTCTCCGCATTGTCGATCGCAATGTCCAGAACAGATAACTGAGCCGAGGTGGCCGGTCCGCCATCGCCGCTGAAACCCTCCGTGCCATTGCCCGCAACCGTGGTGATCGTCTGCGTGGCGGCATCTACTCGGCGAACCCGGTCATCCAACACACCGATAAAGAGATTTCCCGCTTTGTCGAGTGCAAGACCAACTGGATAGTACAATGCAGCGGCTCTTGCTGGACCGCCATCCCCGACACCCCCCGAACGACATTGCCCATCACCTGCAATTGTGTTGATTACTTGTGTCGTCGCATCCACGCGTCGAATCCGGCAGTTGTCAATATCCGAGACAAAGAGGTTTCCCGCGCTATCCACCACCACGCCAGCCGCGCTGAATTGAGCTGAGGTTGCTGGGCCGCCATCACCGCTGAAGCTATACGTGCCATTGCCTGCAACTGTCGTGATCAACTGCGTCGTAGCGTCCACACGGCGAGTCCGGAAGTTGCCGTTGTCTGCGATGAAAAGGTCCCCTACACTGTCGACCGCCATGCCTAACGGTGCGTTCATCTGCGCGGCCGTAGCTGGCCCGCCGTCCCCGCTGAAACCATACGTGCCGTTCCCCGCAACCGTGGTGATGACCTGCGTAGCTGAATCCACGCGACGAATCCGGTCGGACAGATCTGAGATGAACAGATTTCCCGCGCTGTCCACCGCCACGCCTAACGGTGCGTTCATCTGCGCGGCCGTAGCTGGCCCGCCGTCCCCGCTGAAGCCGTCAGTGCCATTACCTGCGACCACCGTCGCGACCTGCGTGGCCACGTCCACACGGTAAACTCGGTGGCCGGCCAAGTCTGTGACATAAAGTTTTCCCGCGCTGTCAATGGCTATACCGTGAGGACGCACAAGCCCAGGGACCGGAACCGTGGTAATCACCTGCGTGCCGGCGTCCACACGGCGAATCCGGGCGTTGTTGTCTGCGATGAAGAGGTTTCCGACGCTGTCGACGGCCACGCCAGTCGGTGTGCCTAGCGTCGCGGCCGTAGCTGGGCCGCCGTCCCCGCTGAAACCAAAGTTGGCGTTCCCTGCAACCGTGGTGATCAGGTGTGTGACTCCATCAATCCGCCGAATCCGACCGGTGCAATCCCCGAAAAATAGGTTTCCCGCGTTGTCGATCGTGAGACCCCCCTGCGGGCAGGTTAGTGCTGAGGTTGCTAGCCCTCCATCACCACTGAAACCGGAAGCAGAACCACTCCCCGCATACACATCCACTTGGCCGTTCTTGTCCACACGAAGTATTTGTGCCAAAGTGCCAATGTAATAGTTACCAGAAGCATCGAAGGCGACGAAAAAAGGCTCAAGGGCCGCCGAGACAGCGGGCACATTATTGGGCCCGCCTCCTGCAACCGTGATGATGTTTTGGGCAAACGCAGGAACTACCAAAGACATGGAGAGACAGACGAAAATTAGCAATCTCAGTTTGGGCATGGGCATGATCAGTTCACCGGAGTTCTCCCGACTGGCTGCCGACTGTTTAGTGCACGGGGCCCCGGACAATCGCGATGAGACGCCGCATCTTGTTCCCGGCAGCATCGGCATACTGAATGATTAGATTTGGCGGTCTACCTTGCTGCCAGCCCGCGTATTCGCGCTGCGGGATTTGGAACGTGCCACTGAGTCGCACGTCATGCCCGTCAGCAACGTCGACATTCTGAAACGAGCCGTAGTTCCGGATGGGAATGATCCAATCGCTCAGCAGAACCGTTGCGTTCGAAACGTCTGCACCGCTGCGGTTAAAGATTTGTACCGTGAGCGTCAGGCTTGTTGTGTCGCCCGACACGCTCACGTCGCTTGTCCGGTAAAAGCCGGAAAAGTCCCGGCCGTTCGCCCAAGCCAGTCCGGCCCAAACGAGCCCGGCCCAGATCAGCGCGACGTTCAAAGCCCGGCTATTTCGGAAATTTTTGCGGTTCATACGCGCTCTTCCTTTGACCTAGAACGACTTTCGCCCTTCGAACTTCGGAGTAAGATCGACCCGCCTTGAAAGGTTCATTCGCAATCACTCGCCGAACAACCGACTAGGACCCGGCAAATCCGGGAGACGCTGGCGCACAAGCCGCTCGGGCTCTGCAACTTCTTTGTCCATGCGCGATTGTGCGGACCTTGAGGACAATCGGCACAACCCCGTGTCCTCGATCGATTGCCACTACGCCTCTTCTCCCAAGGACACAACTTGGACTGTTGCTCTCATCCCTGGTCTTCAATCCGGCAAATACTTGAATCCGTATTCCTCAAAACCTTAGCCACGTTTTTGCTCCGTTAGGATTAACTCGTTTTTCTTCCGCAAGCCAGAGTAACCGCTTCTTCCTCCACGGTGCCGTAGATCGCAACGGCCGGCGGGGGCTCGGCAGGTGGTCTGCCGAGCGGAACCATCTCCCGTAAAAGCCGCGCGACTTGATAGAGGGGGCCACAGCCGCGGTGCAACAAAATCACTGCGAGTAGATAAAGTGTTCCGAGCAACAGGGAACCAATTGCAATCCGGTAAGCGGCGCCCGCAGCCGGCGAGGCCAGAGCGGGCAGGGGGATTTCCCGGAGGATCAGGGCAGAAGCGCAACCCGCCACCAAGGATGCCAGAACGTACTTCCAAAGAGCCGCGACTATGGGGGTAATACCAAATTGTATGGGCTTGCCTGCATACCAGAACGCAGGGAGGACCAGAATCCAGAAAGAGGCCGTCCAGGCTATGGCTATCCCCGCAGGCCCCCAAGGCAGTACCAAGACGAACAGCAATACCGTCACGCCGACCTCCACGAACCCCCAGCGGAGCCAACGGTCTGGCCTTCCGATGGAAAGGTGAATCCAG
>MNEA01000005.1 GCA_001917435.1 Acidobacteria bacterium 13_2_20CM_2_57_6
AGCGGCGTCATCGAGAACGATGGGATAGTTGCGGTATGCCTCGTTACGTTCGGGTGCTTCGCTCAACATGAGTTTCGTGCGTAAGCCTGACCGCTCCAGCAGCGGACCCACGTGATCACGGAGCAGATCGCGAATGTCACTGTAATGAATCTTGGTGTAAACACCCGGCTCATTAAACAGGCTTAGATAGTCGACAAAAATCCCGTTCTTCTCATATTCCTGCAAATAGCGCACGTAATAACGCGCGAGGGCGTCATAATACTTGGGGTTCACATTTTGATTTGTATCCACATCAAACAACATCCAATCAGGCGGATAATCCATTGGCGCCTGGAGCACAAAGCTGCCATATCGGCGGGCCCGCTTGATGAAGGTGATCAGACCATTCGGTCCCAGGTCACGAGCGATCGAGAAGTGCTTCATCTCCACGTCCTGGGAGACCGGGTCGTAACTGTAGAAGGGGCCGGCAGACATGAAATCCGTAGAAGCAATCACGGTCTTCATGGCGGAGAAGCCGGCGCCCTCTTGGGGATCGAACAGAGCCCGGAGGACCGCTTCCTGTTCCGCGGGTGGCAGACTGTTAATGCAGATCAAGCCCGCTTCCAGCAATGAAGCTCCAAAGCCGTCGATTTTCTGATAGGCCACGCTGTCGTTGATCTCGAACGCTACAGCACTGGAGTCGATACGCTGCTCGAAGTGGAGTGCGGGCTTCGCTGCGATGCGGTCTCCCGCCTTGGAGGACACGTAGATCTGAATATCCTGCGCAGCCGCCGCCCAACAAAATAGGAAAATGAACGCTGTGAGCAGCACAGCAGCACGCCTGCTTCTTGAAAAGACCGAAGATGTCTGGTTTCGCATAGGCCACCTTTCTGCAGTCTGGGTTAAAATACTGCGCGTTACGAACGCCTACAACTTGAATGCTCTGCCGTCTGACGAGGAAAGCTGAAAATCCGCCTTGCGCACGGTGGAGACCAAGCGTCTGCGTCGGTCAGTACTGAACAAAACCTGTCGCGTAGCGGAAGGCTTCTACGTAATGGCCATCCTTTCGCGGCTGCTCCCGCCGCATCTCCTCTTTGGCTTTGGCCAGGTCGGCAGGTTGCCAATCGGACCGATACTTGTTGACTGCGGGCTCGAACTGGCTAACCTGCTTGGCGGCAGCATCGAACTTGAGATCGGCCACCGCATCGATGTTTACGTAGTAATTCGCTTCTTGCGCCGAAGGGTAGAAGAAATACATTTCCGGAACCTTGTATGGCTGCAGGCCTTGTTGCAGGCGCTGATTGGGAAAGTAGAGCCAGAATTCCGCCGCACGCACGGCATCGATGGTATTAAAAGCCGCCATGCGATGGTCGGTTTTGTGCCATCGCTCATACCACTCGCCGGGATCCACACTGAGTAATACATCAGGACGGATGCGCCGGATAATGGCTGTTGCCTCCTCCACGAGCTTGGGGTGTGGCGCATACTCCAGCATGCCGTCGTCATATCCCATCCACATAATGTTTTCTTTCGGCGTGCCAAGCAGGCCCTCGGATACTTCTTCCTCAGCCTTTCTAATTTGAGCCAGGTGCTGCCCAGCGCCAAAGACATCATCGTCGGGATGGGGCGTAAAAACCAGAACAGTCTTGCCATGCAGGTTTTCCAGACGCGTCTGCTGCCCCGGGGCTGCAATACCCGCCAGCGTCAACATGATGACGGCCAATATCTTCATCTTCTGCTCCTCATTCAGGCTGCTAGCGAAATGGCGGCCTCGAGCTCAGTGGAAAGCTCAGCGTCCGGCCCGAGTTTGAGCGCGTGCCCCTGCTCGATAGCACGCTGAAGCATGGGAAACAAAGAGGAATGCGGCTCGAGCGCCAAGTTGTAAGTGGTCCCGTACCATGGATAGCCGAAAGCTCCCCGCGTGACTTGCCAATACCAGAGATACGGGAATACCTTGTTTTGCCAGGATAGATGAAAGCTCAGACCCGACCGGTGGTTTGTGATGGAATACCGTCCTTCCTTGAAGCCGCGCAGGAACGCCAGGTCATGCGCCTTGGCTTCCGGACCGGGCATCCGCGACAAGTCCACCACTGTTCCGTTCTTGCCTTTTACACGAGGCCACTCGCCTTCTTGCTCCACCAGACGAGAGGTGGGCGGGGCTTCCGAGGCCAAGACCACGACTTCACAACGCGGCAGATCGATTTGGCAGCCCTCTTCTAGAAACGGCCACCCGAAAGCAGGATGATGCGCCCACATGAATTCCATCGGCTCATCGCCGTTGTTCCTCAACTTCTCACGAATTTGCAGCGCCGGTTTGCCGTCTTCGAGCACCATAGTGCGATCCAAATGAAACGGCGTGCGGGTCGTATCAACCGAAAACGTCACTGCGATCCGCTCGGGAGTATCTTCGGCAATGCGATACGACCACGGCAGCAGCGCTACTTCTCCATGCTGGCCGAACTGCGCCCCCTTGAACTCGCAGGCAAAATCGCCCGCCGCAGGCAACAATTCCTGCCACCCTCCTTCGTAAAAATCGGAGAAGGACCCTTCCCGCAAGTTGATGGTCGGCAGCACAGGAGGCTGCGAGCGCAGTCCCAGCGGTGTACGCAGGAGAAACTCGGTATCGGTAGGCTTATGAAGAAACTCGTAGATATCGGCGCCCTTGTCTGCGGCCACGGAGATTCGAATGATCTGGTTTTCGAGGATTACGGAGCGGAGGCCGCGAAACGTGCATTCGGTGATCCGGCAGGCGTAGTTTCGTTCGTGCGTGTATGGGACATAGCGCTGTCGTTGTTGCAGTTCCATGCCGTTGCTAGGCGGTTCCACGGACGGCGACAGGCGCGGCGGCAAGTTCGCTCGCATGGTTTTGGATCTTCTGCAGCGCTGTCGCGATCTCATGCATGTCTTGCTCATCTCCCAGCAATGCTGGCTGCGGGATCCAGACCGTCTCCCAAGCGGCTCGGTAGGTGTGGGGAAAATCTCCTTTCAAGAACGCGTGTTTTTCCTCGGCCTGTCTGCCGGTAAGTTTCTTTCGATATTCGCCGCTCTTGAACACGTCGAGATCGTGCAGCGGAGGGTAACTCGCCTGATTGGGAATGCCCTCGGCATTCATAGCCTCGATGAATCTTTCAGTACTGATACCGGCAAAAGCGTCACGATCGACGTGAAAGATGTATGCGTACTGTCCGTTGCGGGTACAGTGAGTGTCCAGCTTCTGCGGGGTGATGCCTTCAATCTCCGGCAGCAAGCGATCGAGCAGGCGTGCATTCTTGTGGCGGTGGGCGGTTTGCGCATCCAAGCGTGTGAGTTGCACGCTGAGCACGGCACCTTGCCACTCGCTGAGCCGGTAATTTGAACCGTAAATAAAGTGGCTGTAGAACCACTCGCCAGGCATGCGGCCGCAATCGTGTACGGAGCGGGCCAGACGTTCGACTTTATCGTCATTTGTGATGATCATGCCGCCTTCGCCGGCTGTCATCAGCTTGCTGGATTGAAAACTGAATGTTCCCGCTTTGCCAAACGTACCGATTCGCCGCCCCCGCCACTCGCTGCCGTGCGCATGGGAGCTGTCCTCCACCAGCGCGAGCTGGTGGTCCTGGGCGATCTTGTTCAAGCGATCTAGGTCGGCAGGATGTCCACCCATATGCACTGCGATGATAGCTTTTGTACGTGGCGTAATCGCGGCTTCAACCAGGTCTGGATCAATGCAGTAGGTATCGGGCCGGACGTCCACCATAACCGGAAGCGCCCCCGCAAACAACACCGCGCTGGCGGTCGCGATGAATGTGAAGTCAGGAACGATGACCTCATCACCTGCACCAATACTCAATGCAGCCATAACAACTTCGAGCGCAGCGGTACCGTTGGTCACAGCCACGCCGTGCCGGGCGCCGTGAAAAGTCGCGAACGCGCGCTCAAATTCCAGGGTCTTGGTTCCCGGGGTCCGCCACCAGATGCGGCTTTCCAACACTTCCATCAGCGCACGACGTTCCTTGTCGTCGTACATGGGCCAGTCGGGAAACGGTTTGCCTTTTGCCTTCCGACCGCCTAAAAGCGCCAGTTCAGACATTCCGCCCCTCCTCACAGGCAAAGAACTTTAGCTGCAGGACTACGATGCGGTCAATAGAGGTATTTCAAGTCGCCTTCGTCCGAATAAGACTTCCTTTTCGAGTGCGCCCGCGCGGTGGAATGACGGCCGAACAACAGCCTTCCGCATCAGCGACGGCTACGCCCTACCGCATCCCGCAGCTTCTTGGACAACTTCTCAATACGTCTGAGCTTCTCGTTCAAATCGCTGGGGACGAGACCGTGATTGAGCCCTTCGATCTCAGAGGGTATAGCCAGCGAAAGTTGGGCCAATTCATCCGCGTCTTTTTTGAGGTCTCGCGGATCGGGCGTATCGCTCGGATAAATCGCGCTGCTCCGTTCTGGTGGGTCAGCCCACCTTTTTCTTTCGTGGCCGTTCCCTACTGGCCCACGATATTGCGGCGATGCGACTGTGCAGAACAAGCAAATAACCAGCACCAAGCTTGAGAGCCGAATGGTGTTCATGACGGGACTCCAACGCAGGCCACATTGTAACCCTGGCTAGTGGAATCCTGCGACTTCCGGCGTCCGCTATTCCGCTTGACTTGCCGCTGGCGGTGGAGTATTAAAGCGGTTCAAATAATCTACCTCCGACTGGCAGGCCGAAGGGGGCACCATGACGGCACCGTCAGTTTCTAGCCGGGTTTTGAAGTTGGCCTTTGCTTTGGTCGTAATCACCAACGCTTCCGTGCTAATCGCTCAAGTTGATCGCGGCAGTATTGTAGGCGTAATCAACGATCCCAGCGGTGCGAATGTATCCGGGGCGGAGGTGATTATCAGGAATTTGGCGACCGATCAATCCATTAGCGTCACAACAGACAGCACCGGAGCATATGCCGCCAACTTGTTGCGCATTGGCTCCTACTCTGTGACCGTCGAAAAACAAGGCTTCAAAAGAGCGGTGAAACCGAACGTGGACGTGGGCGTTAACCAGGTTGTGCGGGTTGATCTAAACCTGCAGGTAGGCGGCGCGAACGAAGTCGTGGAGGTGACCGGCGTCGTGCCCTTACTGCAGACAGAGACCTCCTCACTGGGAACCCTAGAAACCGAGAAGCGGATTTCTGACCTCCCGCTAAATGGCCGCAATTTCATTCAGCTTGCTTATCTTGGCCCAGGCGCCAATAGCGGCATGACGGGGTCCAACGTTTCAGGCGGAGTCTTTGAGAACGAGAGGGCGAATGAAGCGCTCTCGGCGAACGGTCTGCGCGTTTCAAACAACAACTTCCTACTGAATGGGGTTGACAACAATGAGTTCGGTCTTGGGGGCGTCGTCGTTCTTCCGCCGCCGGATGCGATTCAGGAATTCCGCACAGAAGAAAACTCCATGAGCGCGGAATTTGGCCGCGGTGGTGCTGCGGTCAACGTCGTAGTTAAGTCCGGTACCAATCGGATCCACGGCGGAGCATTTGAATTTATCCGCAATGATGCATTGGACGCGAGAAACTACTTCGCCTCGCCGTCACCAGCGCCAAAACCGGGCTTCAAGAGAAATCAATTTGGTGCTTTTCTCGGCGGACCCATCAAGAAAGACAAGACATTCATCTTCGGTGACTACCAGGGAAGCAGGCTCCGTGAGGCCTTGAGCTACGTCTCCACCGTGCCTACTGCCGCGGAGCGCAGCGGCGATTTTACCGACCGGTTAACAGGAGCGACCTTTTCGCCCTGTCCCACTCCTGCTCCAAACGAGATATTCGACACAGGCACCATTTTTAACCCGTTCACTACTCAGAACCATGCATGCGCGGACGGAAGCGGGACCGTTTTGCTTCGCGACCCGATCAGCAACGGCAGTCAAATAAACGTAATCCCGTCTATAATGACTGATACGACGGGATCGAATGTTGCCGATTTGTATCCGCTGCCCAACGGTCCGGGCTTGGTCAACAACTATTTCTCCAATCCTAATCGAGTGAATGATCAGGATTCGTTCGACATTCGCCTGGACCATCGCTTTCGCGAACAGGATCAGATCTTCGCGGGGTACAGCTTCGGTGATATCCGCAGCTTTCGGCCGGGACCGTTGGGGGACCTGGGCGGGCTGGACTGCTGTCCCAGTCGCGATAAGACCCGCTCGCAGCACGTTAGCCTGGGTTGGACCCACGCTTTTTCGGGCCGCTTGCTCAATGATGCCCATGGGGGCTTTTTTCGTTACGCGGTGAATGCCCTGCCGCTTCTGTTCGGCAAGAATGTTTCGGAGCAGGTAGGGATTCCGTTCGCCAATCGCGGCGATGTGAATTCTTCAGGATTGTCTTTTGTTGATGTCGCCAGCTTCACTCCTGTGGGTGATTCTCTGTGGACGCCCGAACACGCCATTGAAAACATTTACCAGGTCGCAGACACCGTCACCTGGGTGCGTAACAAGCACTCGTTCAAATTCGGCATTGACTTCCGCCGCCAGCAGCGGAACTTCTTTCAGTTGACCGCCTCTCGCGGACAGTTCAGCTTTCCAGGTGGGTATACCGCCGACCTGACTACATCAAATGGCGGCAACGGGCTTGCCGACCTGCTGCTCGGAATACCGATTTCGTCGGGGCAGGACTTTCTTACTGGAATGTATCCAACGCGCTATTGGGACTTGGCGGAGTTCATACAGGATGATTTCCACGTTTCGCCAAACCTCACTTTGAACATCGGCTTGCGCTACGAAGTGACGTCGCCCGCCAATGGCCGCGTGGGCAACTTCGATTTGCAGCGTGCAGTGGTAGTGAATTCGTATGGACCTAATGCGGTATCGCATGCAGGCGTCAAGTTTGACAAGAGCGATTGGGCGCCACGAATCGGTTTGGCCTGGTCTCCGCAGAAGGACACGGTGGTACACACCGCCTTCGGCATCTTCTATTCGAGCGAGGGAAACATCTTCGATGACTTGGGTCTGAACCCACCGCAGCTGGCATTTACCTCTCATTTCTTCAATGTGGGTCAGGCGCCCTCGCCGAGCCAATTAATATCTGCCGGCTTTTCGCCCACCATTCTCTTCGCTGATCCCAATCACCCCACGGGAGTCGTGCGGACTACTGGCCCTGTCCGTCGCATGCCCCGGATCCTTGAGTGGAATTTGGGCATTCAACACCAGTTCTCGCGGAACTGGGTGGCGCAGATCGCCTACGTAGGCACGCGCGCGTACCACTTGTGGAATCATGAGGTCAGTGACTTGAACCAGCCCTTTCAGCCGCTGGACTCCAACTTCTCCGACGCCACAGGCAATTTTGGCCGTCCCTACTTCAACGTCTTGCCGGACCTAAGCAATGTATTGCCATTGGATTTTCCACAGCTTCAGATGTTCTACAACGCCTTCCAGGCATCGCTAAACAGGCGCTTCTCAAACGGCTTTAACGTCCTGGCCTCTTACACACTGGCTCACAATCTGGGCAATGCAGATGGCAACGTCGGGGCGGCGATTCAGGACGCCCACCATCCGGAGAAAGAATTTGGCCCGGTGCTACCCGACATCAGGCATCGGTTCGTGGTGAGCTATATCTACGAATTACCGGTCGGCCGGGGCCGGCATTTCCTTGGCAACTTAGGGAGTGTTGCGGAGGGAGTTATTGGCGGATGGGAGATCGGCGGCATAACGACCGCGCAGAGTGGGGAGGCGTTTACAGCGGTCATGTCCGGCGATCTCAGCAATACTGGTAGCGGGAGCTATCGGCCGAGCCAGATTGGCGATCCCTACAATTTCTCCATTGGACAGAATGTGCAGGCGAATCTTGGCTGTGATCCGGGTCACCAGACACTGGCGTGCTGGTATAACCAGGCAGTATTCGTCGCGCCGCCTTTGGCCGCCGGCCAACAGATCGCGCATGTCTTCGGTGACTCGCGGATTGGTAATCTGCGCGGCCCGCACCTTTTCAATATGGATTTCGTCCTTCAAAAGAGCTTCAAGATACACGAAACTCATCAGGTCGAGTTCCGCTCCGAGTTCTTCAACATGGTGAACCATCCCAACTTCAGCCTGCCCGGCAGCACGGTGGACGAGGCCGGAGGCGCCAGCATCACCAGTATTGCGACAGACGAGCGGCAGATTGAGGTCGCTTTGATATACTCCTTCTAGCGTGGCGCCGTAAGTTCTAATGGCTCGGAACGGTGGCTCGTGCGATGTTGGAATAGGCCGACTCGCCCGCGTCATTGTACGCACGTACACGATAAGCAGCATTCTGGGCGTTCGCGGCACCGGGATCGGTGTACTCGGTCGCGGTGTTCTCCAGTTTCGCAATTCGTTCCCAGCGGGCTCCGTTTCCGGTTCGGCTTTCAATCCGGCGTTCCACCAAAATACCTTTAGACTCTCCGCCGTGGAGGCTCCACATGAGCTGCGAGGAGTTTCCACTGAAAGTTACGTTTAGCGAACTCGGCGCTTCCGGAAGAACCGGCCAGTCAAAATAACTCTCATCGGTAATGGCCATGACGCTGTCCTTCAGAGGCAATGCTTGCAGCGTGTCTGTTGTTCCGCGCTTCCATTCGATGGGCCTGATCTCCCCCGAAACAACGTCAACCAACACGGGATGCGTTATGCCCGAGTTCCTTAGTGAGAGGTCCCCGTAAATCGGCGGGAATACATTTCCTGGCAGACTATGGGCGGCAAGCCAGTAAGCCACGATGGCCTTTCCTGATCGGGAACGGAAGGCGAAGCTCATGAATGGAAACCCTGTTTGCCGGCGGAGGGCGGGCAGGTCGGGAGCCGTGATTTCGATCGTAGGATCAAACTTCGTGTCTGAAAAGAGTGCATTGGTGTTCTGCAGCGCTTGGAACACGGGACGCGCGGTAAAGTCGTTGCCGTGAAAGGTCATGCCGTGAATCAGACCGAAGTCGTCGTACTCGTTCCCATCGGTTCCGGCTGTCAACAGCCAGACAAATGTTTTCACGCCCGCCGCCAGGTTATACACCAGCCCGCGTGGAACGTACTTGGCCTGGACAGACTCATCCGATCCCTTCCACGACGGAATGGAATTGAATTCGTCGTCAAAAAACGGAATGTCAGATCGAATTCCGGGATAATTCCGGACCAGCTCACGCAGCAGCTTGGGCGACTCTGTCAGATAGGCTCCGTAGTCCATGGTTTCCGGATTCAGGTTCTGACCGTAACCGGGATAAGTATGGTAGGCGTAGACATCAATGCCGGAGGCGCACTGGCAAGTATCCAGCGCGCGCTTCGTGAAATCGCGAGAGGGGTCAGCTTGACCGCCGTATATAACCTTGGCGTCGCGGTCGGCATCGTGGACGACCTGCACAAAGGATTTAAGAAGCAGTCCATATTCTTCTGGATTGGGTACGGGGTTCCAGTAGCTTATGTCCTGTTCGTTCCACAGTGCCCAGTAATGGATGCGAGTGTGGAAGTGATCCACCATCCATTTCACATAGCGATTGAAAGCGGCGATTTGCTCGGGTGTCTTCGGAGGCCAAAATACCGAATAGAGGCTGCGGTCTGCATTATGCAACGACCCCGGCTCGGGAGTGATCGCATCGGGCATCTTGCCGGCAGCGGCTGTGTACATGGGATTGCCATACAGCAGCTGCACTTGAATGTTGACGCCGTTCTCCACCAAGGAATCTACCGCATCCTCCAGCTCCTGCGCGCTTGAATACACGCCGCGCTTCTGCTCGATCCAATCCCAACTCGTACGATCAGAGCTGTTTTCGTATTGTCCAATCCGAATCCACTTGAAACCGGCGTCAAACATTCGTGTCCACCACCAGCGGTTCCATGGCAGATAAGGTTCACGCGGCAGATCGGAGTTTATGCCAAAGCCGTCTTCAATTTGCGAGGAGCGCTTGGGAGGAACGTGATCGGGAAGCACCTTCCGTGCGTCGGCTGCAGTTAGGGCGCTTGGAAACCCTACGAAAATGGCAATACACAGAGCGACGAGATGCTGCCACGCACAATTACCGCGCCTCAACGGCATTCTGCTCATTTCTTTTCACTCCTTTTTCTCGCGACACAATCGCGACAACCTCACCTCTTCATGAGCGACTGAAACTTTCACAAAGGTGCTTTCTTCTCCGTCAAAACCGGCTGGGAAGCGGGTTTTGCAAGCACGAACTGTCGAATCGCACTCCGGGTTTGCGCCATTTGGTTCTGATGATTTCGAGACAACCTTTGATAAAGATTCAATTCCCACTCGGCCAAAGCCAGTTGATTCAGGTCTCGATAAGTCTGCCCAAGCCTGTAATGAGCCATTTCGGAGTTCGGATCCAACCGAACTGCCGTGAGGAAACTGGCAACGGCCTTCTGGCTTTCTTTTCGGTGGGCATAAAGCGTGCCCAATTCAAGATGGGCTATAGCCAGTTTTGGGTTCAAATGGACCACTTTCTCGAGCAGTGATTGTGCCAGATCGAGACCGTCTCCTCGATCCGAGGCCACGCCCTGCCGGAAAAGCGCGTCGGCGTAGCAGAATAGAGCCTGGGCATTTCCAGGAAATCGTTCTGCTAAACGTTGCAGCCGTGGCTGTATCCTTTCCCAGTCGGTCACCACCACGAACGTCGGCAAAGCGTTCCAGGCGAGAAACGCGTCCGGACTTGATGGATCGATCTCCAGAGCGTCAATAAACGCATCTGCCGCGTCCGTGTATTGACGCAGGGCAAATTGGGCCAACCCCCTGCCCACATGAAGCCGTGGGGATGCAGGAAATCTTTGGGAGCCCACGCGGAATACTTCTGTCGCTGGAACAAGCGTCAGATGCATAAGGTATTCAGCGCCGAGATCAAAATAATATTGTTCGTCGTCCGGTTCCAGGTCCACAGCCCTTTGATAGTGTCGAACGGCTTCCACGTAACGCCCTGTTTCTTCTTCGAGTGATGCCAGCAGGTTATGCAGCTCGGCGCTAGGCTGCTTTTCGAGTGTACGTTCAAGCAGTTCGATGGCTGCCTGCGGGTTACCATCTTGCTTATAAGCCAGCGCTAGGTTATACGTCGCCAGATAACTCGTCGGTTCCAACTGCAAGGTTTGCCGAAAATGCGAGACTGCGATTGAGTACGCACCACCGGATGCAAATATCAGTCCAAGCGCAAGGTGTTGCTCCCCAGAGAGGCCACTCGGTGCAGGAGGCAGTTGCGCCCACTGCTGGTCTTGCGTCCGGAGAGCGCTGCGCACCAGCGCAAGATAGATCTCGAAAGATTGCGGGCTTAGTTCGTACGCACGACGGTATTCACGAATTGCGGCTGGCTGGTCTCCAAGCTGTTCAGCTACTCCTGCTGAGAGCGCATAGAACTTCGCCGCACTCGCACGGTCTTGAGGAGGGCTCAACCGCGTGAGCACCTTTTGGGCCTCAGCGGGCCTTTTCAGCTCTTGGAGAGTCCGGGCCAACTCATAGCCGGACTGGAAGTCTCCAGCGCGACTGGACCAAGCCTTTTCTAGATATGGCGCCGCCTCCCCGTATTCCTGAGTTTCCGCCAACGTCGTGCCCAGACCCACCAGCGCCGTAAAATTGTGTGGCTCCTCCGTCAGGGCCTGCCGGAATAATTTCGCCGCCTCGGCGTGACGGCCCAACTGATAAAGCAGCGCGGCAAGATTGTTGTAACCCATGGCCGCATGAGGCAGGAGTCGAATGACTTTCCTGAAGCTAGTCTCGGCCTCGGCAGTACGACCCAGCTGAGCGGTCACCAGTCCTCGAAGGTTGTTCAAAGAGGGATCACCAGGCTCACCAGCCAATGCAGTATCTATTTCTGCGAGTGCCTCGTCAGCTTGTCCCTTTTGCAATAGATCAAAGGCTTTTTTGTACGCAGTTGGTGTGCTGGGCGAATTTCCCGGGCTGTTCAGTTGGGCACACTGCGCTCTGGCGGGGAGAAAAAGGAGGACAACCAGCGGGATAGCGCGACGAAACAAGTTCAAAACTTTCCCTGACCAACAATCCCCTTTCCTTCTTGGATCACGACCAAGCGGTCAGCCGGAACGTGTTCCACGATTTCCTGTCCGCCGCCCAGCCATTTCACCGTCACGCGAGTTGCTTCGCGGGCGCGGCCGAGGCCGAAATGCAATCGCAGATCGCTCTGCGAGCAGAAACTACCACCGCTCCGCACTTCCTGAATCTGCCGCCGGCCTTCGGATTCGACAAGCACTCTTGATCCGATCGCCGCACGGTTGGTACGCGTTCCCACAAGTCTTACGAGCAGCCATGCGTTCGGCGAAGGCGACTGATTCCGAAGCAAAGTAGGACCGTCATTCAAATTGTTGATTGCTATATCAATTTGCCCCGTACGAAAAATGTCGCCAAAAGCCGCCCCACGGCTGCAGCGCGGAAGCAATAAACCAGGTCCGCCGTGCTCAGAGATATCCTGGAAGCGACCGTTTCCCAAATTGTGGTACAAGATTTTCTTGCCTTCATCTTCCTTCGGCTTCGCGCGGCTCCCACTTAGACCCGGAGGGTAAATTGCGCCGGCGACCATTAAGAGATCGAGCTGACCGTCGTTGTCAAAATCAAAAAAAGAAGTGCCCCACTTGACCGAGGAAGTTTGTCCACTGAGGCCGGCCTGGAATGTGCGATCCGTGAAGAAGCCATTCCCCTGGTTGTGGTACAGCGACGTGGTCTGGTCTGAGAAGTTGGTCTTTGTGATATCCAGAAGACCATCGCCGTCATAATCCCCGGCGTCAACACCCATTCCGCCCTGCGAACTTCCATTTTCGTCAACCGCCACTCCAGCGAGCAGTCCTATTTCCGTGAATGTTCCATTGTGATTGCTCTTGAAAAGCAGACTTGGCGTGGAATCGTTGGCAACGTAAATATCGAGCCAGCCATCGTTGTCGTAGTCGGCCACACACGGCGTAAAGCCGTAGGTCGGCTCGGGCTTTGAAATACCCGCGGATTTTGTCACATCCGTGAAGGTTCCATCGCCGTTGTTATGATAGAGGATGTTCTTCGATCCTTGCAGCCCGGCCGGCCCGTGCAACACGGGCGATTGCACGCCGACCAGGGCAGGATCCGACTCGTATAGCGCCAGGCCTGATTCGTACGCCACATAGTTGCTGACGAACAGATCGAGATAGCCGTCACGGTCGTAATCGAGAAAAGCGGCGCCGGAGTTCCAGTGATCCTCGAGTTGGAGCAATCCGGTTTCGTGCGTGACGTCGGTGAAGGTTCCATCCCCGTTGTTGCGGTACAGTACGTTCTTGCCGTAATACGTGACGAACAAATCCATCAGGCCATCATTGTTGTAGTCTCCAACGCACACCCCCTGGCCCCAACCGGAGCGCACAA
>MNEA01000131.1 GCA_001917435.1 Acidobacteria bacterium 13_2_20CM_2_57_6
TCGCGCGCCATTTCAACGCGGCTGGTAGCGCCGGAGCCGAGAGGCTCGATGCATTCGTAACGGCCTTTTTGCAAGGTAATCATTATGCTGAGCGCAGCAGCCTCGCTGCGCGGTCACGCAAGCCGTGTCCATTTCCATTGGATTGCGTCACGGGAACCGGAGTCTCTTTGCGGCGCGCCAGCGGATACAGTTCTTCTGCGAGAGCTTCGGCCGGTGCGTACCGGGCTGCGGGATCTTTCGCCAGGCAACGCGCTACGATGCCGTCAAAGTTCGACGGCACGGACGGATTCGCGTGCGATGGCGGCAACGGTGTCGAAGATAGAACGCGGCTGCAAATGGCCTGGAGCGAATCCGCGTCAAAGGGACGCTTGCCCGTCACCATTTCGTAGAGAACGACGCCGAGAGAAAACAGATCGGAGCGCGCATCCTGCGGCTTGCCCATGATTTGCTCGGGACACCAATAAGCGGGCGTGCCCACCAGCGGCGTAGCTTTTGAATCGCGGCTCGCCAGCCGGGCCATCCCGAAGTCCATTAATTTCAAGCGCCCATCATCGGTGATGAGCATGTTCGCGGGCTTGACGTCGCCGTGAATCACTCCTTTGCGGTGCGCCACGCCGAGCGCGCAAGCTACTTCCGCAGCCCAGGCGCAAGCTCTTGGATAGGGCACGCTGCCTTTCTCTAGAATGCGATCGAGCGGCTGGCCTTCCAGGTATTCCATGACCAGATAGGGCGTTTGCGTGGCTTCGTCGATGCCCATATCGTGGAGTGTGATGATCGAAGGATGCGAGAGCTGGCCGACGACGCGCGCTTCCTGAATGAAGCGTTGGCGCGCTTCGCCACTGGCCAATTCCTTGGGGAACAGCTTGATGGCCACCAGGCGGCCGATCATGGGATCGTGGGCGCGTGCCACCCGGCCATGAGCGCCGGTGCCGATGATTTCGAGAATCTCGTAGCGTCCGATTTGCACGGGGACAACTCCCTCAGACCGCTAAGTTTGGAATAGGCAGAATGATAGAGGGAGCAGCGGTTCTCTCAAATGAAGCAAGCGTCCTGTTTCAGAGGGTACGGAGGTACTAGGAGAAAAATTGCTCTAAGTCCTTTGTTCTAAGCGTCCAGGCGAGCAGAGAGCATCCTGGCGAATAGCCGGTCCGCCGGATCATCGTTTCGAAGGCGGGCTGCGGAGCGACGCGAGAGACGGCGAAGAGTTCAGCCGTGCGGGGAAGCCGCGAATGAAGGATTTCATCGCAGGATGCCAGAATCCGTTGAAGCCGAAGAAATACATTTCTTTCATGGCTTGTTCCGCGGACCACTTTTCGAGAGCCATCCGATAAGTGGCGACGAAAACGCCGGTGCGATCGTCGCCAAAGCGGCAGTGGACGAAAACCTTCTGCCCCGGTTCGCCGCGAAACAGAGACAAGAACTGAACCACTTGCTCGTCCGTAGGCGGTGACCAGCCGCTGACGGGGATGTGCACAAAGCGTATTCCAAGGGACTCGGCACGCTTGCGTTCCCAGTCGATTTTTTCGCGGTCTTCGCCGCGGAGATCGACAATGGTGTTGATCCCCAAGAGTTTCAGTTCAGAAAGACCCGTTTGTTTGGGCTGTGCGCCGCGATAGAGAAAGTCAGTGATTTTGCCGGCGTTGTGCACACCGGCGATCTGCAATTTCTCCCCAAGAGCGGGCTGCATGAGGGGAGATGTATTGGTGGGCGCGGCGGCTTGCGCGAAAAGGCGAAGTGGAAGAACAAAGAGAAGAGCAAGAGTTGGGAAAGTGCGCTGCATATTCAATAGGATGCAGAGAATGCGGCGTGAAAGGCAAGGCGGCAAGAAATGTTAAAAAAATGTCGAAGCGGAAGCGCTGGAGTGGAAAAACGGTGGAAACCGAGTGGAAATCGGACCACTACAAATAGACGCAGTACGAAAACGTCAACCACATTTTGCGTTTTTCTCTTGACAGAAAATTTTCTTCCGTTGATACTGCGAATCCAGATTCGGGGGGACGTGGAAGCGCCAGACGGACCGAGTCGGGGATGGACCAAGGTCCGTGGGGGCCAGACCACGAGGCAGCCCGGGTTCTAAGCGAAAAAAATCGAGCGCGAATACCTGCTCCGCGCCCGTATTTCAGGCGGGGCACCCTGCTGTTTGGCTGAGTGCGAACCACCGGCCAGTGGCAGAGCATTGGCGTTTTGCGCTGGAACTTGAGTGCGACTGGAATACGGCTTTTTTTTCGCTGCCCGCTTTCACGAACCCATCGAATCGGAAGATGCGTTAACTTCAGCCCAGACCCTGAAGCGAAGCGCGACGCCTCTGCGGGACGCAGAGGAGTAAAATAATAGGGTTCCCTCCGCGAGTGGGAACCCTGGAGCGCGGAGGGACGGATGGCTACGGTGAAGCATGCATTGAACGGAAAATCTCTGGCGACAGATGCGGCCGAGAAAACGGCGGTCAACACAGGGAAAGGTCTGACTTTTGAACGGTACTTCACCGATGGGAAGAAGTCCCCCTGCGATGCCGTCGAATGGGAAAAGCGCACCGCGCTGATCGGGAACGAAAAAGGTGTGACCATCTTCCGCCAGGAAGACGTGGAAGTGCCCAAGAGCTGGTCGCAGACGGCCACCAACATCGTCACCAGCAAATATTTCCATGGCAAGCCCGGGACACCCCAGCGCGAAGGATCGGTGCGGCAACTGATCGGGCGCGTGGTGAGCACCATTGTGCGATGGGGCCAAGAGGGCGGATATTTTGCCGATGCGGCGTCGCGGGATGCCTTCCGCGACGAGCTGACGCACTTGCTGGTCGAGCAGAAGATGGCCTTCAATTCGCCGGTGTGGTTCAACGTGGGCGTGCAGCCGAAGCCGCAGTGCTCGGCGTGCTTTATCAACTCGGTCAGCGACAACATGGAGTCGATCATGGGGCTGACGCGGACCGAAGGCATGCTCTTCAAGTGGGGCTCCGGCACGGGAACGAACTTTTCGACGCTGCGCGGCAGCCGGGAAACCCTGAGCGGCGGGGGAATTGCATCGGGGCCGGTGAGCTTCATGAAGGGCTTCGATGCGTTCGCGGGGGTGATCAAGAGCGGCGGAAAGACGCGGCGCGCGGCAAAGATGGTGATCCTGAACATCGATCATCCGGACATCGTGGAATTCATCGAATGCAAGATGAAGGAAGAGCGCAAGGCGCACGTGCTGATCGAGCAAGGCTACGACAGCTCGATCGACGGCGATGCGTATGCTTCGATCTTCTTCCAGAATGCAAACCACTCGGTGCGCGTGACGGACGACTTCATGCGCGCGGTGATTGAAGATAAGGACTGGTGGACGAAGAACGTCACGGACGGCCAGCCGGCGGAGAAGCTGCGCGCGCGCGACCTGATGATGAAGATTGCGGATTCGACCTGGCATTGCGGCGATCCCGGGATGCAGTACGACACGACGGTGAACCGCTGGCACACTTCGAAGAACACGGCGCGAATCAACGCCAGCAACCCGTGCTCGGAATATATGTTCCTGGATGACACGGCCTGCAACCTAGCCTCGCTGAACCTGATGAAGTTCGCGACCGGCAGCGGGCAGTTCGACGTTGCGGCGTTCAAGAATGCCGTGGATGTGACCATCACGGCGCAGGAGATCCTGGTGGACAATGCCAGTTACCCGACGCCGAAGATTGCAGAGAATTCGCATAACTTCCGTCCGCTCGGATTGGGCTACGCCAATCTGGGCGCGCTGCTGATGTCCATGGCGCTGCCGTACGACTCACCGGAAGGACGCGACGTGGCCGGCGCGATCACCGCGCTGATGTGCGGCGAAGCATACGCGCAGTCATCGAGAATTGCGGAACGCATGGGTCCGTTCCCAGGCTATGAAGTGAACCGTGAGCCGATGCTGGACGTGATTCGCATGCACCGCGACGCGATGCGCGGGATCCAGCCGGAACACGTGCAGACGGAATTGTTCCTGGGCGCGCAGGAAGCGTGGGACACGGCGCTGTCGCACGGCGAAAAGTACGGTTACAAGAATTCGCAAGTGACGGTGCTGGCGCCGACGGGTACCATCGGCTTCATGATGGACTGCGACACCACGGGAATCGAACCGGACCTGGCGCTGGTGAAGTACAAGAAGCTGGTGGGCGGCGGGCTGATCAAAATTGTGAACAACACCGTGCCGCAGGCGATGATGAAGCTCGGCTACACGCCGGAACAGACCAGCGAAATCGTTTCCTACATCGACAAAAACGGGAAGATCGAAGGCGCGCCGCACCTGAAGGCGGAAGACTTGCCGGTATTCGACTGCTCGCTGGCGCCGCAAGGCGGCGGTCGTTCGATCACCTGGACAGGGCACGTGAAGATGATGGCGGCGGCGCAGCCGTTCCTCTCGGGCGCGATTTCAAAGACCATCAACATGCCGGAGGAATCGACGGTCGAAGACATCATGAACGCGTATATTGAATCGTGGAAGCTGGGGCTGAAGGCCGTGGCCATCTACCGCGACAATTCCAAGCGTTCGCAGCCGCTCAATGCCGGCGGAAAGAAAGAAGAGAAGAAAGCCGAGCCCGCGGCGGTGACGACGGCGAACGTTGAGCCAATGCAACGCGAACTCTTCGCACGGGCAGTACGCGAAAAGATGCCGGTGGAGCGTGCGTCGGTTACGCACAAATTCAGCGTGGGCGGGCACGAAGGGTACATTACCGTCGGGATGTACGAGGACAATCGTCCCGGCGAAATTTTCATCAAGATGTCCAAGGAAGGGTCGACGCTTTCCGGTGTGATGGACGGCTTGGCGCTGACCATCTCGCTGGGCTTGCAATACGGCGTGCCGCTGAAAGTGTTTGTGGACAAGCTGCTGAACACACGGTTCGAGCCTTCGGGCATCACCGCAAACCCGAACATCCGGTTTGTATCGTCGGTGCTGGACTACATAGCCCGGTGGCTAGGCGGACGATTCATCTCGTCCGATTATCTAAAGCTCAATGGCGGAGCCCCCGCGGAAAACGCTGGTGCGGCCGTTCCCGCTCCGGCGATCCTGGCGGCGCTTACTTCGCTCCCCGCCGGAGTGGCTGAGCCGAAGCTGACCAACGCCCACGAAGGCGCGCCGACATGCAGCGAGTGCGGCATGCTGATGGTGCCGAACGGCGCTTGCTACAAATGCGAAAATTGCGGCAGCACCAGCGGCTGCAGCTGAGCTGCAAAGGAGCGATGAGAGCACAACAGCGATGAGCGCCCTCCCCTCCGGCTCAGGAGTAGCAGCACGGCTGGCCCCGGCAAAACCCAAGACCCGCGGGTTTCTCCACATCGTGAGACACGGCGCGGGACCGCACGCCATTTACGTTGTGACGTATCGCCGGCTGAGCCACGACGGCCCTTCGGCGGTGGAAAACCATCCGGAGAACAAAGAACACGCTTCGCTTCCTTCGGCTGCGCTTCCCTCGACTCCGCCGGGAACAAGCGGGACAAGTGCGCCGCCCAAGCCGGTTCTTGCGGAAGGGGCACAGGCGCTGATCGAATTGCTCGAACGCATCGGCGTGGACTTTCGGCTCGGCGATGTGCGCGGCGCACTGGAAGATATTCTTCGGCTCGGCTCAGCCAACATCCCCGATCTGTGGCTCAGTGACGAGGAGATGCTCGAGAAGGGCCTCGTCGAGTCTTGATTTGTGAGCAGTGGAACTGCCGCAGGGATACGGCACCCCGGGTGGTTTTCCTCAAAGAGTGCGCAATCCGCTGAAAAAAAAGAGTTGTGATTTCTGCGAGCGTAAAGAGTGCGCAAGAGTTTCAAACTAAAAGAGAATATCAAAACAAAGAGCTAACCGGGCATCGGAGTGCTTGAGCGGCGGCGCTCATTTTAACGTTAGACTGCCTGACAGGGTGAACGGCCGTGACGAGCAGGAGCGCACCGGTAAATCAATGCAGCAAGCCGACAGGGTGGCTGGGCCGATTCACCTTGTGGCGAATGAATTCGAGCCATTCCAAGCTGACAGACTGGGGCTTACAGCACATCGCGATAGAGAACCACGGCACGATCCTCGATGTAGGTTGCGGCGGCGGCAGGACGGTCAGTAAGCTGGCGGCGATCGCCACACGGGGGAAGGTCTACGGCATCGATTATTCCGACGCGAGCGTGGCCGCAACAAAAGAACGAATGCGCAATGGATCGAGCTCGGCCGCGTCGAGATCCGGCACGGCTCTGTGTCTGAGTTGCCGTTTCCGGACGGCATGTTCGATCTGGTCACCGCCGTGGAAACACACTTTTGGTGGCCCAACTTGCCCCGTGACATGCGCGAAACCTTCAGAGTCTTGAAGCCCGGCGGCAGGCTCATCTTGATCGCGGAAATCTATAAAGGAGCGAACACTCCGGCCGCAAAGCTCGCCGAGAAATACGCTTCGCGAACGGGCCTGACGCTCCTGAGCGTTGATGAGCATCGCGCACTCTTCACAAACGCCGGTTACTCGGATGTTCAGGTGATCGAGGAACACGACAAAGGATGGATTTGCGGCATTGGCAGAAAACCGACGGCAAACTCCTGAACAACGCATTAACGGAAAATAGGATCGTAGCCAAGGAAGCTTGTTGGAGTGTAAAGAACTCTCGTTTCCCTACTTGGCCCGTTTTAGAAGAACTCGATTACTCGCGTTCAGCGTGACTACCTCCCAACCTTCGGCGCCCAGCTTGTTGATCTGGGCGACTTGGCCGGAGCAGCCGACGCCGCAACCGACAATCTGGTATTCCCACTTCTGGGGGCTCTGGGCAGCCGCAGTGCGCGAGTAGTGTTGCCCGGCGATGAAGGCGCCCACTAACATCAAGGAGACCAAGCCGATTCTTACGACTGCGTGCGGTTTCAGTTCTTTCCTCCTAGGGGCTTTCGCCTAATACGACGGCTGGGCGCAACATCGCGTTACGCTCCCTCTCCCGTAGAGTAGTATTGACGCCGAGACCGCATCAATCAGCAGGTAGCGGACTTCAGAATCTGATAAAGCGCTATCCGAGAGGTGAAGCCGTCCCCTCCAATGGTAGTATTGGATCGAGGGAGTCGGCCGGACAAAACCCGGCGGCCAGCCCCTTCTACAGGCTTTTGGGATAATCTCCTATGACACGAAAGCGGAACATACCGCCTGCGGGCATTCAACGATGGCCGTTTTCTTGAAACCCAAATGAAACTGTTGGAAGAGGGCAAGGGAATGACCTGGGGCTTTGCCCTGGGAGAGGTCAGGACAAATTCCGTATTGCGGATAAACGAGCGCGGTGAATGGACGGAATTCTCGGAAATATTAATTGGATCGCAACCGCCGAAGAAACTCCTGGAGCTCACCGTCTACCCACAAGAGTAGCTGGCAAACTGCGTGCGTCTGATTAACACAGAAATCAAGGAGACTAAGACCGAAAAGCGCGCCAAACACCGTAAACGGCTAAGGTGATCACCTGCATGGCAACTCCAGTGTTTCCCTGACTTGCAAAGCTAGTAGCCCTGATGATAACTGTCTCCGTCTCCCCTTCCAATTGAAAGCAGCAAAGCAAGGTCTTGGGCATTCCAGTGAGGGGACTTTTGGCTTCCATGCCCTGCCCATACGCATCGCTTTCAGAACCAGCGCCGGAGGTAGGCCATGCAATCTCGAAAGAGGATCGAGCCCATCGAGAATTTAGCCGAGCAAGCTGATCACCGCAAAACGCAGCCGAAGATTCTTCGCCTGAAGAGTTTCGATGCGAGAATTGAGAGGCGCGAGCCTGTGCCAGTTCAGATCTACCTCGCGAACCTGGATGAGCCGCGAATTCGCGAACGCACCGTCACGGAAGACGTCAGTCCCCACGGCGCTCGAGTGCTCACCAAACGATACTGGCAGCCCGACGAAGTACCGCTGGTTACCCCCTTGATGGGCGACTTTCCGAAGCACGCGCGAGTTGTCTATTGTGATTCTCGGCCGAAGGGTGGCGGCTATTGTGTGGGCATACAATTCGAAGGCCCAGCATTCAAGTGGCACGTATAGGTTTCGCGTAGAAACTTGGCGGGGAACCTTTGCACCAGCGACAGTTGCGATAAATCAACTCTAAACGGGCGCTGGTTCATTCGTCAGCGGGGGCCGGGACAGAGGGGCGGGCGGTGAAGGAGCGCGGGCGCCTTCGCCTGGGGTTTATCTTACTCAAGGAGTCTTCAGGCTAGTCCTCTTCGCCAGCAAAGCCAATCTCTGCTCGTGATTCATGGGCTCCCATGGGACAAGTTTCTCGGCAAGCACATCCATTCTGCGAAAGAGGGTCAATTCGACGAAAAGTCCCATAAAATCCAAGTCTCGGAAGACCAACGAGCCAGCCTCTCTCATCTTGTCGCGAATGCGCTCGAAATGGACTGGCATCTCGGTCCAGTGAAGGCTGGCGCGGTGATGATGGCAGAGGTGGTATCCTTCGTTCATGAAGTTCACCTCATCCACAACGGTTACGGAATTGGCGAAATAATCTTCAGGACGTTCCGGGTCACAGAAAGCGTGCTGGACCCATGCGGTGATTGCGTTGATGAAATTCATGCAGAGCAGAGGAACCAACACGAACATGGTCCCAATTCTCCAATCGTAAACGAACACAGCTCCGAAGTAAGCATAGTAGCGCGCCATTCCCCAAAACATGCGTCTTCGGTTCTTTTCATCGCTTCTCGCCTTAAAGTAGGCGTAAGGAGCGAGCCCCAAGACCGTCCAAATGTTGTCCGAGAGATACCACAGGAAATCGAGCCGGCTGGTTCGATCGTAGCCTATCGTGTTGCGGGTGTCGTCGGGTCCGCTGTTCTCTCTATGGTGGAGACACACATGAGCCGTCCGGCCCAATTCCGGAATATTTCCGTACAAGTACCCCAGGAAGAATTCGAGATAGCGGCCGAAGACTTTTTCGCATTTCCCCGAAAAGTAGCCCTGGCGCCGGTGTGCCTCCACGTGACTGGCGCTGAACATCCTCACGAACCGCTGAAACTTGAGACCGTAAAGAGAAAGATAGAAAGCCATCGCCAGCAGCAGCCGAGGTTTCCCTAAAACGAGTTGCAGCACCAGAATTGGCACGGCGGTAAGGCTGAGAGAGACCATCAGTCTTAATGCGGGGGTGTCTCGGGAATCTTGAAGAACTTTTTGGCCGAGCCGGTCGAGGACCCGGTCGTACGCCCGGGAGAGAAGTTCATACGCATCGCGTAGCGGACGAACCCTCCCAAAGAACATGGCTGCCCCGTGGCATCCGAAGGAAAGCACGGCCACGGGCAATGCGGCTGCCGCGCTTGCCAAACCCATGAGGAGCGCGAACCCCTGAAATAAGAATAGGAGTTTCGGTTTGGCTCCAAAACTCATCGTCATGGACGAGGCGCCTGACTCGGGGTTATAAATTTCCATTTCAGCACCGTGCGCCAAGATTTGGCTTATGCACCCGCGTGGCCATATTAGGCCGCGCTACGAAAGCGAGTCAACATGAGCGCGGCACTCGGGGCATAGAATGCTGTCGCGGCTTGTCCCGGTAAACGCGGTATCAGGAAAGTGACCATCACCAAAACTTCAGAAAAACACAAGAGCAGTGCTTTTCATGGTCGCGAACACTGAAATGGCGCTAGTTCCTTCGTTAGCGGGGACGAGGACGAAGGGGCGGGCGCGCGGTGAGGGAGCGCGGGCGCATGCGGAAGCGCGGACCAAGGGGCGGAGGAACGTTGCGGAGGAATTCGCCGCAGCAGGGGCAGCGGCCTTCGCTTCCAAGAGGAGTGGTGGCATCGGCGCGAAGCCAATGACCGCGGGCTTCGCATAGCGGATTGATACACTGCACCGTGAAGCCGGGCAAGTATTGCATGTTCTCTCCCCCAGAAGCCGCAAAGCTCAGACCAATCGAGGCGCACCCGACTGCAGGCGGCGCCTGAAACTTCCGAGCTCCCCTTGGCGGCCAGGACAATGTGTGAAAAGGCCCGGTAACGCTCCACAAAAACGCACCGACTTGACGCTTCGCAAAAACTGCTCAGCACAAGCAAACGTGATGGCGGGGATTGTGCCGCGACCGGGCTGTGGTGTCAAGAGAAAAGGCTACTAGATATTGTGGTAAGGTTGTGGAAAGTTGCGGCCGGCAAATACCGACCGCTGACCGGGGAACACGGGCCAATCGAACCAAGAGCGCGGACCGGCAAGGAAATCGACCGCACAGTTCCTGCGTATTAAGAGGCAGTGGTTGTGCGGCTTGGTTTCCAAGCGAATGAGCCGCAGACGGAGAAAAAATGCCAACGACAACAAGATTCGATCTGGGCGGCAGCGGATTGCCGTCACTGCCAAACCTCGGCGGGGCCGGGAAGAGAATATTGCAACTCGGGATATTGGTGATGGTGATTATCGTGGTGTTGGCGAGCACCACATCCATTCCGACCGGGAATGTGGGCGTTCTGACGCTGTTCGGCCGGGTGACGGGCGAGACGCTTCCGGAAGGGATTCACCTAATCAACCCATTGAAGTCCGTCCAGAAGCTTTCTGTACAGACGCAGTCGCTCAAGGAAAGCGCCAATGTCCCTTCCAATGAAGGACTGATCTTGGCCTTGGATA
>MNEA01000011.1 GCA_001917435.1 Acidobacteria bacterium 13_2_20CM_2_57_6
TTTCTTGCGCCTCGGCTGCCAATCCGCACACCGCAGCCGGCATCACCGCTAGGCTCACTGCTTGGATCAGCAGCGCGACCCGTTTCCTCCACGTTTTCTTCACTTGGGCAATCCTTCTGCGAATTGCGGATAGAGCGCCCGCGCCCTTCGCGCTAACTCGCGCTCCAATTGATGCGTCCATCGCACTTCCGCCCGCATCTGGTCGAGCATCAAGCCCACCATCCATATCGCCTCGTGATACCTGTGACCTACCTCGGCGTAAATCGACAGCAGCGTTTTCTTTTCTCTCGCAATTTCTTTCAGCAAGAATTTCCGCCTCCGCTTCAACTGATTCCGGAAGACTCCCGGCCGCGCTTGCCACGAAAGCGCCATCCACGTCAAAAAAGGCGGGTGCTCTCGCTGTGTGGTCCAGCTTTCGTGCTCTAAAGCATCCGCGAGTGCCACGCGCCCCTTTTCCGTCGTCTCAAACGTGCTGCGCTCCGGTCCCTCCGCTGGTTTGTCTGTCTCGGCGGCGCGAATCAGTCCCGTCCGCGCCAGCTTCTCCAGAGAGTAATACAGTTGTGGCCGCGACAAGTTCGCCCAATCTCGTATCTCCCGCCGCTCCAGCTCCAAATTCGCCTGATACCCGTGCATCGGGCGCTCCGCCAGCAAACTAAGCAGCACCAAGTCCGGCGTTGTCAGCGCCAATTTCTTTGCCTGTGCGGACCTTCTCGGCCTCTCCGCCTTTCTCTGTGTTCTCGGTGCCTCTGCGTTTTCCTGTCTTTTCATTTCTTCCCCGTCTTCCGCTTCTTGCTCCAATACCACCACGCGCATTGCTCGGCGGGCAGCCGCGGATTCTTCGCTTGCGCCACCGCCGCGCAAAACGTATCCAGCACGCAAGGATCCTGCCGCTTGCCGGTCAGGCGATTCAGCGTCGAATACATTCTTTCCGGATTTTGCCGCGCCAGTTGCACCACGCTGCGAATCCTCAGCAGCTCAAAGTCGCGTAGCATCGCCGGTCCGATTGAAATCAAGTCCCCGAGTCGCCGCGTGCTTTCTGCCATAAAAATCTTCTTGACTCCGTCTTCTGCTGCGCTATTCTCAACTAGTCTAAATTAGACTAGTGTGCCTGTCAAGGAGACTCTCGGCCATGCGCTCATTTCTCACGGCTCTTCCCGCTCTCGCTCTGGCTTTCGCCTTGGCTTCCGGTCGCGCCAATCCATCTCAGGAGATCAAATCCATGAACGTCAAACGGATCACCCCGGTCCTGCTCGTCAAGGACATCGAGCCCATCGTCCCCTTCTGGGTCGATCGCCTCGGTTTCGCGAAAACCATCGAAGTCCCCGACGGCAACAAACTCGGTTTTGTCGCTTTTCAGAAAGGCACCGCCGAAGTGATGTACCAGACCTACGCCAGCGTGGAAAAAGACGCGCCATCGTCCATGTCTGCGCAAGCCAGAAAAGGCCCCACGTATCTTTACATGGAGGTCGACAACCTGGATGCTGTGTTGGCCGCCATGAAAGATGCGAAAATCGTCATGCCTGTCCGCACTGCGTTTTACGGCATGCGCGAATTCGGCGTCCAGGATCCCGGCGGCCACTTCATCACTTTCGCTCAACCGGTCGCTGCGGCGCAGCACTAAGGGAGCGATGTAAGCCCTGGCCTGATTGGGTCGAGTACTATCGCGTGGGTACCTGTCCTCGTACCAGTTGAGGTACCGGTACACATGGCTTTGACATGGTGCGTCCGCGAATCTAGGCTTGTTCCCATTGCGCTTCGTTCTCGTCCAGAGCAGCGGCCTCCTGAACCGATTTAAACCTCAGGCCTGCTAGTTCGGCAGCGAAAGGAATCATGTCTCAAGAAAGATCCGCGTTCAGTGATGCTGCGTCCAGAGCCGTGCTCGACGCCGCGCCGGAAGGAATCCTCGTTGTGAATCGCGAGGGTCAAATCGTTCGCGTGAACACGCAAACGGAAGAGCTCTTCGGCTATGGTCCGGACGGACTCCTCGACTTGCAGTTCGAAGTATTGGTGCCCGAATTGTTCCGCGAGGAGTACGAACGGCAGATTGCCGGATACACGCGCGCTCCGGGACTGCGGCCAGGCCGCGTGGGGCTTGAACTTCGCGGCCGTCGCAAAGATGGAACGGAAGTCCTTCTCGAAATGAGTTTGTGTTCCGTGGACGTTCAGGACGGACCGTTGGTGTGCTGCATTCTTCGAAAAATCACTGGTCCCGGGCACTCCGCGCAGCCGGTCAGGGAAATGGAGGAGCGCTTCCGTCAGATGGTGGAAAACAGCCACGACATTCTCGCCATTCGGGATGCTGACGCCCGTGTTCGCTACATCAGCCCTTCCATTCAAAGGATTATGGGTTACCGGCAGGAGGAAATGATCGGTTCCACGGGCTTTGAGTTGCTCCATCCCGAAGACCGTTCCATTGTCGAAACGGCGCTGAACGAATTCTGGAAGAATCCGGGCGCTCGCGATTCGATCCAATATCGCGCGCGCCACGCGAACGGCTCGTGGGTCTCCCTGGAGGAAGCTATTGCGAAGCTGGACACCTTAACAGGCCTCCTGACCATCTGCGCTTCCTGCAAAAAAATCCGTGCCGAAAACGGGAGTTGGCAGCAAATCGAATCCTACATTCGCGATCGCTTCCAGGTCGAGTTTTCCCATACCATGTGCCCAGAGTGCGCCACACTTTGGTATCCCGACCATCACCAAAAATAACTTTTGGTGATCACTACTTGGTCGGTGTTGGCTGCGGCGGCGGCCTGCGCTCTATTTCCGTCGGTACCGCAATCGAACGAGCGGCATTCTTCCCCACGGCGCGCACGGCAAAAAAGTGATTGTCGGTCGAAACGCCTTTCAAAACGGTTTCGCCCGGTGCGGCCGCGAAATCATAAACCTGCCATCGCGTATCGCTGGTTTCGCGCCACAGAATCTCGAATCCCGCGCGCTCGAGATCATCGTCAGCCGACCATGACACTTTCGCATCCGGCGTCACCGCCCCCGTTAACCTTGCCTTGCTGGGTGGCTCCGGAGCCATCGCCAATTGCCTCAGCGCTTCCGCATTGTCCCGCGCCACGTCGCCCATAAACGTAAAGTTCAGGTATTTCTCGAAATCGCCGTACTCAATTCCGTTTTCCGTGCGCGGCGTTTGATGCTGGTGATTGTAATCTTCCAGCGGCTCGGTAAATCGCACCGCGGGCAGCCCCGCCTTGTAAAACGGATAGTGATCCCCGCCGCGGCCGTAGCGGTCCACGCGGAAAATCATTCGAATCGCCCCGCGCCCATCAATCTCTTCAATCGTCCGCGCCAGCTCCCGTGAAGGCGAATCCGCGTCATCTATTTCTCCATTTCCGGAAAAAAGCCGCACGCGATGCGGCGCACCGGCCGCCGGGTCGGCGCCCACGATGTCGTCGTCCAACATTCCGCCTACCGTGTAACCTTGCTGCTTCACCCAATCCACCAGGTGCGTGCTGCCGAGCAGCCCCTGCTCTTCTCCGGATACCGCGGCGAAAAGGATCGTCGCGCGATACGAAGTGCCCCCTTTAGCCCCGGCTTTACTCAGCAGCCGCGCGCATTCCACGCTCACTGCCACTCCCGACGCATCGTCATCCGCTCCGGGAGCATCCGCCTGTGGGTCCATCACGTTCGAAGGCCGTGAATCAAAATGGCCGGAGACAATGAAAATGGTCTTCGCCAATTTCGGATCGCTTCCTGGCAGAATCGCGTACACATTTTCCAGCGGGATCGGCTTCCCGGAAGTCCGCTCCGAAGTCGATTCGAATTTGTCCACGATCACTTGCAGTTTCCCGCCGGAATCCTTCGCGATCTCATTCAATCGCCCCGTGATCGCATCCCGTCCGCATCCGATCCCCTGCTTCGCGTCGTCCCACGAAGAAAGCGTCAGCCGCGTCCCGCACGCCACCAGCTTCCCGATTAGCGCCCGCATCGACTTTTCATCCACCGACGCACGTGCCACGCTGCCCGCCGGACGCGCCAGCATCTTCGGCTGGGGCTTTCCTTTCGCCGGCTCTGTTGGGTCTCGCGGAGCCACCTGTTGCGCCATCGCCGGAATCGTTCCAACCGCCAGCAGCGCCAAAAGCGCAGCCTCAACCATGCTCTTGCCAACTCTCTTTTTGCAATTTGCCATCGTTTGCACTTCCCAAGTTGAATTTCGTGCCAGATGAAGTTGGCATTCTACCCCGAAAGCCGCAATTCGTTGGAGCAGGGCACCCCGCCCGCTTCCCTCGCGATGGCCAAGGCTAAGTCTTATTTCCCGAAATTGACTTCTGTCCCGATACTCTGGAATCATTCCGTGCGTACTTAATTCCAGTGGTGGTACCGCCTCAAGACCTTCGCGCACACGCGTGTCTTGAGCAACCCTGAAACGGAACTCGGGCATGGTAGCTGGCATTCGCACGCGCGACTTGCGCAAGGTCTACAACTCAGCTCCTCCCGTGGCCGCCGGCACGGGAGGCTTCTCGTTTGGTGCGCCAAAGCCAAAAGGTAAGGGCAAACAGCCCAAGCCGGAAATCGTCGCGCTCGACGGAATTTCCCTCGACATCTTGCCAGGAGAAATTTTCTGTCTCTTAGGCCCGAACGGCGCCGGCAAGTCCACGACCGTTGGCGTTCTCACCACGCGCGTCCGCCCGACGAGTGGCCAAGCGTTCATCGGCGAGCATGACGTCTGGCAACAGCAGGTCGCCGTCAAGCGCCTGATCGGGGTGGTCGCCCAGCGCCCCAACCTGGATTTTTCACTCACTGCTCGCGAGATCCTCACGTTTCACGGCGCCTATTTCGGCCTTTCCTCCCAGGAACGCGCCAAGCGCGCGGAAGCCCTCCTCGAACGCTTCAAGCTCACCGATCGCGCCGACCAAATGGTCCGCGGGTTCTCCGGCGGCATGATGCAGCGCCTCTCCATCGCCCGCGCCATGATGCATGATCCCCAGGTTCTTTTCCTCGACGAGCCCAGCGCCGGCTTGGACCCGCAAACGCGTCTCCTCTTGTGGGAAATCGTTCGCGAATACAATCAGGGCGGCAAAACGATTCTGCTGACCACTCACAACATGGAAGAAGCCGACGCGCTCTGTAAGCGCCTCGCCATTATCGATCACGGCCGCGTCATCGCTCTCGGCACTCCGCAAGAATTGAAGGCGGCTGTTCCTGGCGGCTACTTGCTGCGCCTCCGCTTCGGCCTTCACTCGCCGGACTTCCTCCTCCGTCTACAGGCCCTCGCCGGCGTCCGCGAAGTCCGCGCCAACAACAGCAACGGTGCCGACCTCTACGCCGACCGCGGCGGCTCCCTCGTCGCGGAGGTTGCTGCGTTGGCTTCCGGCGCCAGCGTCGAGTTGTGCGACGTGCACATCTCCGAGCCCAGCCTTGAAAATCTCTTTCTCCACCACACGGGAAGGAGCTTGCGCGAATGAACTGGAAAGCGTTTCTCGCTATGCTCGCGCGCGATGCTCATGTCGCCCGCCGCAACTTCGTGGCGCTGCTGTTTCAAACCTTCTTGCAGCCGTTGATGTTCGTCTTTATTTTTGGCCGCGTTATGGTCGGCAGCGGCTACATGCCGCCGTCCTACAAGAGCCTGCTGCTCCCGGGAATCATGGCCATCTGCATGGTCGGCACCGGAATCTGGGCCGTCGCCATGCCGCTGATTGCCGAATTTCAATTCACGCGCGAGATCGAAGACCGCCTGCTCGCTCCCATGGAAATTTCCTGGCTCGCCATTGAGAAGGTCGTCGCCGGTTCGCTGCAAGCGCTGGCTGCGGGCCTCATGGTCATTCCCGCCGCGTGGTTGCTGCTTCGCCCGGGCGTCGACCTCCACGTCCCCCATCCCCTGCTTTTTGTGTTGGTAGCGTTGTTGGTGGCTCTTTTCTCCGCCACCGGCGGCCTTGCGCTCGGTTGCAGCATGCAGCAAACGCACATCGGCCTGATGTTCAGCCTCATCGTCGCGCCCATGATTTTCTTCGGCTGCACCTACTATCCCTGGAGCGCGCTCGAGAAATTTCCCCTCTTGCAAAAAGCCGTGCTCGTAAATCCTCTCGTGTACGCCAGCGAAGGCCTTCGCGCCACGATGATTCCCCAGTTTCCGCATCTCCCTTTGCTCGCGGTAGTCGTTGGCCTGGTATTTTTCAACGCCCTGCTGCTCCTCACGGGACTTCGCAACTTCCACGGCAAATCCGTCACCTGAGATCGTTACAACGGCAATCGGAGAGAGCAGTGAACTTTGCGAAGATCGTATTCTGGGTTGCGGGCATCTGGGGCTTTCTCGTTCTTACACCGCTTTACTTTATGTTGGACATCATCGGGCAGAAGGATCCGCCGCCCATCACGCATCCAGGATTCTTCTACGGATTCGTGGGCGTCGCTTTGGTGTGGCAGGTTGTCTTTATCATCGTCGCTACAGACCCCGTGCGCTATCGCCCCCTGATGATTCCTTCCATCCTCGAAAAAGTCAGCTGGAGCACAGCGGTAATTGTCCTCGTCATGCAACAACGAATGCACCAGTCGGACCTGGTCTTTGCCGGAACGGATCTGTTGCTCGGCGTTCTCTTTGTGATCACCTGGTTCAAAACCAGCGTTAGCACGGTATAAGCGACGCGTCCGCATTTCGAGTACTGCCGAAATTGTGTTAACGTTTTTCGTTTATGAAGAAGCGCATAGGCGTGCTCTTAAGCGGCCGCGGCTCGAATTTCGAAGCCCTTGCGGAAAGCGTCGCGGCAGACCGCGTTCCCAACGCGGAGATCGCCGTCGTCATCAGCAATCGCGAAGGCGCCCCGGGCCTCCAGCGCGCCGAATCGCGCGGTATCAAAACGCGCGTCGTCCCTTCGAAGGGCCTCGAGCGCGAAGTCTACGACCGCCAGGTCGCCGCCGCTCTCGACGAGTACAGAGTCGATCTCATTTGCCTTGCCGGTTACATGCGCCTGCTGTCTCCGTTTTTCGTCGCCAAATATCCAAACCGCATCTTGAACATCCACCCGTCGCTGCTCCCGTCCTTCCCCGGCCTCGAATCGCAGCGCCAGGCCCTCGAATATGGCGTAAAATTCGCCGGCTGCACTGTCCATTTCGTCGACGAAAATCTCGACGCCGGCCCGATCATTTTGCAGGCCACCATTCCTGTTCTCGACGAAGACACCGAGACCTCGCTCTCTGAAAAAATCCTCAAAGAGGAGCACCGCATCTATTCCGAAGCCGTTAAAATTGTCTTGGAAGGAAAATACAAAATCGTCGGTCGCCGCGTGCTTCGAAGCAGCTGAATTCAATCATGACGCCAGCAAAATTCAAACCTGTCGAAGAGCAACTCGCCTACCTCAAAAAAGGCGTCGCTGAAATCATTCCCGAAGCCGAACTCAAGGCCAAACTCGAACAATCCCTGAAAACCGGCAAGCCCCTGCGCGTCTATCTCGGCGTGGACCCCACGGCCCCCGATCTTCATCTGGGCCACACCGTGGTCTTGCGCAAGCTGAAGCATTTTCAGTACATGGGCCACACCGCGGTCTTTTTGATTGGCGATTTTTCCGCGATGATTGGTGACCCCACTGGCGTTTCGGAAACGCGACCCCCGCTGACGCGCGAACAAGTCGACGCCAATGCCAAAACCTATCTCGCGCAGGTCTACAAAATCCTCGACAAGGAAAAAACGGAAGTCCGCTACAACAGCGAATGGCTCAGCAAGATGTCCGCCGAGGACATTGTCCGTTTGTGTTCCCACTATCGGCTGGCGCGCATGCTGGAGCGCGAGGATTTTCGTTCCCGGTTGGACAAAGGACAGCCCATTTCCGTCCATGAGCTTCTGTACCCTCTGCTGACAGCGATTGACGCGGTCAAGTTGCAGTCCGATGTGGAGTTGGGCGCCACCGAGCAAAAATTCAATTTGCTGGTGCACCGCGAAATTCAGCGCGAATATGGCTTGCCGGGACAAGCCATTCTCACCATGCCGATTCTTGTCGGTCTCGATGGCCAGCGCAAAATGTCCAAAAGCCTCGGCAATTACGTCGGCATCACTGAAGCCCCCGGCGAAATTTTTGGCAAGATGATGTCCATTCCCGACGAGCTGATGTGGTCTTACTACGAACTGCTCACCGATCGCACGCCGCAGGAAATCGTGGCGCTGAAGCAGGAAGTGGCTGGGAGCAAATTGCATCCCATGGATGCAAAAATGCGCCTCGCCGAGGAAGTGATCTCAGATTTCCACGGTCAAGCCGCCGCCCGCAAGGCCGCCGAAAATTTCCAGCGCGTCTTCCGCGACCGTCAGGCTCCTGTGGAAGCGCCAGTTGTGAAGTTGCCGAAAGGGCCGGCAAAAAAGTTGGCAGCACTTCTTGTCGATCTGAAGCTCGCTCCGTCGAAGGCCGAAGGGGAGCGCCTGATCAAGCAGGGCGGCGTTGAAATTGACGAAGCGCGCATCGACGATCCGCGCAGAGATATCGATTTGAGCCAACCGCTTGAATTTCTCCTCCGGGCGGGGAAAAAGAAATTCTTGCGAATTGTCATCGAATAATTTTACCCAAGGATTTCCGCGGCCATTTTTGCAACATGTTCCGCGACCGCCGGCGCCGCCGTCAGACCCGGCGACTCCATCCCCACCAAGTGAATGGCTTGCGGCACATTCGCATCGCGCGTAATCACAAAATCCGCGATCCCTTTCCCGCCTGGCGGAACGAGTTTCGGTCGCAGCCCCGAATATCCAAGCTGCAAGTCCTTTTCCTCGATTTCCGGCAACAGCGTTTTTGCGCTATGCGCGAAATCTGCAATTGGCAAGCGCTTCTTCTCGTAATTGTCTTTCCCCTCGACGTACGTTGCCGTCGGCCCCAGTAGAAACGTTCCCCAAAGCGTTTTTGTGAAGTGCACTCCCAGGCTGAGCCCGTCCGCGTGCGGCAGCGGATATACCAGATTGTTGATCAGCGACGAACGCGGCCCCCGCACTTCGCAATACTCCCCCCGCACCGGATAAATCTTCCACGAATGATTCCCCAGCAGCGCCGCCACTTCATCCGCATAAAGTCCTGCTGCGTTGATCACGCATCGTGCTTCAATCGTTTCGTTTTGCGCGTCCTCTTCGTCGCCGATGCGCAGCCCTACGCGAATAGTTGCGCCAAGAGGCTCCAATGAAATCACCTGGGCGCGCGGGACAATATTTGCTCCCTGATTCGTCGCCACCCGCGCATACGCGTGAACTAGTTCTTCCGCTGAAACAATCCCCGTCGAAGGCACATCCAGCGCTGCCACCCCTTTGATGTGCGGTTCGCGTTTGCGAATCTCGTCCGCATCGACGAGTCGTAATCCTTCGACGCCGTTATCCTCACCGCGTTTTTTCAGCGCCGCGAGTTCCTCTACTTCCTGAGCATCCGCGGCCACCACCAGTTTTCCACAATGGCGGAACGGCACGTTGTGTTTTTTGCAGAATTCATAGGTAAGGCGGTTGCCTTCCACGCAAAACCGCGCCTTCAGCGAATTTTTCGGGTAATAAATGCCGGAGTGGTTGACGCCGCTGTTGCGCGTGCTCGTCGCCATGCCCAGCTTGGGAAATTGCTCGACAAGAAAAACATCTTGCCAGCGTTTCGAGGCGGCGTTGGCGATTGCACATCCAATTACGCCGCCGCCGATGATCAGTATGTTGGCCTGGTCCATGAATTCAGAATATCGAAAAATACTGTTCAGGGGGTCGGAGCTTTAGTGGCGACATGAAAAGCTCACTTTCATCGGGCCTTAGGCTCCGAGGAAAGGCATTCTCCTCAACAAATGCATTTATCAGATAGCTTTTACTGATCCCCGCCGACCGCATCAAAGTAAGCTGTGCACGCCATCAGCCGCGCTTCCGTCCCGTCGTGTACCGCATAAGAAGCCTGTTTGCTGGGCTCGTACCCGTTGCGCCACAGCGAAGCGGCTCCGTGCGCGCCGTCCTTGTTGATGGCGTAAAAATAAATGTGAAATGTTCCAAGCTTTTTCTTGTCGTTCTTGTAGTTGCGCGCTATCCGCGCCATCGCTTCGAGGCAAGCGTCTGTCGGCGATTTTCCCTGCCGCATCATTTCAATGATCGTGTGCCCGCCGGAGATCTTGATGTTTTCCTCGCCCTTGCCCGTCGAGCCCGCTGCGCCCACTTCATTGTCCACGCAGCACCCCGCGCCAATAATCGGTGAATCTCCAACACGGCCGGGAATTTTCCACGACAAGCCCGAAGTGGTCGTGGTTGCGGAAATGTCGCCGTTCGCGTCGACGGCCATGCACGGAATCGTCCCCGTCGGCGGATGCGCAATCACGCGCTCCGCATACGCGATCTGGGTTTCATCGCCGTCGAAAATTGCCGCCATATGCTCTTTCCATTCCGGCGAATCGATTCCCGGCCGCCAGTTGAACGAAGACCTCGCCTTCCACGCCAGCCAGATCTTACGCGAATGCTCCGTCAGCAGATTCACCTCTTCGAATCCTTCGGCAACTGCGAATCGCCGCGCCCCATCGCCGACAATCATCACGTGATTGGTTTTCTCCATTACCGTTTTTGCCAGCCGCGCAACATTCTTGATCCGCCGCACGCTCGCCACTGACCCCGCCCGGTGCGTAGGCCCGTGTATCACGCTGGCGTCCAATTCCACTTCGCCCTCTTCATTCGGCAATCCGCCGTAGCCCACGGAATCGTCGTTCGGATCGTCTTCCACGACGGTGACCGCCGCCACGACCGCGTCCAGCGTGTCCCCGCCCTTCTTCAGGATGTCCATGCCTTTATCGAGCGCATGTAGCCCGTTAGCGCTGGAAATAATCAGCGGCCGCTTGCCCTGCGCTACCGGCGCGAGATTCGAAAGAGCCGTCGGTCCGCCGCCGTTCGAACGTGTGCCTCCGAATAATTTTCCCGCGCTCGCAACAACGCTCCCCGTCAGCGAAGTCAGAAAAAATTTACGTCGTGACCACAGTTCCATGGGTATCCCTCCTCAATATGCGCACTGCAATATACAACAGTTGCTCTCCTGCAGTTGAGCAGCGGTCTTGTCCGAAGGGGAGTGTGCACCTCAGCGATTCGAACGCCGGGCAGTTACGCTAGCTCAATGCGGCGGACTTCGCGGGGAATTCGCCTTCCCACCGCGCAATCACCACGCACGCGACGCAATTCCCGAGTACGGTGACTGCCGTCCTGCCCATGTCCATGAGTTGATCGATCGCGAAGAGAAGAAACAACGGCTCCATCGGCAGGTGAAAAGAAGTGGCTGCGCCGAAGACAATTAGCAGCGAGGCGCGCGCTACACCCGCGGTTCCTTTGCTGCTGATCAGCAGCGTCAGAATCATCAAAACTTGCTGGCCGATGCTGGGGTGCAGTCCCGCAGCCTGCACCACGAAAAATAATGCCAGCGATTGATACAAACTTGCGCCGTCCATGTTGAAGCTGTAGCCCGTAGGGAGAACGAACGCCACGATTTCGCGTGGCACGCCAAAAGATTCCAGTTGCTCGATCGCGCTGGGGAGGGTGGCTTCCGAGCTGGCGGTGGCAAATCCAATCGTAACGGGTTCGGCGGCAGCGTTGATAAATCGCCTCAGAGGAATCCGGACCCACAACACAATCGGCAGCAAGACGCACACGATGAAAAAAGCAAGTGCCACGTACATCGTCGCGAGCAGCTTCGCCAGCGGAAGAAGAACTCCCAAACCCAAGTGGCCAACGGTGTACGAGACGGCGCCAAAGACGCCGAGCGGCGCGGCGTACATCACCAGGTTCGTGAACTTGAACATGGTTTCTGAAAGGCTTTCCGCGAACGCCAGCATCGGACGGCGCTTCGAATCGGGAACCAGAATCAGCGCCATCGCGAAGAGGACACTGAAAACGACGATTTGCAGAACCTGGCCCTCCGCGACGGACTTGGCAATGTTCTCTGGAAAAATGTCGGTGATCAGTTGCGTCGCGGTGTGCGGCGAAACGTTCAGCGATTGCGCCGCCGAAGACGGCGGCAGGTGGACTCCTTCGCCGGCGCGGCTGATATGGATCGCCGCGTAGCCGATAAGCATAGCTACGGTGGAAACGACTTCGAAGTAAATGAGCGACTTGATGCCGAGCCGCCCGACTTTTCTCAAGTCGGAGTGGCCCGCGATGCCGACAACAAGGACGCCGAAAAGCAGTGGCGCGATAATCACTTTGATGAGGCGGAGAAAAATCGTTCCGAGCAACTGCAAATTCACTGCGAAGGCAGGCGCGTCGTAGCCGAGTTCCGCGCCGGCGAGGAGTCCGACAAAAATCCAAGTCGTCAGCGAGCGCCGCGACGTGGCATACGCCGCGATCAAGAAAATTGCGAGCCACCGCAGTAACGTGGGGATTAGCGCCGGGAGCGGCAGCAAGTGAGCGTCGGCAAGGAGGGTTATCGCGATGGCAATCGTTGCGGCGACGATTGCCGCGGCGAGAAATTTGTTTTTCATCGGCGCTCGACGAAAGTTTTCATCGGTGCCGAAAGGTATGCTGGTTAGCGCCGCATGTCAATGGCGGGCGAAATTTTCGCGCGGCGGCCACTCATTCACCAACAGCACGGCACAACAGGCGCTGATCCTCGCGCAACAAGAAGGCCGCATATACACACCTGACGGGGCGCTATTCCACGCGCAAGGCAATGAGCGGATCGATGCGTGTGGCGCGGCGCGCGGGCAGGTAGCACGCCAAGAGCGCGACGGCCATCAGCAGCACCGTGATGCCCAAGTAGGTGAGCGGATCGGTAGCGCTGACGCCGTAAAGCAGGCCCGCCGCCATGCAGGCCACTGGCAATGCCACTACGATGCCCACGGCCGCGCCAATCATGGCCAAGAGCATGCCCTGTTTGAGCACCAGCCCCAGGACCTGGCGCGGTTGCGCTCCGAGAGCCATGCGCAGGCCGATTTCACTGGTGCGCTGCGCCACAGAATAGGACAGCACGCCATAGATTCCAATCGAAGCGAGGATGAGGGCGAGTGCGCCAAACAGGCCGAGCAAAGCCGCGCCCATGCGCGCTGCCCACAGCCCTTGTCCCAGAATTTGCTGCACGGTCTGCGCGTTGGTGAACGCCAGATTCTTGTCGATCTGCTGGACCTGCGTGCGCACGGCACCGATCAACGGTTCAGGATTGCTGTTGGTGCGCACAACGAGAGTGGCGAAAGGCGAGTATTGCTGGCGCATGGGGACGTAGGCGATAGGCTGTGGGTCTTCCCCGATCTGACCAATGACTGCGGTTCCCACAACACCAATAACCTGGAGCAGTTCTGGTTCCTTCACGATCGCGAAGCGTTTTCCGAGTGGTTCCTGGCCCGGCCAGATAGCCTTGGCCATGGCTTCATTGATGATGGCTACGCGAGTCGTGTTTTCACGATCGAAATTCGTAAAGTCGCGGCCACTTATGAGCGGGATGCGCATGGTCGCAAAGTGGCCTGGCGTCACGTCGTCAAAATTGACGAGGGTGCCGCGATTATTGGGGTCGGTCTGCTCGCCTTCGCGAAAAATGGTGCCCGCGAGGCCGCCGCCGAACACGCCGTTCGAGGACACGGAGGCACTCACCACTCCGGGGACAGTCTTGGCGCGCTCAATGGCGTCGCGGAAGAACTGCTGCCCGTGATCGGCGTCATAACGCAAGGCGCCGAGGTCGAAATTCATCTGCAGCAGGTTCTGCGACTCGAATCCGGGATTGAATTGCTGGGCGTTTTGCATGCTGCGAAGAAACAGTCCTGAGCCAACCAGCGCCACCAGCGCCAATGCGATTTCCGAAATCACCAGCAAGCCGCGCAAACGGTTATGGGTCCAGCCGAGAGCGCCGCCACGGCCGCCGGTTTTCAATATCTCGTTGATGTCCGTGCCAGACGCTTTGATGGCGGGAATAATCCCGAAGATCAGACCGGTAAACAACGAAATGAGCAATGTGAACCCGAGGACACGAGCGTCGAAGGAAAGATCAATCGAGCCATCGAGAAGGAACGGCGGGCGGAAGGACCACAAGACGTTGCGCCCCCAATAGGCGACGAACAGTCCGGCCAAGCCGCCGAGCAGCGAGAGGACAGTACTTTCGGTCAGAAGCTGGCGAACCAAACGGAAGCGGCCCGCTCCCATGGCGGCGCGAATGCTCAGTTCCTTTTCGCGCTTGGCGGCTTGCGCGAGCAGCAAATTGGCGAGGTTGACGCAGGCAATCAGCAGGACCAAGCCGACGACGCTCATGAGCACGCCGCCAGCAAGAGAGAATTGCTTTCGCTGATTAATGCCCAGCGCCGATTCATTCAAGGAAAAGAGTTCGACGGTGCGGCCTTTGTTGTCGCGCGGATACTCCTTTTCGAGGCCGGCAGCGACGGTTTTCATGGCGGCGCGAGCTTGCACAAGGTCAACCGGCGGTTTCAGGCGGCCAACGATGGAGAGCCAGCGGAAGCGGCGGTTGGATTCGAGATCCTTGAGCTGCCCGGTAAGCACATAGTCGCGCATGGTGATGGGGATCCAGAGCAAATCGGGACGGCCGAGCGAGACGATGCCTTTGAAGCCGGGGGGCGCGATGCCCACGACAGTGTACGGTGTGCCATTCAGCAGGATGGTCTGGCCGATGAACTTTTCGTCGGAACCAAAGCGGCGCGCCCACAGACTGTAGCTCAGAACTACTTCCGGGTTGCCGCCGATTTTCTTGTCACCATCGGCGATGAAGGTGCGGCCACGATAGGGCTTCACGCCCAGCACGTCGAAGAAGTTCCCGCTTACCAGCGAGGCGTTCAGCTGTTGGGGCTCCGCTTGGCCGCCCCAATTCAACGGAATGGGGAAGGTAACCGTCGCCAAGCCGGAGAAAACGTTGTTCTGGTCGCGGTAGTCCTCGTAGTTGGGGAGCGAAGTGCCGGTGAGCTGGAAGTTGGCATTGGCATTGAACGTCAGGGTGTCGCGGGTGAACATTTCAGCTAGGCGGGAGGGCTCCTCGACGGGGAGTGGATGGAGGAACACCGCGTTGATAATGGTGAAAATGGCAGTGTTGGCGCCGATGCCCAGCGCGAGTGAGAGCACCGCCACGAAAGTGAAGCCGGGGCTCTTCTTCAGCATGCGCAAACCGCGCCGCAAATCCTGTTGAAAGTTTCCTGCCATAACGCCACCCCCGCTCAACGGTTAGGACGGCCAGCCGAGACATTTGTTTCCACGATTGTCTCGCGATTCGGACCTCCTGGCTGGCATGCCGAGGGTCGAGGCTCTGGGAGTGCTCCAGCTTCGACGGCGCGGCAAAAGCAGACCGGGCGGGAAGAGCCGCCAGCGCGTTCTAGGATGAGTGAGAACCAAAATGGAAATGAAAGCAAGGAAAGAAGGAGAGGTCCGGCGAGGATGCGGTCGGCATCCCGTTTGTTTACGGACTTGGAATTCCTGGAAGCGTTCGGCGCCTAAATCTATTTGCGCCCCGCAGTTCGCTTCGCTGCGAGAATTTCTTTTTTTTGTTTCTTGCGGCGGTCGCCCTGCATCTGCTGCAACAGGCTGGCTTGGTCGAAATACATTCGTTGGGCGACGAGTTTCTCCGTCTTCTCATCGAAGAAGTAATACATGGTTACGTCCATGCGGATGGGGTTCCCGCGAGGCCTGACTCCCATGTATTCGCCAAGGTGAGTACCGGTCAGCACTCCTTCGCACACCGTGCAACCGGGAAGGTCGTTTTGGGACTTGATTTCGATGTGCAGGTCAGGGATGGCCTTGCCAATCGTATCGTAGAAGGCCCGCACGCCCCGGACGCCTTTGAAAGCCGTGGCAACCAGGAGCATGTCGCGGAAGGCAGTTCCAGCCTCGGTGAAACCGGCGCTGGCTGCGTTCCAGTCGTGCGCGTTTTCCGCCGCGATGTGGGCGGTTACGATGCCGTGCTGACGTTGCGTTTGCTCTTCCAGAGTCATGGCTGGGGCCCCTACTCTGCGCTTACTTCCTCTATAGCACCCTTAGTGTCTTCGTTTCAATACTCCGTCCGGCTCCGCGCGCCTGCCCATCCGGCGAGAGCAGTAATTTGAGCTTCGGGCTGCCAAGTGGAGTACTATGGAGGGTGTAAGGGGCGTTACCACTAGCAGTTGCTTCAGACTCGGAATACCATCGGGCCACTCTTCAGGAAGCCACTCTGCCGCTAGGGCTATTTCCTTTAACCAGCGCTCCCCAGAAGCAGTTTGGGAGTGGTAGGCGCATCCAAGCAGGCAAGAAGGCCTGTTCGGCTTACTGGAGCCGAGCAGGTGAAGTATGCACGGCTACAGTACAGACTCGAGTGAAAGGAGGACCGTTCCTCTACTGCTCGCGCTGCTGGCAATCGCTTTGGCATGGGCGTCGTCGAGATTTCTCTCCGCCATTCACCTTTCGATCCCGTGGTGGGCGGATGCTCCCTCGAGTATGGCGTTTTACGGCGCCCTGTACACGGTTTTCGACAGGTACCTTTGGCGGAGCAGCCTTGTGCGTAAATTGGGGCTGGCGCGAGTCCCGAACCTCGAGGGACGCTGGCGCGGTTACCTGATCACCTCCTATGACGGCCACGCGAAGCGCTACGCTTTGATAATCAATATTTTCCAGAGTTGGACGCAAATCATCGTGTACCTCACCACACCAATGTCCATGTCGCGCAGTTGTGCGGCGGTGATTCAAATGGACGACCCCGAAGGGGCGGCGTTGATCTACCAATACCAGAATCAGCCGCTCGCGGATGCGATGAAAACAATGCACATGCACTATGGAACGGCGATGTTGAGAATCTCGAACGGCGGGTGTCTGACAGGAGATTACTATGCGGGGCGGGACCGGCGAACGTACGGCCGGATTTGCTGCAAGAGGTCATAAGAAGTTCTAGGGGAAGCCGGCGTAGGAAAAGTTGGACCAGCGGATGGGACGTTCCCGAAAATTCAAGCCGAGGAAATAGCGGCCGTTCTTGCCGTGCCTGCAGTAGACGACCTTCCCGCACGCCTTGACGGCATTTGTGATTGAAGTGACTTCCACCTCTTCGCCGGGCTGCCAGGGGCGCCTGGAGGCTACGCACGCTCCGTGCGGGCTGATATTGTCCGAGTAAGTCTTTTCCTCAACGTAGGCTTGCTGGCCCTGGGGGTCCGCGAGCCGAACCACAACAACAAAGGGGAGGCGCTTTTCGTGTCTGCCTTCGAGACTGCGATCGAAAAACATGGTGTCTGGACTGCGGTCATTCACCGGTCCTCACGGGCGGGAGGGATGAGGTAGGCGCCAACAGACTCCTCCCTCCGAGTCCTAAGTGAGCCGATGAAGAGCCGGAGTCTTCAGCCACCCCAGCACGGCAATTAAATATCATTGAGGCCGCGCGTCGGCAATCGGGTATTGCATGTAAATAGCAGTACGCAGTATTCCCCCCGTTTTGGACTCTCAGGAGTACCAAGAATGTTACGAATCGGCTCATGTGGAACCCTGGCTCTCCGGAGACCGGGAGGAAAGCGCGGTTTGCGAGTCTTGCTGATGTGCAGGAAGGCAGGCCAGGAAGGCGACGCCGGGAGGCTCAATCGTCGTCGCGGCGCCAAGGCTGTTTTTGCGGGGTGGCGGCTGGGGCGGGAGTTGCGACCTGAGTAGGCGCAGCGGACGAAGCGACGGCCAGGCTCTTGGCGCTGGCCGAAGGGTCGTCCAGAGCGGTGGCGTGCTCGAGGACACGGCGGGCATATTCGGCGACCGTCTTCACGCCAGCGGCGTAGGCGGGATTAGGAGTTTTGACACCGCCGTTGTAGGCGCCGATGGCTTTATTGACGTCGCCGTCAAAATGATCGAGAAGGCCACGGAGCAGCAATCCGGCGTAGGTGGTGAGCACCGCGTCATCCACGGAATTGAGGTTGAGCACGCGCGGAGGCCGCAGCCGGGCGGAGAGCTGGGTATAGTCGCGCTTATCTTTCAGATAAAGCTGATGCGCGGCACGCAAAGTTTCGCGCGTGATTTGCCAGGTGCCGATGGCGTAGTCACTGACCATGACGCGCTTGCGGCCGCGGCGAAGAATGATGTCGTCGCGCTGAGCGCGCTTCTTCCAGACAGCGTGAGTAAGGTCGCCGTTAACGTCCATGTAGTCATTCTCCATGGCGCCGACGCCGAGGAAATAGTCGAGTGGAAGAGAATAGAACTGGGCGACGTCGAGAATGTCGGTGGCGAGCTGGGTGGCCTGTTCACGCGTGAGCGGGCTAGGAGCTGTATCACCCCTCGCGAGAACGCGATTGTCCGTTTGCGACTTGAAAATCAGAAACTGGGCCAACGCAGGGAGAAGCTTGAAGGAGCTGAGAGATTCCAGCTTCTGCTCTGTGGGAACGCCGTAGGCAACATCGAACGTGTGGCTTTGCTGCTGGTAGTAGGCAAAGTCCTTCTCGGTCCACGAATTCAGGTCGTAATGCTTGATCAAGTTGCGGCCCTCGAGCTGCGAAAGGCGCGGGACGGCGGTGAGCAGATCGTTGTCGCTGACGATGAAAATCTTGTAGGACGGACCCTTGGCGGTATCGAAGGCGGTCAGCAGGATGCGCGAGGTATCGTCGCCATCGCGGGCTTCGCGGCCGCGCAGATACTCAAAATGCAGGAAGGCTTCGAGCTGGTCGTGAAACGTGGCGACTTCGGCGGAGGCTATGCCGGGCGCAAACGGCAGAGCCAACCGGTTGCCCTGGAATTTGGGCGCAGGAAGAGCGGGATATCGCGGGGCTTCCAGGTCCAGAGGCCAGAGGCGGTAGTCGGTGTAGGCGCAGGCCGTGAACGTCAGCAGCGCAGCGGTGAGGCAGAGGAAGTTTCTGACGATCTTCCTAAAGAGATTTCTGCCTGACATTGCTCGAGCCTCCTTTCCTCTCAAATTGCGGGCGCTTGCCTTTGCCTGAGGGTAAGCTCCATCTGCCCTTTACTCCATAGGATGCAACTAGGGTGCCAGGAAGAGCAGCTCCCATAAATATCAGAAAACAAGCAACTTACAAAAAGATGCTGAGAGATTCAGCTTGGAGACTGTGGGTGGGCGTGTACAGACTACCACGGCGTGAGGCTGCGAGGAACAGCTTAATTCCATTCCCGTAAGCTATCGGCCTAGCCGTCGATCGGGGAACTAAGGGGTGACGCGAAGCATGGCAACAGCGTGGGAGGGGACTTTGGCGGTGAAGGAACCGGTAGATTTGCCGAGGTCCTTTTTGGCCCAGAGGTCACGGACGGCAGCGGAAAGATGCCCGGGATAGCCGAGGTCTTCCCAGGAGACGGAGATATCGGCGTCGGAGGCGCCGCGATTGAACAACACGACGGCGCGGCCACCTTCCTTCAATTGCTTGGCCCAGACCTCGGTGTCGCCATTCTTGCGCAAGCGGCGGCCCTGCATCCCTAGAGGATCCCGGTCGATGGCGATGACTTCCTTGTTGGTGAGAATCTCTTTGATTTCGGGAGACATATTCTTCAAATCGTTTCCGGCCATCAACGGAGCGGCGAGGATACACCAGAGGCCAAAGTGCGAGCGGTACTCGGTGGTGGTCATGCCGCCGTTGCCGACTTCGAGCATGTCGGGATCGTTCCAGTGGCCCGGGCCGGCATACGTCTCCAGGCCAACCTGCAAATCCGCGATCTGCACAAGGCTGAGTTGCCCTTTCTTGCAATCCCAGCAATCGGAGATGTCGCCGGTGGTGCGCCAGAGGTTGCCAACATCAGTGGCCCAAAGCCAGGGCTTGTTGGAACCCCACTCACAAAGGCTGAAGACGATGGGGCGACCTGCGGACTTCAGCGCGTCACGCATGGTGGAGTAGGCGGCCCGGGCATTTTGCGTGCCGGTGTTGCACCAATCGTATTTGAGATAGTCGACGCCCCAAGCGGCATATTGGAGGGCGTCCTGATATTCATGGCCGCGGCTGCCGGGAGGCTTGGCGCAAGTCATGGTGCCGGCGTCGGAATAGATTCCGAATTTCAAGCCCCTGGAATGGACGTAGTCGGCAAGGGACTTGATGCCCGAGGGGAAAGTTCTTGTTGCCGGCAGCGTCACGGCTGACTTGCCAGCAGTCGTCAATAACGACGTATTCGTAACCGGCGTCTTTCATGCCGCTGCTGACGAGAGCGTCGGCGGCGGACTTGACGAGGTCTTCGGTGACGTTGCAGGCGAACCGGTTCCAACTGTTCCAGCCCATGGGAGGCGTGAGCGCCACGCCGTTTTCCAGGGCGCGCGAAGATAGAGCACAAAAAAGAAATCCGAAGAACGACAGCGCCAGACAACTTATTATTCTTCTCGCAAAACGTTCCATGACACCCTCTCGGCGTATGCACATTTTTGTATCAAGGCGCAACGACAAAACTACCCGCGTTCGCCTGGAACGAAAAGCTCGCGCCTGACGAGCGCAGGAACGACAGGAGAAAAGAGAGGCTCCTAGGCAGTGGCAGTTGCCGCTTTTGTGGCAACTTCCGCAGTGTAGACAAGGACGGCCTTTTTGCCGCCCTTGGCGGCGGTGGCGTGGATGGAATTCAGGTTGACACCTTTCGCTGCGAGCTTGTCCAAGCATTGCGCCAGCGCACCGGGCTTGTTGGCCAAATCGTAGATTTCCGCCGGAGTTTCCTGGTACGAGATCCTGGCGCCATCGAGGGCTTTCTTCGCGCGCCGGGGGTCTTCGGCAATGAGTTGAACGGTGCCAGCCGCGCCCTGAGCGGTTCCCAAGAGAGAAAGAATATTCACTTTGGCTTCCCCTAGGGTTTTCGCGATATGGGCGACCGCGCCGGGTTGATTATCAATTGAAATTGTGAATTGCTTGGTTTTGGCCATCTGAGCACCTCCTGCCGTGCTGGCGGGAGATTATACGCCGAGGGAAGGAAAGATGACGAAATAAAGCTGCGCACTAGTGGCTAGATTTGCTGGACTTTCCAGCGGCCACGGCGGAAGAGCACGATGCCGGCGGCGGCGATGGCGGCTTCCGCGACGACGATGGCCCAAAAGACGCCGCTCGAACGCATATGCACGGTGATCGCCAGGAAGTAGGCCAGGGGAATTTCCAGGAGCCAGAAGCCGAAGAAATTCACAATCGTGGGTGTAACGGTATCGCCAGCGCCATTGAAAGCTTGAAGCATGACCATGCCGTAGGCGTAGGCGATGTTGCCGTAGCTCAGAATGCGCAAACAGGTGACGGCAAGGGGGACGACGAGCGCATCGTTGGTGAAGAGGCGGATGACCGGTTCGGCGAAGACGACGAAGAAAATGCCGATGACGCCGAGGAAAATCATGTTGTAGAGGCCGGTGCGCCAGACGGAAGTTTCCGCGCGCTCAGGCTGTTTGGCGCCGAGGTTCTGACCGACGAGCGTGGCGGCGGCGTTGCTAAGGCCCCAACTAGGCATCAGCACGAAGATGAGTATGCGAATGGCGATGGTGTAGCCGGCGAGGGCTGCCGAGCCGAAGACGCTGACGATGCGGACGAGGCCGATCCAACTGGTATGCGCGATGGCAAATTGCAGGATGCCGGTGAGCGAAACGCGAAGGAGCCGGAGCAAGACGCTGAAGTTGATGTGAAGCTGACTGCGCAGGATGCGGATGCGCTCTGTGCCGCGCATGAGGCGATAAAACTGATAGAGCACGCCGATGCTGCGGCCGGTGAACGTGGCGAGGGCCGCGCCAGTGACGCCAAGTTTTGGAAAAGGACCCCAGCCGAAGATGAGGCAAGGGTCGAGGACGAGATTGATGATGTTGGAGACCCACAGCAAACGCATGGCGATGGCAGCGTCACCTGCGCCGCGGAAAATGGCGTTGTTGAGAAACAGCAGCATGATCGCAGCGCTGCCGCCGAGCGCGATGCGGGCGTAGCCGGAGCCCACGGCAACAACTTGCGAGGAAGCGCCCATCAGGCGGAGCAAGTCCGGAGCGTAGTAGAGACACGGAACGCCAATAAGGGCAGCGATGGCGAGCCCAATGACGATGGCTTGAACGCCGGCAACGGCCGCGCCGGCGGGATCTTTTTCGCCGATGCGGCGAGCGACCATAGCGGTGGTGGAAAGGCTGAGGCCGAAGCCGATGGCCATGACGAGGCTAAGGAGCGATTCGGTGAGGCCGACGGTGGCGATGGCGTCCGCGCCGAGACGGCCGACCCAAAAAACGTCGACGACTGCGAAAAGAGATTCCAGCACCATTTCCAGAACCATGGGAATGGCGAGCAGGAGAATGGCGCGATGGAGATTGCCGGCGGTGAAGTCTTGATGCGAGCCACGAATAGCTTCGCGAACGGAACTCCAGAACGTGGGTGGCGGAGCGGCGACAGCAGTTTGTTCCAATGACATAGACCTTTACGTTCTGCGCGTGCGCTTCCTAGAAATGCAGGGCGCGCTCGCGCGGTGCGACAGTTCAATGAAACGGGAGAGAAGGTCAGATCCGCCGGGGCGGATTAATTGAGCACAGCGACTTGCGGGACGAACATCGGCGTTGTCCTTGGCGCGGTCTGTGCGTGACGACTGCGCCCGATGTCCGGGTTTTCACGGACACGATTGCAATGGGGTGATTGTACCTTGGACGGATGGTTGTTGCTAGAGGAATCGGAGTTGGAGAAGTTTGTGATAAGGGTGAAGGATTGTGAGTGAGTTTCCAGGGGGGCCGAGAATCCAAGGAATGTGAAGAGCAAGAAGGGCGCTACGACGTGTGATACTTTCAATGAAAACTGTCCACATAGCCTGCGGAAAAAATGAGCGGCAATGGACGTTGAGATGATTTCTCAAGGGAGCGGAGAAAAGCCAGCGGGTGGGTTGCTCGCCCTTTTACGCACGGGTGGCCCTGATAGCAGCACTGGTTGGGGCCGTAGGCTCGGTTGGATTGCTGCTCCAAGTGGGCCGGCGCAAGCATTCCCCGCCTCTCCTTTTGGCACTCTTCGCGATCTGGGTGCTATCACCATTTGTGGCCCTGGTAGTCACTAACATAGCTTCGACGAGTTGGTCGGTCAGTACCCGAGCGACCCTCTATAGCGCGATGCTGGTTGTCGCGCTGGGCTCATTGGCCATTTATGGAGATATTGGGTTGGGACCGCTCGGGGCAAAGACCGTTCCCGTATTCGTGATTGTCCCGCCAGCGTCGTTGCTGCTCATTGCCATAGTCGTCCCGATACCGGCGCTACTATCTGCGAGATTGTCGCGTCGACGTCAGCGCACTTAGCCCGGCGTTCGGCGGATGCGAATGCAGAGTGTCGAGCTTTAGTGTGCTGCCGAGCCAGCCAATTCATTTCCATCTGAGGAGCGGAGCCCGCACAGCCTTCTTGACAATACTTTGTAATGTAAAGTACTTTTGATTTGCACTCTACGTCACGGGGTGCGAGGGCTCTGATGGACTACGCACCGATGAAGCGGCCGGGGCTGGCTCGCCGGATATTCAAAGGCTTCGCAGTATTGGCGATGCTGGGTGTTCTCGGGAGCGCGGCGCTGTTAGGATCGCTGTGGCTGGAGCGGAGAACCGAGATCACACTGCCGACGCCCACGGGACCATTCGCGGTTGGACGCGCGATCTATGATTGGACCGACGACACGAAGCTGGACACGCTGGCGCCGGTTCCAGGAACCAAGCGGGAACTCCTTATCTGGATGTGGTACCCGTCGGCGGCTGTGCGATCTGTTGCGGTGGACGAGTATCTGCCCGCTTCGATGCGGGCGGCGGCTGGACCCGCCGGAGGACCGCTCCGACTTCTAACCCGAGATCTGTCGAAGGTTCACGGGCACAGTACTCGCGAGTCCGATTTGTCGCCGGAGCAGAGATCGTACCCGGTGGTGATCATGCGCGGCGGGGCATCCGCCGCTGCGTGGAGTTACTCGACACTGGCCGAGGATCTATCCAGTCACGGTTACGTTGTCGTGGGCTTCGATGCGCCCTACCGCACCTCTAGTGTCGTTTTTCCTGACGGGCGGGTGATGAGACGGATTCCGGAAAACAACCCGGAACTCTGCCTAGAGAAAACCGGCCAGGAGCGGGACCGTTGCGCGAACAGGCTGCTGACTGCGTGGACCGCGGATATCGCGTTCGTACTGGATCGGTTGGAGCAGCTGAATGCCTCGGACGCGTCCGGCAAGTTCACGGGACGGCTCGACATGACGCGAGTGGGAGTCTTCGGGCACTCCTTTGGCGGGGCGACGGCGGCACTGTTTTGCCACGAGGATTCCAGGTGCAAGGCGGGCATCGATGTGGACGGCGCTCCACATGGTAGCGTCATTCAAGCAGGGATCGATCGGCCATTCCTGTTTCTTCTAAGTGACCACGGTCACGAGTCCGACCCCGAGAGCGGCCAGATCATGGCTGATATCCGATCGATTTACGATCGGCTGCCCCCGGAGGGAAGGGCGCTCTTACAAATTCGTCACGCGAATCATTTTCTCTTCAGCGACGACGGAGCGTTGCTGAAGAGCCATATCGTGCTGCGGACACTCCGCATATTAGGAATTGTCGGTATCGACGGACGCCGCCAGCTTGCCATGACCGCGTACTGCTTGCGCAGCTTTTTCGACGCGTATCTCAAGGGGAAAGGCGTATCGCGGCTCAACATTTCTTCTCCGCTTTACCCCGAGATCGAAGCTCTGGAATGAAGCGTGTCGGGTGCTCTTGCAACTCCCTGAAGTATTCGGGCCTCGCTTGGCGATCTCCTTCCCACCCTTCCGTCCAAGCCTGACGGCGGCGGGATCTTTTTTCTTCGGCAAAATTCGGCGTTCTATGG